>CADEEA010000053.1 GCA_902826245.1 uncultured Alphaproteobacteria bacterium | reverse complement strand
GCGCAGCTTCTGCTTCGCGACCAATTGCAGGCCGAAGTCAGAGGTCTTGCCCTTGCGGCGTTGGCCGTGTTGGCCCGGGCCGTACTGGCGCTTGTTGACTGGTGATTTCGGACGGCCCCAGAGGTTCTGGCCGAAACGGCGGTCCGACTTGTATTTGGCTTGGATACGCTTCGTCATGCGCGGTTTGCGCCTTCTTCTCTGACGGGGCCCGGCGGCTTCACAAAGAAGCCGCGACTGCCCTGGCGGTTCGCCCGTCACCCAGTATGCGCGGAAAGCCGAGGCCGCCGCGTGAAGCGGGGCTTTTGAGGGAGTGCTGCGCCGAAGTCAATCACCACACCACCCGTGAGCCCATTGCGGCGATTTCCGCATCCTTGGTGGCGACGATCATGTCGTTGGTCTGAGACTGGGCAGCGATCAAGCGGTCGAAAGGGTCGGCGTGCGCCATGGCGAAAGCCGCTGCCTGGGCTGCGTCAATGTCGGTGATCGGCAGGCTCAGGAAACCCTCCGCGTGCACGATATCGATGGTGGGGACCGGCAACGGCGGTATGCGCCCGACGCGGGACTTGTAGTCGGCTTCATAGATCGAGGCGGCGCTGACCCATACCGCGCCGATATGGCTTGTTATCGCCTCGCGCGCAGCAGCCGATAGCCTAGGGCTGCGCGCCGACCACCAGATCAACGCGTGGGTGTCCAACAGGAGGCCGCTCATCGGCGCTGGCCGGGCTCCAATGGCGCGGCGATGGCGGCGGCGATTTCCGGCTCGGGATCGAACGCGGCCTCCTCCACATCCGGATAGCCCAATTGAGCCAGCAGGTTCGGGCGCCGCGCCGGCGCCGGCGCCAGCGACACAATGCGCGCCACCGGCTCGCCGCCGCGCGCCAGCACCACATCCTCGCCCCGGAGCGCGGCCTCCACCAAGGCCGACAATTTCGCCTTGGCCTCGGCGATGTTCATCTGGATCGACATACTTGGACCAAGTAGGACTAACCGGTGGTGAGGTCAACTTCCCCCTCGACGTAAGGTTGTCGAAGTCTTGCAGTCTGTTAACGTCCGTGGTGACGCGGAATGGAGGGGGGTCATGGATAGCGACGCCGGAGGCGTACTTTCGACTATTCTTGTGAACGTTGATGCGCGATTTAGGCCCATTGTTGAGATAGGCATCATCGCAATCCTCGCCGTCGCGGCGCTTGCCACGGCGCTGAACCCCATCATCGATTTCTTGCATCGGTTATGGAGCTTTCTTCGCTGGTTCATGAGATCGATGAGGCGACTCTGGCGAAGGCTGTTCGGAGCGCCCCCGCCGCCCCCGCCGCCGCCCAACCCCGAAGGCCGGACCATTCCAGATGAAAGGACGATTTGGGAACTTCGTGCGCCGAGCCAACCCGCCTTTCCTAATACCAACGGAATTCCGATCATCACCATTGCAAACATGAAGGGCGGCGTAGGAAAAACGACGATCGCCGCGAACTTGGCGGCGTATTTTCGCGACCGATCTCAGAAACCGGTGTTGCTGATCGACTTCGATTATCAGGGCTCGCTTTCGCAAACGATCCGGCGTGAGGCTGGGTACACCGACCCCGACCTCACCGCCGACATTCTGATCAGCCCGCAAAGTCCGCTCATCGATCCGCCGCTCTACGCGCGCGAGATGCGTCGCGAACTGGAGAACATCTCCATCTATCCGACGAATTATCCGTTCGCCACAATTGAGAACAATCTAATGGCGGACTGGATGCATGCCGGGAACGGCGACCTTATGTACCGCCTCTGCAATCTATTGCGCCAACCCGTTTACCAGGAAAAGTACGGCGCAATACTGATTGATTGCCCGCCACGCCTTACAACCGGCTCCATCAACGGGCTCTGCGCCAGCACCCACCTGTTGGTCCCCACCACGCTCGACGACATGTCGGCCCAGGCTGCTGAGTACTTCCTCGCTCAAGTCGAGCGGATGAGCCAATCTGTGTTCCCACGGCTAAAGGTCATCGGGATCGTGCCGTCGATCGTCTACCAGGGCGGCGACAAACTCATAGGGGAAAAACGCACTCGGGATCGCCTAATCAGCTATGGCAAGTTGGTTTGGAAGCGCGAGGATTTTGTGCTAGTAGCAGGTTCAATTCCCCGCACAGCAGACATATCTAATTATGCGGGCAACGGAGTGGCCTACGTACGAAAAGCGGGCGCAAAGCAGATTTTTGAACGCCTGGGCAGAGAGGTGGAACAGCGACTTTGACCGAAAAAGTCCGTGACCTGAGACTTCGACTGGAAGCACTCATTGCGGCTGCCGAAGCTGAAACAAGTACTCGCGCGCCCAATCCCACGATTCATAAATTGGTAGGGATTCTCGCGGACCACGATGACATGAGCATTGTGGATTTCTTTCGGCGGCTGCGCAAAGCGCCAGCGCCTTTAGCCGCAGCGGGTAGTGGGGCTGTAGATTTATCCGAAATGATATCGAGATTGAAATCAGCCTTGCCAAGCGACGATGCGTTTCATCGCGCACTGGATACGCTGGCCCGGCAAAGGTCAGCAACCAAGTCGGTATTGACTGAAATATTCTATGGATTGTTTGAACGGACGCAGGGCGTTCCTAGGAAAGCTACGCGCGCAGAACTTCTCCGCCTCATTGAAGACGAGCGCAACATTGTCGTCGGTAATCTAAAAATGCGTGAGATGCTGCGGCGTCACGCAGTGCCGGCAGAGTAACCCCCTAAGCCCGCGCCTCCGCCACGCCCCGCCCCAGCGCCAGCGTCGCGGCCAGCGCGATTGCATCCCCATCCAGCCCCGCAGCGGCGTACATCACTTCCGGCTTGTCGTGGTCCTGGAACACATCCGGCAGCGTCAGCGTTCGGATTTTCAGGCCGCGGTCGAGCAGCCCATCGCGCGCCAGGAAGTGCAGCACGAAAGCGCCGAAGCCGCCAGCTGCGCCCTCCTCGATGGTGAGCAGCACTTCGTGCTCGCGCGCCAGGCGACGGATCAGATCTTCGTCGAGCGGCTTGGCGAAGCGCGCGTCGGCGAGCGTGGTGGAGAGCCCCATGGCGGCGAGTTTGTCGGCGGCTTTGATCGCTTCGCTCATGCGCGCGCCGAAATTCAGGAGCGCGATCGAGGTTCCCTCGCGCACAACGCGTCCGCGCCCAATTTCCAGCGGCAGATGCGCGTCAGCGCCGAGAACGCCGTCAGCGTCGCCGCGCGGATAACGGAAGGCGCTGGGCGCATCGTCGATCCGCGCGGCCGTGGCCACCATGCGCGAGAGTTCGTTGCCGTCGGCAGCGGCCATGAGCACGAAACCCGGCAACGCGCCCAGATAGCCGACATCGAAACTGCCCGCATGCGTGGGGCCGTCGGCGCCGACTAGGCCCGCACGGTCGAGTGCGAAACGCACTGGCAGTTTCTGGATCGCCACGTCGTGGACAACCTGATCGTAGCCGCGCTGCAGAAATGTCGAATAGATCGCCGCGAACGGCTTCATGCCGTCGGCCGCCAAGCCCGCCGCGAACGTCACCGCGTGCTGCTCGGCGATGCCGACATCGAATGTGCGCTCGGGAAAGCGTTCGCCGAACAGGTCAAGCCCGGTGCCAGACGGCATCGCCGCGGTGACGGCGAGAATCTTGTCGTCCTTCTCCGCTTCGCGGATCAGGCTTTGCCCGAACACCTTGGTGTATGACGGCGCGCTCGCGCCCTTCGCCTGCTCGCCGGTGACGACGTTGAACTTGGCCACGCCATGATATTTGTCGGCCGCACTTTCGGCTGGCGCATAGCCCTTGCCCTTCTTGGTGACGACATGCACCAGCACCGGGCGATCGGTGAATTGCTTGGAATTGTTGAGGATCAGCGTGAGCGTATCGAGATCGTGGCCGTCGAAGGGGCCTAGATAATGGAAGCCCAATTCCTCGAAAAAGGTGCCGCCCGTCACTAGCGTGCGCGCGTATTCTTCGGCCTTCTTGACCACGTCGTGCACCGGCGCGGGCATGTGTTCGGTGATCGCCTTGGCGGTTTTGCGGATGGCGCGGTAGGTTTTCGAGGACGCCAGCCGGCCAAGGTAAGAGCTCATGCCGCCAACCGGGGGCGCGATGCTCATATCGTTGTCGTTGAGCACCACGATCAAGCGCTTGGTGGTTTCGGCGGCATTGTTCATCGCCTCATAGGCCATGCCCGCCGACATTGAACCGTCGCCGATCACGGCGATGACGTTGTTGTCCCTGCCCTCGCGGTCGCGCGCCACCGCAAAGCCGAGCGCTGCGCTGATGGATGTGGCGGCGTGGGCTGCGCCGAAGGCATCGTATTCGCTCTCGGCGCGCTTGGTGAAACCCGACAGCCCCCCGCCTTGGCGCAGCGTACGAATGCGGTCGCGGCGGCCAGTGAGGATTTTGTGCGGGTAGGCCTGGTGGCCGACATCCCAGATCAAGACGTCGCGCGGCGTATCGAAGACGTAGTGCAAAGCCACCGTGAGCTCCACCACCCCCAGACCTGCGCCCAGATGCCCGCCCGTGCTGGACACCGCGCTGATGGTCTCGGCGCGGAGTTCGTCAGCCAGTTGGCGGAGCTGGGACTTTTCCAACTTGCGCAGATCGGCGGGGAATTGGACTTGGTCGAGCAGCGGGGTCTTGGGCGCCATGGGTTCTCAGGTGTTTCGGTCGCTGGACAGCGCCAAGCTAGACCCGATTACCGCCGCTGGCGACTGGGGGCTGGCAGCCGCGGGTGAAGTTTTTGGGGGCTTGCTCTGCGTCAGGTAGGCGCAGTGGATGCGGGTGAGCCCCGCCGCGTGATGTGGGACGCGCAGAGTTTCTTTCCGAACGGGCTCTGCCCGAGCCGTAAGACCGACGGCCACGCAAATCAGAAGCCGCCATTCCGGGGCGCACGCAGTGCGAGCCCGGAACCCAGGGGATCATAGAGCGGCGCGCTTGCCCCTGGGTCCCGGGTCTTGCTCCGCAAGCCCGGGATGACGGAGCAAAATGCGGTTGACGTTATGGCTTACGTGCTTTTGCAGCCTGGCTCTTCGCCTCCGGCGGCGCTTCCAGCGGTTCGGGCCATTGTTTGATGCGTTTCATTAGGCCGGGTATTTTCAACCGGCCTTCGGGCCGGGTCTGGCCGCGTACGGAGGCGCCGGCGATGTGTACGGTTTCGCGATCGCCGGAAACCAAATAATGCCACCAATAGAGATCGCGTCCGTCCGCCACGAGACGATATGCGCAGGTGGGCGGCAGCCAATCGAGCTTGGGCACGTTCTTGGGCGTGAGCTTCACGCAATCGGGCGCCAACTTCTTGCGATTGACGTAATCGCTGCACCCGCACGCGTTCGCATCAAACACGTTGCACGCAACATCGGTGCGGTGAAGCGTCCCGGTGTCAGCGTCCTCCAGGCTGATGACACAGCATTTGCCGCAGCCATCGCACAGGCTTTCCCATTCGGCGACGCTCATTTGCGCGAGCGTCTTCCGCTTCCAGAACGGGGCCTCCTCTTCATGCGGCGGCGCGAGCATTGGAGGATCTTTCTTCATCGCTCCAACGCTCCCACGATTTCGATATGCGGGCTCCAACGGAACTGATCCACTGGCGTGACCCGCGTCAGCGAGAATCCGTACTCGACCAACACCTTCACGTCACGCGCGAACGTGGCCGGATCGCACGATACATAAGCCAATTTGCGGATCGGCGCGCGGCCGATCTGTTCGGCTTGCAAGCGCGCGCCTGAGCGCGGCGGATCGATCACGGCGGCGTCGAATTTCTTCATCTCCAAACTTGAGAGCGGCGTGCGCAAGAGGTCACGGCGAAGAGTAGAAACCTGATGCAACGCCCCACCCGCGCCATCGGCGGCGCGCTTCAGCGCCAGGAGCATATCGTCATCGGTTTCCACCGCCAGCACCTCCGCACGCTCGGCTAGCCGCAGCGCAAAGGTGCCGATGCCCGAGAACAAATCGATCACCCGGCGGGCGCCGCTCAACGCCTCAAGCACCAGGCGCGCCAACGTCTCCTCGCCCTCGGCTGTCGGTTGCAGAAAGGCGCCGGGCGTGGGTTGCACTAATGCGCGCCCCATAAGCAGCGTCGGCGCCGCGCGCGTCACCAAGGTTTCGCCGTCGATCGACAAGCGCGCGAGGCCGATCTCGGCGGCTGCCGCTACTAAGCGCTCGCGCGCGGCGCCATCGAGCGAGGCGACTTTGCCGGCGCCTTTGATGGCGACATCAACGCCGGCCCCGGTGTCGAGGCAGGCCAGCGTGATCTCTCCCCGCTGCGGCAGCGCCGCTTGCGCCAGCGGTCCGAGCCGCAAAGCGCAAGCCTGCAATGCCGGCGTCAGCACCGGGCATTCCGCGATCGGTGTCAGACGCGCGCCGCCGCGTTCGATGAAACCGACGCGCACCTGGCCGTTTTCGCGCGCCGCGTGCAGAGCAGCGCGCCGTCGTCCCGCGCCCCAGGCCTGGACAGTTTGATCCACGATCGCCCCGCCCATGGACCGCCGCGAGAGCGCCTGCACCACCTGCTCGCGCTTCCAAGCAAGCATTGGCGCTTCCTGCCAGTGCTGGAGCTGACAGCCCCCGCAACGGCCGAAATGGCGGCAGGCAGGCGCTTGTCGTTCGGGGCTGGCCTCCAGCACTTCGAGCACCTGGGCGCGTTCGCCCGCTACATTGGCCCGGACCCGCTCCCCAGGCAGGCCGTAGAGCGCATAAATCGGCCCCAGCGGAGTTTCCGCAACGGAATCGCCACGCGACCCCATCGCCGTTAAGGCCAGTTCGCGCACCTCGCCGGGCGGCGGCGGGCGGCGAGGGGCGGCCCCAGGGCGACTGCTTCGATGCTTCATCTGGCGTTCATGTCGGGTCTGCTTCACTCCGCCAGACACACAGGAGCAACCCATGCGCGGTCAAGGTCTCTTCGCGGCTACAGCCCTGGCGGCGGCGCTGGCGTGCGCACCCCAGGCGGGGGCGCAGCAATACCGCTCTTACCACGACGAACACGTTTCCCAGCAGCAGCAATGCCAGCGCGAACGCAACAACAACACTGTGGCAGGCGTCGTGCTCGGGGGCCTCGCCGGCGCGGTTCTAGGCAGCAATGTCGCCGAACGCGGCCATCGCGGCGACGGCGCAGCCCTTGGCGCGGTGCTCGGCGCTGCGGCCGGCGGCGCCATCGGACGATCCAACGCCCGCTGCAACCAGATCGCGCAAGGCGATGCCGATCCGTACGCCGAACCCTATGATCCCTATAATCGCGACGGCCAGGCGCCATACGACGATGGAACCGGGCTCGAAGGCGGCCCCTACCAGGAATCTTCCTACGGTTATGGCGACGACGATTACGGTCGCGATTGCCGCATGGGTCAAATGATCACCAGCGACCGTTACGGCCGCGAGCGCCGCGAAAGCATCATGATGTGCCGCGGCAATGACGGCGTGTACCGCCCGCGCGACTAAAATAATCTCCCCCCAAGCGATCAACTCCAACGCCCCGGACGCCAATCCGGGGCGTTTTGTTTTCACCCCGCCCTCTCCCCCTCTCGGGGGGCGAGGGTTCCAGCGCCGCTCGTACTCCTCTCCCTCCGCCAGGGAGCTGGAAAAGCTCAAGCACAACTACGCTGCAACAAAACCAAATTCCGTCATTCCGGGGCGGCCGCAGGCCGAACCCGGAAGCCAGGGGCAAACGCGCTGCTGTTTGCTACTGCGTGGTTGAGAGAAAGCTGTTGTGGGAGTTTCGTTCTACGCTCCCCTAGGGTCCGGATCGCGGAGGGGGAAACTGGAAAACTTCAAGCACAAAACACACTGCAACAAACCCAAACCCCGTCATTCCGGGGCATCGCGCAGCGATGAACCCGGAACCCAGGGGCCAACGCTTTGCTGTTTGCTGCTGCGTGGTTGCGAGAAAGCTGTTGTGAGAGTTGCGTTCTACGCTCCCCTGGATTCCGGGCTCGCACTTCGTGCGCCCCGGAATGACGGCGGAGGGAGGAGCCGGAAAACCTCAAATACAAACACCGCACCAACAAACCCAAACCCCGTCATTCCGGGGCATCGCGCAGCGATGAACCCGGAAGCCAGGGGCCAACGCATTGCTGTTTGCTGCTGCGTAGTTGAGAGAGAAAGCTGTCGCAAGAGCTGCGCTCTATGCTCTCCTGGGTTCCGGGTTCGCGCTGCGCGCGCCCCGGAATGACGGCGGGGGGAGGAACTGGAAAACCTCAAACACAAACACAGCTCCCACAAACCCAACCCCGTCATTCCGGGTTCGGCCTACGGCCGCCCCGGATGACGACGCTGGGTTTTTGATGTAAGTGCTTGCGGCAATATGGCCCGCTACGAATGCATCGCGGTTTATATCATGGCCAGCCAACGCAATGGCACGCTTTACCTCGGCGTCACCAGCGATTTGATGAACCGCGCGCTTCAGCATCGCCAGGGGCTGATCGAGGGGTTCTCCAACAAGCATGGATGCAAACTGCTGGTTTGGTGGGAGCAACACGAAGAGATGCACACCGCGCTGGCGCGCGAGAAGGAAATCAAGAAATGGCGCCGTGACTGGAAGCTCGCACTGATCGAGAAAGCCAATCCGCAATGGCGCGATCTGTTCGAGGATTTCCTGCTGCCGCAGCATTTACGCCGCCACGACGATCCGTGGCATGAGCAATGAAGCACCGTCCTTCCGGGGCATCGCGCAGCGATGAACCCGGAAGCCAGGGGCCAACGTTTGCTGTTTGCTGCTGCGTGATTGAGAGAAAGCTGTCGCGCGGCTTGCACTCTACGCTCCCCTGGGTTCCGGGCTCGCACTTCGTGCGCCCCGGAATGACGGCGGAGGGAGGAGCCGGAAAACCTCAAATACAAACACCGCACCAACAAACCCAAACCCCGTCCTTCCGGGGCGGCCGCAGGCCGAACCCGGAACCCAGGGGCCACCGCTCTGCTGTTTGCTACTGCGTAGTTGAGAGAGAAAGCTGTCGCAGGGCTTGCGCTCCACGCTCTCCTGGGTTCCGGGTTCTCGGCTATCGCCGAGCCCCGGAATGACGGCGGAGGAGCTGGAAACCTCAAACACAAACACCGCTCCAACAAAACCAAACCCCGTCCTTCCGGGGCATCGCGCAGCGATGAACCCGGAACCCAGGGGCCAACGCTTTGCTGTTTGCTGCTGCGTGGTTGCGAGAAAGCCGTTGTGAGAGTTGCGTTCTACGCTCCCCTGGATTCCGGGCTCGCACTGCGCGCGCCCCGGAATGACGGCGGCGGGAGAGTTGGAAAACCTCAAACACAAACACCGCTGCAACAAAACCAACTCCGTCATTCCGGGGCGGCCGTAGGCCGAACCCGGAAGCCAGGGGCCAACGCTTTGCCGTTCGCCGCTGCGTTGTTGCGAGAGAAAGCTGTCGCGGGGCTTGCACTCCACGCTCCCCTGGGTTCCGGGTTCTCGGCTATCGCCGAGCCCCGGAATGACGCTGCTGGGTTCTTGATGAAAGTGCTTGCGGCAACATGGCGCGCTACGAGTGCATCGCGGTCCAGAAAACGTGGATAGATTCCGCTCTACCCCCGCGAAAAACCCGCTCCCGCCCAGCAAAATCAAGCATGCGTGCGAAAACTATCCGACCGAATTGGCGCGGGCATAAACTGACCTTCGCCATGAACGCTCCGCCCTCAACCGACACCCCCGCACGCGCCGCGCCGCTCGATCTATGGCGCGCGGCGGCGGCGTTTTTGCACATGTTGCATGCTTTGTTCGGCGATCCGGGCGCAATTGCGGCGCGCAATACGTTGACAATCGTGACGTACAAGATGATTGCAACTTGGCTGCGCGCTGGCGAGGCGATGATGCGGCGCCTGTTGTTGATCGAGGCAGCGGCCTTGCCGAAACCCGAGCCGCGCTTGCAGCGGCCGGCTTCGCGTACGCGTGTACGCAAGCTCATGAGTTTCGAGGCCGAACATCCAGAGCTTTGGCGCGTCAGTTTCCGCTGCTTCTCGGATACGCCGCGGCGCGCGACGCCGACCGCGCGCTTCGCGCGCCAAAGCCAAAACACCCCAACGCAAAAACTCCGCTCCGCATGGCCGCTCGCCGAGCGTTACGAAGCGCTGCTGCGCGTGTTCAATGACCCCACCACCTGCGCGCGCCGGCTCGCGCGCCGCCTGCACGCAGCACCCCACCGCACCGCCGCACTCTTGCGTACGCCGCCAGAAGCGGAAACCCGCATCGAGCGCTTCGCCGAACTCACCGCCGCCGCGACAACGCAAGCGATGCGGTTCAATTCAAGCTAAGGCGCGCGCTCACGCCGCCTCTCACATTGAAGCACCCCCGGATGAAAAACGAAGCCTAGCCGCGCCGCAACCACGCCAACAGCTCCAGATTGCCGTCGCCACCGCGTATGGGCGAATCGGTAACGCCAACGAACGCAAAGCCTTGCAGGCCATCGAGCGCGCCGATTGCCTGCTGCGCCGCCGCGCGGGCGACGCTTTCTTCCAACACGCCGTCTCGACCAGCCTTAGGCCCAGCCTCGAATTGCGGTTTGATCAGCACGACCAGATCGGCGCGCTCGGCGGCGAGCGAAAGCGGCGTAGCAAGCGCCTTGGCCGCGCCAATGAAGCTCACATCGCAGACGATCAACGAGGGCGGCTCCGGCATCCGTTCGCGCGTCAGCCCACGTGCGTCCGTGCGTTCGAGCGCGACGACGCGCGGCTCATCACGCAGCTTCTGGTGCAATTGTCCGTGGCCGACATCGACTGCATAGATTTTCGCAGCGCCCCTCGCCAACAGCACTTGGGTGAAGCCGCCGGTGGAGGCGCCGACATCAAGGCAGACGCGCCCCCCAGGGTCGATAGCGAATGAAGCCAGCGCGTGTTCGAGCTTGACGCCGCCTCGCGAAACCCAGGGATGCGCCGCCCTGATCTCCAGCTGGGCCGTGTTCTCCAGGAGCTCCGACACCTTGGCCACTAGCTTGCCGTCGGCATGCACGCCGCCGGCTTCTATCGCAGCCTGGGCCTTGGCGCGGCTTTCGGCCAGGCCCCGAGCGACTAAGAGGAGATCGGCGCGCATACGCGGCATGGGCCCCTCCTGTTCCATGGCGGCGGCGCTGGCAAGGCGCCCCCTTGATCGCAGCCGCCCGTGCGCGCAAAGCAGAGCCGCAAAAAGGGAGGGATGCGTCTGATGAATTCCGATATCTCGCGCCGCGCACTGCTGGCTGGCTCTGCGGCGACACTGAGCCTGGCGGCCTGCGGCAAAACTGCGGATAGCGATGCGCTCGGCGATCTTGACGCAACCGGGATCGCAGCTCGTGTAGCCAATCGTGAGATCAGCGCGAGCGAAGCGCTTGAGGCCGCCATCGCCCGGGCCGAGCGTGTCAACCCGCAACTGAACTTCATCGCAACGGCGAGCTACGAATACGCCCGCGGTCGTGCTTCGGCCCCCCTCGCCGGACCGTTCGCCGGCGTGCCGACCTTGATCAAGGATCTGGCCGATGTCGCCGGCCTGCCAACACATTATGGCTGCCGCGCTTTCGCCAACAATGTCGCGCGCGAGCAGGCGCCATACATGGACGCGGTGCTGGCGTCGGGCGTGACGCCGTTCGGAAAGTCGACCACGCCCGAATTCGGCCTCACCGCCACCACCGAGCCCCTGCTCGGCGGCGTCACCAAGAACCCGTGGGATATCGCCCGCTCCAGCGGCGGTTCTTCCGGCGGCGCGGCAGTGGCGGTCGCGGCGCGCGTGATTCCGATCGCGCATGCGAGCGACGGCGGCGGATCGATCCGCATCCCCGCTTCCTGCAACGGCATCTTTGGCCTCAAGCCCTCGCGCGGGCGCACCATCCACGACGGACGCGAGCAAGGCCCGCTGCCGATTTCCGTCAATGGCGCGGTGAGTTTGAGCGTACGCGACAGCGCCCAATGGCTTGCCGCGACCGAGCAAGGCGGCGAAGGCGCGGCGCTGCCGCCCGTGGGGCTGGTCTCCGGCCCGAACAACCAAAAGCTGCGCATCGCGCTGAGCGTCCCCGACTTCCGCGGTCACGAGCCTGACCCAGAAGTGCGCGCCGCGACCGAGGCGGCGGCCGAGCTTTGCCGCTCACTCGGCCACGAGGTGCGCGAAGCCCGCCCCAATCTCAATGGTCAGCAATTCAGCGACGATTTCATTCTGCTCTGGGCCGCGAGTGCGGCAGAAGTGGTGCAATTGGTGCAGGCAAGCGCGGGCCAAACGCCACTCGACCAATTGCTCGAACCGCTGACGCTCGACCTCGCCCAGCATTTCGCAAGCAATGTGGGCGCCATGCGCAACGCAATTGGCCGGCTCATGCAGGTGGAGGCCGCTTACGGCGCCTTCTTCGCAGACGTGGATGTGCTGCTCACCCCGGTGCTGGCAAGCCCGCCGCCGCCCCTTGGCGAGATATCGCCGACTTTGGGAATGGAGGTCGGCTTCGCGCGCGTGCTCGATTATGTCGGCTACACCCCGCTGCAGAATGTCGCTGGCGCACCAGCGATGAGCGTGCCGCTGGGCTGGAGCCAATCAGGCCTGCCGATCGGCGCGCATTTCTCCGCTGCCAAGGGCCAGGAGCGGCGCCTTCTCGAACTCGCGTACCAGTTGGAGGAAGCCAAACCCTGGACAGCCCGCAAGCCGCAGGTCTGCGCCGTCTGATGCACCTTACTCCCGCCCCGATTGCGCGCTACCGGGCGAGCATGTTGCGTCGCTCCGCGCTCTGTCTGCTCGCGTTCGTGCTCCTGGCCGCGCCCGCGGCCGCGCAACGGCGCCAACAGGGCGAAGCCACCGGCGAGGAGCGCCGCCCTCCCGATGCGCCGGTCACCGGGGAGGCCTGGTACTCGGCGCAATTGCAGGAACTCGCGGAAGTATTGGGCGGGGCGCATTATCTGCGCATCACCTGCGAGGGTCGCCGCGACCAGCGCTGGCGCGACTATATGCGCCGCGTGATCGAGCGCGAGCCCGAGCACAATGGCGAAATGGTGGAGGCGTTCAATCGCGGCTACCGCAACGAAGAATCGCGCTTCGACGCTTGCGACGAGACCGCGCGTCAAGTTGAGGCCGAATTGCGCGCCCGCGGCCTACGCGTTGCGCGCGGCCTCAGCGCCCGCCACGCTGAATAGATGGACGAGGCCGAACAAAAGCGCCGCGCCCTCGAATTGATGCTCGAGGCCTGGGACAAAGCCTTGAGCGAGGGCGTCGAGGCGGAAATCGCTGCGTCGGTGGCCATCTTCGCCGCTCTCGCCGACATGGTCGACCGCCACGGCGCCGATGCAGTCGCCGAATTCTGCGCCACCCTCCCCGGCAAAGCGCGCGCCGGCGAGTTCACGCTGCGCGCAGACTAAAAAAGGTTGCCGCCTATTCCTCGACCTGCTCCGGCGCCACCCCGCGCGCGCGGATGAGTTCTGCTAGATCGCCACCCGCCTTCGCCAATGCGTCCGCATCGGCCGAGCGCGCCACCAGGTGCGCCCCGAAACTGTCAGGCGGCGAGAACCACGGATAGGAGCCGAACGTGACCATTCCGCCAGCCGCTTCTTCAAGCGCACCGAGCGCTGCGGCGATGTCGCCCTCGCGCAGGCCCTTGGCGCGCAGGGTCAGTGTACGCATCACCGCACCGCCCTGAATGCGATGGCCGACATCCTCCAGCATACCGCGCATGATCGAGGGCACGCCGGCCATCACGAACACGTTGCCAATCTGGAAGCCCGGCGCCTTCGAAACCGGATTGGCGATCAATGCCGCGCCTTCGGGAATACGCGCCATGCGCAGGCGCGCCTCATTCAAGTTTGAAGCGCCCTTGTAGTGCGCCTCCAGAATTGCACGCGCATCGTCGCGGATGCCGATATCGACGCCGAACGCTGCCGCGATGGCATCGGCGGTCTTGTCGTCATGGGTGGGGCCGATGCCGCCTGTAGCGAACACATAATCGTATTTAGCGCGAAGTGCGTTCACCGCCGAGACGATCTCGGCTGGAACATCGGCCACGACTCGCGCCTCCCCCACCTGCACGCCGAGCGGGCCTAAGAATCTCGCAATCGTCTGCAAGTTCAAATCCTGGGTGCGACCGGACAATAATTCGTCGCCGATGAGCAGGATTGCTGCTTTAACCTGAGCTTGGGACATGGAGACACGCTAGCGGACGGCCGCGCCTGGGAACAGACCGAACATGGAGCTGACAGCAAAAGCGCTCATGCACATTTGCCGGTGTCGCAGCGGAAAGTTCTATGGCGACGTTGCCCCTCATCACGCGGCGCTTTAGCGTGAGCGCTCGAAGTCCGCCACCGGCCCGGAGATCACAATGAATTTCGAACATAGCGAAAAGGCCCAATCCTGGATCGACCGTGTGCAGCAATTCATGGACGAGCACATCTATCCTGCGGTCCCGACGTACGAGGCGCAGCAGAAGGAGGGCAGCCGCTGGAAAGTGATTCAGGTGGTCGAGGATTTGAAGGCCAAGGCCAAAGCGCAGGGTTTGTGGAACATGTTCATGCCGCCCGGGAGCGGTCATGCGCACGTGGACGATAGCTTCAAGTTCGAAAGCCCGCGCCTCACCAATCTCGAATACGCGCCGCTGGCCGAAATCATGGGCCGCGTCCAATTCGCCTCGGAAGTGTTCAATTGCTCGGCGCCCGACACCGGCAACATGGAAGTGTTCGAGCGCTACGGCACGCGTGCGCAGAAGGACAAATGGCTCGCGCCGCTGATGAACGGGGAAATCCGCTCGGCGTTCCTGATGACGGAGCCAGCGGTGGCCTCCTCCGACGCCACGAATATTCAATGCGAAATACGCCGCGACGGCGATGAGTACGTGATCAATGGCCGCAAATGGTGGTCCTCCGGCGCCGGCGATCCGCGCTGCAAGGTGGCCATCCTCATGGGCAAGACCAATCCCGACAACCCCAAGCACTCCCAGCAAAGTCAAATTCTGGTGCCGCTCGACGCCAAGGGCGTTAACATCCTGCGCCCCCTCACCGTGTTCGGTTATGACGACGCACCCCACGGGCACATGGAGATCGAACTGAAGGACGTGCGCGTCTCGGCGGAGAATTTGCTGCTGGGCGAAGGCCGCGGCTTTGAGATCGCGCAGGGGCGCCTGGGGCCGGGGCGCATCCACCATTGCATGCGCACGATCGGCGCCGCGGAAGCCGCGCTTGAAGCTTTGTGCAAGCGCGTGACCAGCCGCGTCGCCTTCGGCAAGACCATCGCCGAACATTCGGTGTGGGAGCAGCGCATCGCGGAAGCGCGCATCGATATCGAGATGAACCGGCTGTTGTGCCTGAAGGCCGCCTACATGATGGATGTCGCCGGCAACAAGGTCGCCAAGAACGAGATCGCCATGATCAAGGTGTCGGCCCCGCGCATGGCGTTGAAGATTATCGACGACGCCATCCAGGCTCATGGCGGCGCTGGCGTGTGTCAGGATTTCGGCCTCGCCAAATCCTATGCCGGTATACGCACGCTCCGCCTGGCCGACGGCCCCGACGAAGTGCATTGCCGCGCCATCGCCATGAATGAGCTGGGCCGTTACGGCTGGACCGGCAAGCGCGCCAAAACCGAAGGCGAGAGCCTGCCGGGCATGCGCTGATGGCGTTCGCTTGGGGCCTGAGCGTGCTGGGTCTGTGCTTCGGCGTCTATCTCGGCGCGCGCGGCTTGCTCGATCCGAATTGGGCGGCGCGTCTGGTGCGATTGCGTGAAGACGAGCAAGGCGGCGGCTTCGCGGAATTCCGCGCCACCTATGGGGCCATGTTTCTCGGCCTGCACGTCGCGGCGCTGCTCTTGGTGTTGTACTATTTGCGCGGCGGCGCAGAAGTGCCGGGCGTGGCCGCGAGCGGCGCAGTGTTTGCGGTCGCTGCGGGCTGGGCGGGGGCGGCGCTGGGGCGGGTGGTGTCGATCTGGCGCGATAAGGGCGCGAACACAGCGTTCAATCGGATATCGGTCGGCGTGGAAATTATCGCCGCGCTCGCGATCGGCGCACCCTGGGCGGTGTGGCTTTTGGGCGGGTAGTATGGTAGATTGTGGCTATGAAGACGCTGACCATTACGCTTGCGGATGAAACCGCTGCTCGGTTCGCCGAACATGCAGCCGAGAACGGCAAGAGCGCCCAAGAATGGGCCGCCCGCTTGATCGAGCAGGCATGCGACGACGACGATTGGTTTGAGCAACTCCCGCCCGAAGATCGCGCCGCCATCGAAGAGGGGCTGGCGCAGGCAGATCGGGGGGAATTCGCAACCGACGCCGAAATGGACGAGGTGTTTGCTCGTTTCGACCGGTGAAGGTTCGCTACGCTACGCGCTCGTGACGATCTGATCCGGATTGAGGCCTACCTCCGGCAACACAGTCCGCACGGAGCAGCCCGTGTTGGCGCGCGCATTCGCAAGCGGATCGACGACCTGGCGCAGTTTCCACGGCAAAGCACGCAATTGGGCCGTGTGGGTGATACACGGATGCTCGTTGTGACCCGCACACGCTATCTGGCGGTCTATCGAGTTACCCACGAAGTGGAGATCATCACGGTTATCCATGCGTCGCAGCAGCATCGGCGCTGATCTCTGGCGCGAGATCATTGATGCTCATATCCGCGCGCCACGGCCAAGCGGCCTCGCGCAACCCGCAATCGCGCGGATCGAAAGTGTCGCGCGTGATCACCACCACGTTGGTCGGCGTTTCCTCGACGCGCACTTGCGTCACACCGAAGGGTAGATCGTCCGCTTGCAGGAACGCCGACAATTTCAGCCAGAAGCACGCCGCCAGCGCCTCGGTCGTGGGATCGCCCTGAAAACTCATGATGCTGGCCAGGCGCTTGGGTTCATGTTCGCGGAAGAAGTCGAGCAACGGGTCGGCCTCGTTCAATTGCAGCGCGTGATCGACATGGCCATCGATCCACGCGTGCCAACGGCCCTTCAACACCTCGAACGGCGCCTGTGCATTGGCGCCGCCGAAGCGGAAGCGCGTGTGCGGTTCGAGCCGTACGCTGACGATCTCGTTGTGGCCGTGCGGGACCGCGCATTTGGAGTCAGGGTCGGCCAACAGCCGATGCGCCATCGCGAAGCGACGGGCGAATTCTAACGAAGCCATGTCTCTTCCCCGGCACTCCCGCAGCACAGACGGGCGCCTCGCGGCGGCTTAGCCGCCCCGCGCACGCTTCGCAACGTTCAGAACCATTTCCGCCATTTGGCGATCGCAAACAGCGCCAGAGGGGTGAGCAGCAAGAGCAGGAACACGGCCTTTGGGCCCACGGTCTTGTCGAACCAAGTGATCGCATCCAGATTCATGCCGAAGATGGAGGCGACCAAGGTCGGTGGGATGAAGGCGATGGTCGCCAGCGAAAGCGCCTTGAGCACGTTCGTCTGCGCTGCGTTGATCAGCCCCAATGTCGCATCCTGCAGATAGGCAAGCCGCGGCTGCATTGCTTCGGAGATACGCTCCAGCTCGCCCACGTCGCGCCCAAGTGCGGCCAAGCGCTTGTCGTCCAGGCCATGCTTGCCCTTGGCGATGCGCGCATAGGTGAGGAGCCGCTGGATGCTGGAGAGCGAGTCATGGGCGATCGCGCCAAGCGCGCCGGCGCGGCCCAATTCGCGCAGGATCGATCGCAGGTCCGGGTCGCGGTCCTCCGCGAAGACACGCTGAGAAATGGCGTTGGCGCTCGCGGTGGCTTCGGCGAGCAGATCGGCCAAGCGTTCGGCTGCGCCCTCAAGTAGCGCGAACAATACATCGGCGCCGGTTTGCGCCGAGCCGACACGCGCAGAGGCGCGCCCGGCGCCGATCTCAAAAGCGCGCGGACGCACTTGGCGCACGGTAACGAGTTTGCCTTGCGCCAGGATGAAGGTCACCGGGCCCGAGACGAACATGCCCTCGTCGCGCCGGCCCAGTAGCGTCGCGGTCAGATAAAGCGCTTCGCCCTCTTCGTAGAAGCGTGCTGATTCCTCAAAAGCGCCGCGCTCTGCCGGCGTGGGCACGTCGATGCCAAGCGCAGCTTCGACCTCGGCCTCCTCCGCTTCCGAGGGATGCTCAAGATCGAACCAAAGCGCGTTCGGATCGGCGCAGGAGGCGGCCTCAGCGCCGCCGCGGGAGAGTCGTCGCAGCATGGAGCGGCTTTGCCATGCTTTGCCGCGGCGGCGCTAGTGTCCCAGCTTTGAAGTTCGCACAGTCATTTGGATCGCGGTGAACGGAAGTGCATTCTGGTCCGCTAAACGGCGCACCTGGACGCCAGCAGGAGTACAGGCTCAACGGGCGCGCTCGCGTCAGGCTTTGCGAGATCGACTGAAAACCCTGCCGTGTCTAGGGCGGCGACTACCCCCTCCAGCGATGGAAACCGGTAAATCGCGCTGGGGAAGGCGCGTACTGCGGCTTCGTCTGCGGCAGTGCGGAATACGAGCGCGAGCCGCCCGCCTGGCTTCAGCACGCGGGCGATTTCGTGGAGCCCAGCGCCGAGATCGCTCCAGAAATAGACGACGTGTACGCAGAGAATTTTATCGAACGCGGCATCCGCGAATGGCAAACGATCCACGCCCGCCTGCGCCACATCGACAAGACGAGCGCGCACGTGGGAACGATTGCGCTGCACGGCTGTATTCACCATCAGCTCGGAAGGGTCCGCGCCTGCAATGCGGCCACGTGGCGCGCGCCTCGCAAGCTCTGCGAGGCCACGCCCTGGGCCGCACCCGATATCGAGCACATGGTCGGTCGGCTCGATACTCAAGGCATCGATCGCGCGCAGGTTTTCAGCCCAAGTCTCACGCGCCATAATGAAAGCTATAAACCGACCGAGGGGGCCCTCGGCGTGGCGCGCTTGTTCAGCGATGAAGCGCGGCCTACGCATGGGCGCCTCCTTGCTTCCGCGCCAAGCGTATTCCGCCAACATAGGAAAGCACAAACCCAAGATTCGCGGCTGCGAAGCCGATCGTCAATTCATTGATCCCAGCAATGCAGCTCTGCGGAATGACGATGAAATAGCCGACGCCAAGCGTTGGAATAAGGTGCAACGCCAGTGGAAGATAGGCCAGCGTTTTGGCGCGCCAAGATAGAGGAAAGCTGCTCATGGCTCTAGCCTGCGGACGGCTTGGAGTACGTCATCGGGGCGACGCAAAATCTGGGTTTGACAGAACACCCCTAGTGCGCAGCCACGCAGCTCCAGCGAACCATTGCGGATTTGTATCGCCCCTGTGTAGGTGCGACCGTCATCGGGATTGTAGAGCGAGCCATCGCCCCATACGCCGGGTGCGGTTTGGCGCAAGCCTCTGACGATCTGGACGCCGATCAGGGAACGCGTGCGTAAGCTGCGATCGGGGTTGTGATTGTCCACGCGCGGACGCCCCTCGCTGTCGTTCGGCGCCCACAACCACACGATGCGTCCACACATCGTTTCCGGATTTCCTGCGCAGGGGCGGAACTGGACGATGGAGCCAAAGCCGTTCGTGGCCCAATTGCCGGCAATGGCGCCGCCCGCCTGCGCGTCCGCTTTACCCGCCATGGCGCCGCTGACCACAAGGGTGAGCGCCCCAATTGCCGCCACAACGCGCGCTGGTTTTTTCCGCCGGATCCGGCGCATCGCGGATGCGGCGACCTCCGCCTGGTAGTCGGGATGTTCGGTGCCCATCCAGCGGTCCCACCACGAGAAATAGAGGCCGTAATTGCTGCTCCCATTCTGGTGGTGGAGGTCGTGGTGGGTGGTCGTGTTCCACCAGCCGAACAGCGCTGAGGGTTTGCCGGACACGGGGTACATCTCGACACCCGCATGCCCCATGACATTGCGTACGATCTGCCACGTGACGAAGCTGAAGATCGCGAGATCGTGCATCGGCACGATCACAACCCAGAGCGGCACGAATGCGGCCATCAAGAGCGCTTCGGGCACGTCGAACGCGTAGGCCGTCCAGGGGGTTGGGGTCTTCGACTTGTGGTGGGTCCAATGGAAGGTGCGGAACAGACGCGGATGGTGCATGGCCCGGTGCGTCCAATAGAAATAAGCATCCTGGGCAAGGATCATCGCGGCCAGTGTCAGCAGAAAGTAGAGCGGACCCTTTACCGTGAAGTCCTGGTAGATCGTCAGGCAGCCAAGCCTGTAGGCGACATACATGCCGAAGCCGACGCAGGAAAACACCAGAGCTGTGCGGAGGGACGCGAGGATTTCTCGTCGGTAGTCCTCGGGGGCGGCATTGCGCGGCTGGATTTTCCGCGCCGAGTAATGATTGCGCCAGAACGCCCAAATAAGGACGCTGAACAGGCCGGCAGTGATCAGGTAACGGCCGGCTTCTATGCTGGCGATGACGGGGAAGACGGCGCTAAACTCGCGCCAGAGATCGAAATCGGGCAACATGGGGCTCGCACTTTTTGCGCCGGACCATTTCGGCAAACGCGAGCATGACCAAAGCGCGCCCCCGCATCTCGCCTTGTTCGAAAGCCAGCTAGTCGATTTCGAAAACGGCGCGCCGATTCTGAAACTTCGTCATGAAATCAGACCGAACGCGCGAGCGCCTCGGATCGGAATTCCGAAGGGGTCTGTCCCGTTTCGAGCTTGAACGCACGGTTGAAGGGCCCGAGCGAAGCGAATCCTGCGTCCAGCGCGATGGTCGCAATTGGCACCTCGCGTTGGGAAGGGTCAGCCAGCGCCGCTTTGGCCTCTCCGATCCGCCATTGGTTGAGGTACGCGCTGAAATTGCGATGGCCGAGGTTCTGGTTAATCAGCTTCCGCAGGCGGTGCTCGGGAACCCTGACCCTCCGCGCCAGTGCGGCCACGGTCAGGCCTTCGGCGCGGTAGACGCGCTCTTGGCGCATCAATCGCTCAAGCTCTGCGATGGTTTCGGCGTCTGGGCTATCCGGCGCCGTGGGGGCTATCCGGGGTCGCGCTTGCACCGGCGCCAATATTGGCGCGCCGAACAAGCTCGAATCCATGCGTGCGAACGCGGTCAAGGAAAGTAGGCCCAGCGCCAGTAATGCAAAGGCCGCGAGCGGCGACAACGCCCGCGCCGACCCGACAAACAATTCCCCAGTCTGCACTAAGATCACCGCCAGAGCATAGATCGAGGCTGCGGCCAGGATTGGGCCTCGGAGACGTCGACGAGCCTCCACGAGGTCGCCACGCCAGCCGCGCGCAATCAGGATCAGCGCATGGGCGAGAAGACTGGCGCTGAGAATATTGTGGACAAGATAGAGGCTGCGCTGGGCAATTCCCGAAGAGGACGTAGCGGCAACGCCAAGGGCAAGGAGGACGAGCGCTGGCGCGAACCGGCGTAGATCGAGCGCGCCGCCGTCCTCAAATAGTTCGAGTGCGAACGCCCAAAACAGACCCGCGCCCATGATGGAGAATGCCAAGATCGGCCACCACATCGGCCCGAGCGTCGGCTCAAGATTGGGCAGCTGCGTTAGCGTGTGGGCGGCGGCGGCGAGGCAGAAGGCGGCGCCTGTGATGTGCGCCGGTGCGCGCCCTCCTCGCAAGCACAGCAAGGCGAGACCAAGGAAGGCGCCAACCGCACCGCCACGCGCCAGGAGTTCGAGAGTCTCGCCGGGATTCATTCGCGTGCGGTAGCACAATCAGCCCGGAATTGCGTCTGCCGTAAAACTGGACGGTGGCTCAACGGCCCCCTATCACGGGGCAGTCTCCGATAGGGCTTGGCGAATGTTTGAAGGCAAGGTCTGGTGGATCACGGGCGCATCGTCGGGCATTGGCGCAGCGCTTGCGTGTGCTTTGGCGCGGCGGGGCGCGCGGCTTATTCTCTCTGGACGCAACGAGGAAGCGCTCGCCAGCGTGCGCGACGCGTGCGGCGGTGAGGCGCTGATCCTGCCATTTGAGGCGACAGCGTTCGATCAAATCCCGGCAATTGTCGATCAGGCCTGGAGCTGGGCGGCGCAATTTGGCGGCGGCATTGACGGCCTCGTCAACAATGCAGGCATTTCGCAACGTTCGCTCGCGGCTGACACCGCTTTTGAAGTGTACGAGCGCATCATTGCGGTCGATCTCATGGCGCCGATACGCCTGACTCAGGCCCTGTTGCCGCGTATGATCGGCGCGGGGCGCGGTCACTTGGTTGCGATATCAAGCGTCGCGGGAATCATAGGCGCGCCGCTACGAAGCGCCTACAGCGCCGCCAAGGCGGGAATCATTGCTTATCACGACAGCGTCCGCGCGGAGACCCAGCATCAAGGACTGCATGTGCTCGTGGTGGCGCCGGGCTCCGTACGCACGAACGTCTCCAAGAACGCGCTCGACGGCAAGGCGCGGGCGCGGGGTTTTAGCGACGATGCGATCGATAACGGCATGGCGCCGGAAGCCGCTGCTGAACGCATTGTCGAAGCGATCGCAGGCGGCGCGCGCGAACTCATTTTAGCTGAAGGAATGGAAGCGCAGGCCGCGCAGCTGCGCCGCAGCAATCCCGACCAACTCTTCGACATTATGGCGCAGCTCGTCGCGAACGGCTATGCGCAGAAATTGGGCGCGGAGAATTGAGGGCGCTCCATTAGCGGGTCAGATGTCAACCTGAACCACCGCGCCCGGGGTTGCGGTTGCGACGGCCGCCTGGATGTCTGCGAACTTGAGTCTTATCAGCTTCCAACGGCCTTTGCTTAGGATGACGATAGCGATGCGTCGCCCCCTCAGGTTTTGCTGGTGTACGATGTTGCGGTCGGTAGTGACGAAGACTTCGAAACCCGCTGCCTCCGCGGCGCTGAGCAGCTCACCGTTCTTCAGAGTATCCCAACCGCGGGAACGCACTTCCTCGACAATATGACCGGCCAGCGCCGCCGCGACGCCCCTGGGCGTCCCATTGTCGAAGAGCACGCGCATTACGCCACTGGCGCGTCCAGGCTGCGCGCGGCAAATTCTAACAACGCTTCGATCTGTTCGCGGTTTACCGGAAATTGCGCAATGACCTCATCCACGGTCAGGCCGTCCTCTAGATTTTCGAACACAATTGCGGCCGGTGTACGCGTACCTTTGAAGACCCAGGCGCCGCTCACCTTGCCTGGGATGCGTTCAATTGCCGGGCACTGCGACCAATCCAAGGGGGGCATTTGCTTCACCTCTGGTTTTCTTATCACAGATCAGAGGGGCCTGCCATGACGGAGATCGCCACATGGGGCGGCGAGCGAAGGGTCATGGCCTGGCTATTTCGCCTTGGCTACAATTCAGACGCTTGCGGCCGGCATTCCCACGCCCCCGCCACTTTGTGCCGTGTCTCGAAATACCCTTTGGGCGACGGCGGACTGATTGCGTGCACGCATCTGAGCAACTGTGAAGGAGCTCACTCCGCCTTTTGCACCGCTCCCCGCGCCATCACGAA
>CADEEA010000052.1:23828-26130 GCA_902826245.1 uncultured Alphaproteobacteria bacterium | reverse complement strand
TCACCATTCAAATCGACGGCTCTTCGACCGTGTTTCCGATTTCGGAAGGCGTCGGCGAGGGCTTCCAACAACAAACCCAGGGCCGCGTTCGCGTCACCGTCGGTGAATCGGGCACGGGCGGGGGCTTCCGCAAATTCTGCCGCGGCGAAACGCATGTTTCCGATGCGTCGCGCCCGATCACGCGCGGCGAAATGGCGTCCTGCGCCGCTGCCGGCATTCAATACGTGGAAATTCCAGTGGCGTTCGACGCGCTGACCGTTGTCGTGAACCCGTCAAACCCGATCCGTTCCATGACGGTGGCTCAACTGCGCCAAATCTGGCAACCGTCAGCTCAAGGTCGCATTTCGAACTTCAATCAAGTGGACCCTTCGTGGCCGAACTTGGCAATGCAATTGTACGGGCCAGGCACGGCGTCAGGCACGTTCGACTATTTCACCGAAGCCGTGAACGGCACCTCGCGCGCCTCTCGTTCGGATTACACGCCGTCGGAAGACGATAACGTGATCGTTCAAGGCGTCGCCAACAATGCGGGCGGCCTCGGCTATTTCGGACTGGCCTATTATGAGGAAAACCGCTCGCGCCTGCGCGCCATCTCGGTGGACAACGGCAACGGCCCAGTCGAGCCCAGCCTCGCCAACACGGTGAGCGGAAGCTACGCGCCGCTATCGCGCCCCATCTTCATCTACGTGAACGCTGCAGCGCTCCGTCGTCCGCAGGTTGCACAGTTCGTGCAATACTACGTCAACAATGCAGCCACGGTATCGCGTCGCGTGGGCTACATCCCGCTCCCCGAGACCGCCTACGCTGCTTACCTGCAGCGCGTACAGCGCCGGCAAGCGGGTACGGCGTTCGGCGGCCGCCAAGCAATCGGCTTGACGATCGACCAATTGCTCGCTCGCCGCTTGGTGCTGACGCCGACGACTGCGGATTGATCAGAGCCGGTGGAGGGGGCGGGCCGCTAATGGCCCTCCTCATCGGGAATAAGCCAGAACCCGGCGTCCAGGGCGAATTTCCGCCCCTGGGCGCCGGACGGCGCACTCCGGTAGGGAATGAATTTCTGTCCGAGTGCGCTTTAGGCGATTAAGACGAAGCAAAGCGCGGCGAATCGCGCTCACGGGAGGGGGCAAGGCGTGGAACGGGATTTCACCACCAAGCGGCTGCGCATCGGCGAGCGCGTCATTGAGCTGGTCCTGTTCGTTGCGGCCGTTTCCGCGATCGCGATTATCGGGGGCATTCTCTACGTCGTCCTCTCGGAGGCGATAAAGTTCTTTGGCCAGGTCTCGTTCCTGGAATTCGTCACGTCCACAGTTTGGACGCCGACCTTCGACGATCCCAGTTACGGCATCGCCCCATTGCTAAGCGGCACCTTCATGTCGACCATCGTGGCGCTTGCGGTTGCGGTGCCGCTCGGGCTTCTGGTTGCTGTCTATCTTTCGGAGTTTGCGAGTTCGCATTTGAGGGAGCTGGTCAAGCCGACCCTGGAATTGCTGGCTGGTGTTCCGACCGTCGTCTACGGTTATTTCGCCCTGTTGTTCATCACGCCGTTGCTGCAACGTGCGCTCGCTCCATTCGGCATCGAGCTGCCGGGCTTTAACCTGTTGTCGGCCGGCATTGTCATGGGCCTGATGATCATACCAACCATCGCCTCGCTTTCGGAGGACGCCCTGCGGGCTGTGCCGCGCAGTATGCGCGAGGGATCCTTGGCGCTCGGCGCCACGCGGCTTGAGACAGCGCTTCGCGTGGTCTTTCCCGCGGCGGTTTCCGGGGTCGCTAGCGCAGTCATCCTGGGAATGTCGCGCGCCGTAGGCGAAACCATGATCGTCGCGATCGCGGCGGGCCAGCAACCCGTCATCGTTACCTCACCCACTCAGCAAGGCGCCACGGTGACCGCCTTCATCGCCCAGGTTGCACTGGGCGATATCCCGTTTGGGACGCTCGAATATTCAAGCATTTTCGCGGCCGGCCTGGCGCTCCTGGTGCTCACGCTGGTGTTCAACCTCGTTGCCTTCGCGCTGCAGCGCCGGTTCCGGGAGGTTTATTGATGTCCGCTGAAGCCGCGTCCGCGCTCGATATTGCCGCCCACCCACCTGGCTTGAAGCTGCGTAAGTTCAAGGGTGCGAGCTTTGTGTTCTGGGGCATAGTTGCGACGTTTGTCGGCCTCGGTACTTTGGTGGCTCTTGTCAGCCAGCTGGTTCACGATGGCGGCCATCGCCTGACCCTCGATTTCCTGATGAGTTTTCCCTCATCAGATCCGGCGGAGGCAGGCATCCTCTCAGCCTGGGTCGGCTCCATTCTGGTGATC
>CADEEA010000052.1:0-23807 GCA_902826245.1 uncultured Alphaproteobacteria bacterium | reverse complement strand
GAAGAATGTCATCACCAGCGCGATCGAGATCGCTGTAAACAATTTGGCGGGAGTGCCGTCGATCATTTTCGGGCTGCTCGCGGTTGGTTTGTTCGTGCAGGCGTTCGCGCTTGGCCAGACCATCCTGACCGCAGGTCTGACCTTGTCGCTGCTCATTCTGCCGGTCGTGATCGTCACCACGCGCGAAGCCGTGCGCGGCGTCCCTCAGGAAATGCGCCAGGCTGCGCTCGCGATCGGCGCCACCAAATGGCAGGCCACACAGCATCACGTCCTGCCTTATGCGCTTCCGGGCATCGTCACCGGCATCATCATTGGCATCTCACGCGCTATCGGCGAAACGGCGCCGCTTATCCTTATCGGCGGCTTGACCTTCGTGGCGTTCTTGCCGATTACGCGCCCGGGCGACGCCAAGTTTGAGGTTATTGGCGCCGTCGATGAATACGGCGCCCCGGTCACGCCGGAGGCTAGTGAGAGGGTGCGCATCACCGAGGACGGCACGGTGGTGTTGCCGGATTTCAGCGAAATGCCTGTGAAGGCAGGGGAGATGGTCGAGCTGCCGCATGGCGCCAGCGTGCAAACCGCCGCGACTTGGGGCGACGCTGTCGAGAGTTGGTCGCCTGCGCACTGGCTGGGCTCCGAGTTCACGGTCATGCCGATCCAGATGTTCAACTGGACCTCGCGCCCGCAGGCAGAATTCCTGGAAATCGCTGCCGCCGCCGGGATCGTGCTGCTCGCAATCACACTCTTGCTCAACGGCCTCGCCATCTGGCTGCGCTACCGGTTGCGAAAGAACATCAATTGGTAAGGGGGATTGGCAGTAGGCGCTATTGCGCCAACGGCCCATGAAATCGATCCATTATCATGTACAACTCATCGTCATTCCGGGATCGCGGAGCGATACCCGGAACCCAGGGGATCGTAGGGCTGTGCTCGTGGCCCCTGGGTCCCGGATCGCGCTCCGCGCGTCCGGGATGACAGTGGCCGTCCCCGTACTCGGAGTATCGAGTTGCTGGGACTACCCATTACCTGTCGCTTTTTGCGCCTGCTTAGCCTCGCGCTTCAGCCGGCGGCGTTCCTTGGCGCGCGCACGCAGGTCCCGCAATTTGTGCCAGAAGCGCCTCTTTCCCTCCTTGGGCAGCGGCTCGAGGTTGCGACGGAAGTCCTCGGCACACGCGCGCCAGGAATAGCGCTCCGCCAGGGTGCGTGCGTCTTCGCGCTTGAGCTTGAGCGCTTCAAGGCAGGCTTTGCGTAAATCTGTATCGACGACGCCCGCGCCGGTGCCGGGCAGAATGTCCTTAGGCCCGGGCGCGACGTAGCCGGCTACCGGGGTTCCCGTCGCCGCCGCCTCCAGGATCACCAGCCCGAACGTGTCGGTGAAGCTAGGGAACACGAACACGTCGGCATCAGCGAAATGCCGCGCTAGCTCTTCGCCGAACTTGGAGCCGACAAATACCGCGTCGGCATACTTCAGCTCTAGCTCCTGGCGCGCCGGTCCGTCGCCGACCACGACTTTTGTCCCCGGCAGATCGAGTTTCAGGAACGACTCGATATTCTTTTCCACCGCGACACGCCCAACGTAGGCGAAGATCGGCCGCTTGACGGTCGCTGCGTATACGCCGCCATCGATCCCGCGCTTGCTCGGGTGGAACAAGTCCACATCGACGCCGCGGCTCCATAACGCAACATTGCGGAAACCTTGCAGCCGCAATTGCTCCATCATGGTTGGGGTCGCCACCATGACGCGCCCCGATTTGTCGTGGAACGCGTGCATGTAGCGGTAGCCCGCCCACAGCGGAATCCACTTGAATCGCGCATTGATGTATTCGGGAAATTGCGTGTGGTAGCTGGTCGTGAACGGAAACTTGTGTTTCAGGCACACAGCGCGTGCATCCCAGCCCAAGGTGCCCTCGGTGGCGATGTGAACCGCGTCGGGAGCGAACGCCAAAAAGCGATCCTCGATCTCCTCGCGCGCGCCGAGCGCCAATTTGATCTCCGAATAGGTCGGCAACGGCATCGTCTTGAAACCATCAGCGGGGGAGACGATCTCGATCTCGCAGCCGAGCGCCTCCAACTCCTTTATGGTGTTGGCGAGCGTGCGCACCACGCCATTGACCTGCGGCTCCCAGGCGTCGGTGATCAGCATGATCTTCCGCGCCAGCGGGGGCCCGCCCGAGGGGCCGTCCTCGGCTTCGGAATCGGTCAGATCGGCATCCGTAGTCACAGGGCGCGGTTGACCACGGGGGCGGGGCCGGCGCAAGGGGCGCCTTGCCCCGGAGCCGGCTGGCGCGCATGTATTCGGCGCATGCAATTCGACTTGGCGCCCGCCTTTGTTCTGCTGCGTCAGCAGATTCCTAGCCTGGCTGGAACTTATCTGTTCGGCAGTCAGGCGGGTGGAAGCGCGCGCGCTGATAGCGACGTGGACCTTGCGGTTTTTGCCGGTCAGCCTCTGCCGCGCGAACAGGTCGTGGAACTCGCCCACGAGCTTGGCGCATTGTTACGGCGCGATGTGGATTTGGTCGACCTAGCCAGCGCCCCGACTATCATGCAGTTCCAGATAATCGCAGAAGGCCGTCTGGTCGATGCGCGGGAGCCCGACGCCTCCGCTCTTTTTGAATTGCGGGTCATGCGCGAATACCAAGATCTTAAGGAACGCAGGGCGGCAATTGAGGCCGATATTGTCGAGCGCGGGCGGGTCTATGGCCGATAACGTCATCGTCGGAAAATCTGAGATTATCGAACGTTGCATAAAGCGCGCGAGGGACGAACTTGCGGCAAGCCCTGACTTTGGCGCCGACTACACCCGTCAGGATGCGGCGATCCTCAATGTTGAGCGTGCCTGCGAGGCCGCGATCGACATCGCCAACCGCATCATCCGGTTGCGCGGGTTGGGCGCGCCTGCGTCAACCCGCGACGGCTTTTCTTTGCTGGTTGCTGGCGGCGTGATCGAGCAGGATCTCGCCAACAGGCTGATGCGCATGGTCGGCTTCCGAAACCTCGCCATCCACCAATATCACAATCTCGATATAGCCATTGTCCGCGCCGTCATCGAGAAAAGCCTCGACGATGTGCTTGAATTCAGCGCGCTGGCGCTGCGTTTGCCGATCTCTGCCTGAGCAAGAATTCCCATGCATCCATCACCGATCCCGCACCCTGCCGGCGCCATCGACTGGGACGCGCTCGACGCGCTAAAATATCGCGACGAGGATTCCGCGCTCGCGGAATTGCTGGCGGCTGCCCCGCTCGATTCCGCCGCCCGCGCCAGCGTCAACGCCGAGGCCCGCGCTTTGGTGGTGCGGGCGCGCGCCTTGAAGCGGCGCAAAGGGGTGATGGAGAGCTTCCTCGAGGAATTCGGGCTTTCCAACGCCGAGGGTCTTGCGCTCATGTGCCTGGCTGAAGCGCTGCTGCGGGTGCCCGACGAGGAAACCGCCGACAAGCTGATCGCGGAAAAGATCGCCGACGGAAAGTGGGGCGAGCACCTCGGAAAATCCGATCATTGGCTGGTCAATGCCGGCACGTGGGGATTGATGCTCACCGGGCGCATCACGCGATTGCCGGAGGAGATGAAGGGTGAGGCCAGCGAAGTCGTCGCCCGCCTGATCAAGCGTATGGGCGAGCCGGTGGTGCGCATGGGCGCCATGCAGGCGATGCGCATCTTAGGCGAGCAATTCGTTCTGGGGCGCACTATCGGCGAGGCGTTGAAGCGGGGCGCCGGCATGGTGCGCCAAGGGCTCGCTAGTCGTTATTCGTTCGACATGCTGGGCGAGGGCGCGCGCACCAATGCCGACGCCGAGCGCTACCTTGCGAGTTATTCTGGTGCCGTGGCGGTCGTTGGCGGGGGCGCCGAGGGCAAGGGGCCGCACGCTTCCAATGGGATATCGGTGAAGCTGTCGGCGTTGCACCCGCGCTACGAAGCGCGCCAGGGCGCGCGCGTGCTGGCTGAGCTTTATCCACGCGTGCTGGAACTCGCCGAAGCGGCGAAACGATGGAACATAGGCCTGACGCTCGACGCAGAAGAGGCCGACCGCCTAGTGCTTTCATTGAGGTTATTCGAGCGTCTGGCGTTTGAGCCTTCGCTCAAGGGATGGGCGGGCTTAGGTCTCGCGGTGCAGGCTTACCAGAAGCGAACGCGCGCGCTGATCGAGCGCCTGACGCTGCTGGCCCGCAAGCGCGGCGACCCGATCCAGGTGCGTCTGGTCAAGGGCGCGTATTGGGATGGCGAAATCAAACGCGCCCAAATCATGGGCCGCCCGGATTTTCCGGTCTGGACCACCAAGGCCGCTACAGATGTGCACTATCTCGCCTGCGCGCGCGATCTCATCGCCGCTGGAGGCGCGATCTTCCCGCAATTCGCCACCCATAACGCTCACACCGTCGCCGCGGTTCGGCGCATGGCGCAGGCGGCGGGGCGGGACGGGGCCTACGAGTTCCAGCGACTGCACGGCATGGGCGAAGCGCTCTACGCCGCACTCGATCCGCCTGCGGCGGTGCGCGTCTACGCGCCCGTGGGCGGACACGAGGATCTGCTGCCATATCTGGTGCGGCGCCTGCTGGAGAATGGCGCCAACACATCGTTCGTACATTCCTTCCTCGATGATGATGTATCGCCCGATATTGTCGCGGCGGACCCCATCACAACTCTGGAGGCGCGCCCGCACCGTCACAAGCGCCTGCCGCCGCCGCCGCAATTGTTTGGCGCAAGTAGGCGCAACTCGACCGGGCGGGATCTAAGCATCGAATCGGAGCGAGAGGCCCTGTGTGCGCCGCAGACCACCCTCTCCCTTGCGGAGAGGGTCGCCGCGAAGCGGCGGGGTGAGGGGCGGGCCGACGTGCAGGCGTCTGAGCGTTTGCACGCCCCTCACCCCCCGACCCCCTCCCCGCAAGGGGGAGGGGGAGCGGTCGAGTTCGCCCTCACCGCCTTCCCCACCTGGAACGCCCGCGGCGGCGCGGAGCGCGCGCGCATCTTGCGCGCCATGGGCGATGCGTTGCAGGGAAACGCCGACGCGCTTGTACAACTCATAGCACGTGAAGCCGGGCGAACATTACAGGACGGCATCGACGAAGTTCGCGAGGCGGTGGATTTTTGCCGCTATTACGCCGCCGAGGCGGAGCGCTTGTTTTCTGGACCGACGCCGCTGCCGTCGCCCGCCGGCGAGACCGATCATCTCGAGCTGCACGGCCGCGGCGTGTTCGTATGCATCAGTCCTTGGAATTTTCCGCTGGCGATTTTCACCGGCCAGATCGCCGCTGCGTTGGCGGCGGGAAACGCCGTGGTCGCGAAGCCCGCCGAACAAACGCCGCTGATCGCAGAATCCGCTGTGCGTATTTTCCGCGACGCTGGATTGCCGGAAGACGTGTTGCAATTAGTACTTGGCGCTGGCGACGTGGGCGCTGCGTTGGTGGCCGATCCGCGTATCGCTGGCGTCGCCTTCACCGGCTCCACCGAGGTCGCGCGCCTGATCAATCGTAGCCTCGCGGCGAAGGATGGCCCCATCGTGCCGCTTATCGCAGAGACCGGCGGCCTCAACGCCATGTTCTGCGACACCACCGCGCAGAAGGAGCAAGTAGTCGACGATGTGCTCGCCTCGGCGTTCCAGTCGGCTGGCCAACGTTGCTCATCGCTGCGCCTGTTGTTCCTGCCGCACGACACAGCCGACGGCATACTCGAAGCGCTCATGGGCGCGATGGATTGTCTCGTCATTGGCGATCCCGCCGATCCGTTCACCGATGTTGGGCCAGTCATCGACTCGGAAGCGAAGGCGAATTTGGACAAACACATGGCTCGCATGCGGAAAGAAGCGAAGGTGTTGAAGCAGCTCGCTTGGACCGCCGGCGTCCCCGCCGGCGAGACGCCGGCGGATCGAGGTGAGCTTCCCTTCTTTGGTCCCGCGCTCGTCGAACTCGGTTCGCTCACCCAGATTGATCGCGAGACCTTCGGCCCGATCCTCCACGTCATTCGCTACGATCCTGCCGACATCGCCCGCGTCGGCGGCGAACTATCGGCGAAGGGCTACGGGCTGACGCTCGGCGTGCACTCGCGACTCGAGAGCTTTGCGGAAGCGGTAATGGCAGCCGTGCCCGCCGGCAATGTCTATGTGAACCGCACCATCGTGGGCGCCGTCGTCGGCGTGCAGCCATTCGGCGGTTCAGGTTTGAGCGGCACCGGCCCCAAAGCCGGCGGCCCGCACTATCTGCTGCGCTTCGCCGAGGAACGCGCGGTCAGCGTCAACATTGCCGCTCAGGGCGGCGATCCGCATTTGCTGAATTTGTGAGGTGGAGCGTTGATCGAGATTGACCCTCTCCCTGGTGTTGGCGCCCAAATAACCGGCATCGACCTTTCTGGCGGACTGGCCAACGCTGATTTCGCCTTGATCCGCTCCGCCTACGCGGAGCACGGCGTCATTTTCTTCCGCGATCAGGACATCAGCGCGGAGCAGCACATCGCCTTCGCGCGGCGTTGGGCGCCGATCGACATCAATCGCTTTCTGAAGGCGCACCCGCGCTATCCCGAAATCGCGGTGCTCACCAAAGAGGCCGACCAGCAGGAGAACATCGGCGGCGCCTGGCACACCGATCATTCCTACGATCAGGTTCCGGCGATGGGCTCGATCCTGGTGGCGCGCGAGCTGCCCCCTTATGGCGGCAACACGGTGTTCGCTTCCATGTACGGCGCTTACGAAGCGCTGCCGGAGGAGATGAAGCGCCGCCTCGGCGCTCTTCGCGCCGTGCACTCTGCGCGGCATATCTTCGGCAAGAGCGCCGAGTACGGCAAAGCGCGTGGCGGCCGCATCGGCAATGCGGAGGCCGCGGAGCGGCTGGAAGATTCAGTACACCCAGTGGTCATTACCCATCCGCTCAGCGGCAAGAAGGCGCTCTACGTCAATTCCGCGTACACGATCCGCATCGAAGGAATGCCAGAGGCGGAATCGCAGGAATTGCTCGCGGAGCTGTTTGCCCATTGCGTGCGGCCGGAATTTTCATACGAATTCGAGTGGCGGTTGGGCTCGATCGCGATGTGGGACAATCGATCGACCTGGCATTGGGCCAAAAACGATTACCATGGTCATCGCCGCGAGATGCATCGCATTACCCTCGCGGGCGAGCCGCTCTCGGCATGAGAGTGATCCAGTCGCCCATGACATTCGCCCATCGTGTACAAGTCTGGTCATTCCGGACGCGCGGAGCGCGATCCGGAACCCAGGGGCAAACGCAATGCTCTACGATCCCCTGAGTTCCGGGTATCGCTTCGCGATCCCGGAATGACGGAACGTCTTGTTTCCGCGAGTCACGGCTCGGGCCGTTGGTATGAGTGGCGGAAATGCCAATTGCCCTCCGCCTCCTCTTGCCTCTAAGACGTCTCCATGCCCGCCGATAACGTCACGCCATTCCGTCGTCCGCCGTCGAATCGTCCAGTCGCGCCGCAACAGAGCGGGTGGGGGCTCAAAACACATCGCGGCAAGGCTGTGCTGGCGCATCTGCTGACGTTGGCGGCCTTTGCGCTTGCGTTTCTGTTCTCGGCGCCGCCGCTGTCGTTTGTTGCACTGGGCGTCGCGGTGGCGGCGTTTCTGTTTGTGTACTCCAATCGCGGCGCTGGCATGCCCTGGGCCAACACCCACCATGAGCACGCCCTGCGTACGTTGGTGATCGGCTACTCGATCATGACGCTCGCCGATGTGATCGTCATGGTCACCGTGACCGCGCTGACGCCGGAGGGAATGCGCGAAGCCTTGTACCTGTTTGCGGCCTGGACCCGCATTATCGTGGTGGCTTGGGCGCTCTTGCGTGTGATTATCGCGCTTGTCTTGGCGATCATGCGCAAGCCGGTTCCGAATGCGCGCGGGTGGCTCATTTAGAAGGCAGCCAGCAATTGCGCGCGACCAAGATGTTTCTTCCTCACCCGCTGATCGCGACGCGCTGCCTACAGTCACTCCCCCGCCAACTGCCCCACGATCCCCTCGCGGCGCGGGTCGGCTGCGCCTTCGAGGCCGGCGGGAGTGACGCGGATGGCATGCAGACCGCTGACCTCGAGCGCGCCGCTGTCTTCGATCGCCCAGCCGCGCACGCGCAGCGTTTCTGCAAGCCCGGCCGGCCAGCGTTGCGTCTCAACGCGTGCGGGCGTCGTGCGCGCAGTCGCGTTGGCGCCCGCTACAGCATCTGCCAAAGGCAAATTCCAATCCAGCGCGCCAATGGTTGCACGCGCGACGTAGCCAATAATGCTCGAGCCGCCGGGCGAGCCGATTACCAGCACCAATTCGCCGTTGCGGTCGGTGACGATAGTCGGCGACATCGAGGAGCGCGGGCGCTTGCGCGGCTCGACCGCATTCGCCACCGGACGCCCATTGAGCGTTGGCGCAAACGAAAAATCGGTCAGCTGATTGTTGAGCAAAAAGCCTGACGCCATACGCTGCGAGCCGAAGGCGCTCTCCACCGTGGCGGTGAGTGCGACCGCATCGCCCCAGGGGTCGACGATGGAGAGGTGCGTGGTGCCGTGCTCTTCGCCGCCCTCGCGGCCCCAACGCTCGAACAATCCCTGCCCCGCGGGAATGCCCGCCGCAAGCATCGGCGTCGGCGCGTGCGCCAAATCGATCAATTGCGCGCGCGCATCGAGATAGGCCGGTGCGATCAATTCGCGCGTGGGAACCGGCGCGAATTCATCGTCGGCCATGTAATGGTCGCGGTCGGCGTAGGCGAGCCGGCTCGCCCACAGGAACGCGGCCCAATCGTCGGGATCGCTTGCGCCGACAGGATTGGGCCGAACGCGCTCATAGAGTCCAAGAATTGCGATGACTGCATTGCCCGATGTCGGCGGCGCGCCAGTGCAGACGCGGTAGATGCGAAAAGATCCGCACACCGGCTCGAGACGGCGCGCGCTCGCGCCTTGCAGATCCGCAAGCGTAAGCGTGCCGGCGCGGGGATTGCGCTGTGCGGCGGCGACAATCGATTGCGCAATCGGCCCGTCGCTCAGCGCGCGCGGCCCCTGCGCGGCGATCGCACGGAGAGTGGCGGCGTAGTCTGGATTGCGCAAGATGGCGCCCTCGGGCAAGGGCGCGCCGGCGCGATCGAAGAAATAAGCGCGCGCGGCGAAATCCGCGCGCAGCCGCCCCCGCTCACCGCCAGCATAAGCGATGAAACGCGCCAAACGCGGAGAAATCGCAAAGCCGCTCTCCGCCAGCGCAATCGCCGGCTCGAACAATCGCGCCCAGGGCAAACGGCCATGATCGTCGTGCGCCAGTTTCAGCATCGCTACGAGCAGCGGCGTGCCGATCGAGCGTCCGCTCGCCTGCGCGTCGAGAAAAACCATCGGCTGGCCGCGAGCGTCGAGAAACATGCCAGGCGTCGCGCCCGCCGGCGCCCGCTCGCGCCCGTCATAGGCGATGATTGCTTCGCTCTCGGCATCGTAGAACACCATGGCGCCGCCGCCGCCAATGCCGGAGGATTGCGGCTCCACCAGCCCAAGCACCATCTCCGCAGCGATCGCCGCGTCCACCGCTGAACCGCCTTGGCGCAGCATGATAAGCGCCGCCTCGACCGCGTGGGGATTGGCGGCGGTCGCCATCGCTTCGCCGCGAAGCGCCGCCGGTTGCACGCTCGGCGCCGGCGGCGTGGAACAAGCGCTCAAGAACGCCAAGCCCGCCGCAATCATCGCGCTCAGTGCTTGCAATTGTCTCATGGGGCGCGTTCCTGACAAATCACGATTCTGGAGAGCGATAGCATGGCGCGCCCCGGTCCTACCAATTCTCTCGCCGACATCGAGGGGCTAACGATCGGCCGCGCCGAGGATCGCAAAGCGCTGACCGGGGTAACATTGATCGTGCCGGAACGCCGCGCAATCTGTGGCGTTGACATCCGCGGCGGCGGTCCAGGGACGCGCGAGACCGATGCGCTTGCGGCTGAAAATCTGGTCGACGCTATCGATGCGCTCGTGCTCGCGGGCGGCTCGGTCTATGGGCTCGCCGCCGCCGACGGGGCTGCCGCCGCGATGGGCGCGGAGGGCAGGGGCTTCGCGCTGATCGACATGCCTGGCGTGCCGCGCTCGCCGGTCGTGCCGGCGGCGATCCTCTACGATCTCGCCAATGGCGGCGACAAAGCCTGGGGCGAGCGCCCGCCCTATGCCGAACTTGGACGCCAAGCCTATCGCGCGCGCCAGCGCGGCGTTGCGCTCGGCAATGCCGGCGCCGGTATTGGCGCGCTCGCCGGCGCGCTCAAAGGCGGGCAGGGCAGCGCCAGCATCGTCACCGGCGACGGCTTCACCGTCGCAGCACTCGCGTGCGTCAATTGCTGGGGCTCGACCACGATGCCTGGACAACGCGCCTTCTGGGCGCACGCGTTCGAGATCGGCGACGAATTCGGCGGCGTCCGCCCCGATCAAGATGTGACGTTCGATGCCGAGGATTGGTCCGGCGCCAAATTCAATCCACAGCCGCGCGCCAACACCACGATCGCCTGCGTCGCCACCGACGCCGACCTCACCCCAGCTGAAGCCAAGCGCGTCGCGCAGATGGCGAGCGCAGGGCTGGCGCGCGCGATCCGCCCGGTGTTCGCCCCGTTCGACGGCGACGTGGTGTTCGCGCTCGCCACTGCCGCACGCGCGACGCCCGACCCGCGCCCGCTCAGCATCGCGCGCATCGGCGCGCTCGCCGCCGATTGCCTGGCGCGCGCGGTGGCGCGGGGGGTGTACGCGGCGGAGAGCGTGGGCGCGCACAAGAGCTGGCGCGAGGGGTGAGCTGCGAGACGGCGGCGGTGCGGTGCGGCCGAAGCCTTCGGCACAGGATGAATATGGCGCGCCCGGAGAGATTCGAACTCCCGACCCCCAGATTCGTAGTCTCATTCTGACCCATTTATAGGGTTTCACGGCGTCGTACAGCGCCAATTAAAAGTTAGTGTTATCAACCATTTCCGTTGCACAGCGCCGTATGGCGTCCTACTTGCTTTCAGGCGAGTGCGGCGACTCGGCGGCGACTCAGCCTTTCGAGTCGCCGCATTTTGGAGCGGTTGTACATTGGCGACGGTGAAGCTCACGCGGCCTGGATTGAAGGCGCTCCTGAAGAACGCGCGCCGTAGCCGGCCAATGATCTATTTCGATGAAGAGACGCCGGGGTTCGGCGTGCGCATCTTCCCCACCGGCGCGGCCAGCTTTGTTCTCGAATACCGGCCCCGTGACGGCGGGCGCGACGCCGCCAAGAAGCGCATCAAGATCGGTGCCGTGGGCGAGATGACGCTTGAGGCCGCCCGGCAGGCCGCAATCGACATGAAGGCCGCCATCCGCCTCGCCAAGCCCGGCGAAGGCGCAGACCCGATGGAAGAGCGGCAGGGCGCGCGTCGCGCCGCAACGCTGGAAGAACTGATCCAGGCGTACCTGGACGAACACGTGAAGCCCAAGCGCAAGGCGTCCACGCTGGAACTCTACGAGGGCTATCTGCGCAACCATATCGCCGTGCGGCAGGATGGTCCCGAGAGCCCGCTGAAACCCGGATCGCTGGGCGGCAAGAAGGCGATCGCTGTCACGCATGAGATGCTCAGCGACTTCCATTTGGCGGTTGGCGAGGAACACCCCCGCACCGCGAACGCCTGCATCACATTAGTCGCGTCGGCCTACACTTGGGGAGCCCCCAAGAAGAAGGCCGGGTTGACACCGACATCTCCAAACCCGGCGAAGGGCATCGAGCGCTTCGAGGAAAGAGGTCGCGAGCGCCTTTTCGCCGATGACGAATGGGAGCGCTTGGCCGACACGCTGGCGCTTGCCGAAACCGATGGCTTGCCGCGCGCGCCGTCTGACAAAAAGAACGCGCCCAAGAGCAACTTGATGATCGACAAGCACGCCGTCGCTTGCGTCCGGCTTCTCATGCTCACGGGGTGCCGGTTGCGGGAGATTTTGAATCTCCAATGGGCCCACGTCGATCTTGAGCGTCGGACGTTGAACTTGCCCGACTCGAAAACGGGCAAGAAGATCGTCGGCTTGTCGGACGCCGCGATTGAAATTCTGCGTGGGCTGCAGCCGACGAATTATCGGTTCGTCATTGCCGGCGAGACGGCTGGGCAGGAAGACGAACGCCCGCGCGCCGATCTGCACCGCCCTTGGTCGCGGATCATCACTCATGCCGGCTTGGGCGCTCTCGGCGTCAAAGGCGAGGAAGGCTATCGGGCGCCGCTCCGCATCCATGACATTCGCCATGCCTACGCGAGCAATGCCATTGCGAACGGGATGGAGCTTATTCGCGTCTCCAAATTGTTGGGCCACAAGGATTTGCGCACGACTCAGAAATACGCGCATCTCCACGCCACAACCTTGATCGCAGACGCCAACGTAAATAGCGCCAGCATCAAAGCCAAGATGGCGGGCAAGCGCGCATGAGCCTCCCACGTGTTCTCAGCGACGCCGCGATTGACCGTATCATCGCGGCGCCCGGCCGAAAGCCGGAAGCACTCCCGGCTGACGAAGAAGAAGCGCGCAGCTTGATCCAAGGGGCGGCTCAGATGGCGATGCTCGCCCCGCCGCTAAGACACGCCCCTAAGCGAACGTTTGTAAATCCGATGCGAGCGCAGTGGCGCATTGCGTGCGGTAGCCCCGATCCGGCGACGCGAGAGCGTGCGCGGCAGAAGATGCGAAAGCTCTATGGCGAGTGGATCGGCTGGCCGCATGATCAGAACCCACCGCCTACCTATGCGCTGCCACCGATTGGTAGGTTCGGGGTTGGCAGATTGGACTCCATCCTCGCAAACGCTGACGAAATCAAAGGGCGCGCGGCTCTGCGCGATAGCTATAGCTTTTACGTGTGGGCCGCGTTCGCTCGCTTGTTCGGGCAAGAGTCGGTGGTCGTTGATCACGTCTGGATGAAGAAGGAGAACGACCGCCTCTATGACCGTTTCCGCGTCAACGCCCGCACGAGGCTACGCAAGACGGATTGGTATGATGTAGAAGATAAGGCTCCGGGGGCCGTGCTGGCATTCTTTGAAGCGTTTGAAACGGAGGTAGCCGAAGCTCTTAAAGACCCCGCCAGCGGGCTTCCCAAGCACGCGGGGCGGTTCTTCAAACCTCGCTCACGAGATTCCTTACGCGGTCACATTGGCCGGCAATTGCGATAGCCACGTTTCTCACCTTTCGCCCAACCCAATTTTGCGCGTCTGGCCAAGCGTAGAACCCTCCTAGCCCGTTTGGGGCGAAGGAGTGTTAAGAGTGACTTTCATCCCGACTGACCCCGGGCGCCCCGCGCCTCTCATGGTCGATACGCGCGCCGCCGCCGGCTTACTCGGCGTTAGCAAATCCTATCTCGAAAAGTTGCGCATGCTGGAGGCTGAGCACGGCCCGCCGTTCGCGCGGCTCGGGCGCAAGGTGCTCTACCGTGTGAGCGATCTGGAAGCTTTCGCGGAGAGCCTGCAAGTGGGAGGCGCACCGTGAAGCTGCTTCCCCAACAATTGATGCGTGGCGTCGAAATGTGCGCCGCCACGCTCGACGAAGACGCCACGCCCGCCGAGATCGCCATGGTGCTCACCAGCGAAAATGTCGGTTGCGTCCCTTTGGCGCGGAACGAGCGCGGCCCGGGATACACGGCGGTCCCGCTTCCCGGCCGCGTCTATGACCCGTGGGCGCTCGCGAGCCGGTCAGCGCGCGACATCAAGCGCGATACGACGCGGTGGGCACAAGCCGACGCGGTGGGCATCACGTTTCCGCATGGAGGTCCCGATTGGGTTCTCGATCCGAGCACCCGGAAGCTCAAGAAGTACGCCATCCACATCACGGTTGGCCGTCGCTGAAGTCCGAATGGCGAAACGCCGCCCGTGAGTAAACGGACGGCACTTCAAGGAGATGTTCGATGAAGCAATCCGACGATGTTGGAGAGGAGGTCCTGTCAGCTGAACTTCGCCCCGGATCACATGCCTTCCATCCTACGCACGGCATGGGCCGGGTGCTGGGGGAGCGTGAAGCGGTTGTTGAAGGCCAGCATATTCCCTGCCTCGCAATCGAGCCCTTCGGCCATCCTAAGGTGCTTCTGCTCGTGCCTCTCGCCAAACTAGCCAGCCTCACGATCGCCGGTTTGATCGGGCTCACACCGCAGGAGGTGCTTGAACTCGCGGGCACGTCGGCGCCCCCGCTGACGCGCGATCAGAAGTCCGGGCGGAACAGCGCTCCGCAGGTGCGTAGGGTTCACTCCGGAATGTCGAAACGCGGCCGATTGGGCGCGGACGCCCGTTGGAGAAAGCACCGGATGGCGACCGGATAAGGAACGCCCCGGACATCGGAAAACCGAGCCGGGGCAAAGTTAGAGATGAGCGCTGCCCAAAGCCCTCAGACAAGGATTTGAACGATGCCGAACCTTTGCCATCGCCCCAGCGGCGTCAACCCCGCACCAATCTCTTTTGATGCACCGCCTACAAAGCGCGAGCTTCGCGAGCTTTCGCGTGTTCTCGATACTCCAGCATATGACGTGCCGGTTGATCCAAAGGGCCGTGCACGTGCAATTCAAGAGCTGGTGGCGGAGCGCCGGCAATTTCCGAAACTGATGCGCCGATTGGACGGCGAAACGGGACTCATGAGTGCACTGGCGCATCTCATTGCCTCGCGCCGGCGCCGCCTGGACGCCGATCCTCCCGACATAAATTTGCGCCAGCGCCACGGATTACGTGGAGAGATTGCCGAAGAAAACCGCCGGGACTGCCGCCAGCTTCGCGAACTCTGCGGCAACGACCGGTCATATTTTCAAGAATGGCTGGAGTTTGGAGAGCGCCGCGCCACCGAAAGCGAGGCAGCGGCCAATCCCGATAAGCTGCGCGTACATACATCACCGCGCCGTCGGACACTTCTGAGCCCCCACCAACGCCTCAAGCGTATCGGGGGCCGTTGATGAAAAAGTCTAAGGACAGTCCGGTAACGTTGGCGTCGGACGAATTGCACTTCTACGCGCCCAGCAACTATGACTTGCTGCCGCATTCGTTCGATTTCATTCCGGGAATGTTACACGACGCCACAGTCGGCATCATTTACGGCCCACCCGGATCAGGGAAGACGTTTTACGCCATTCATCTGCTCTGCAGCACTGCGTTGGGTCGCGTGGTGTTCGGGGAGCAGACCCAAGTAGGCAAAGGGCTCTATATCGGCCTTGAAGGCGAGGCGTCTATCAAGGTGCGCATCCAAGCATGGTGTCTGCAGAACGGAGTCGACGCCAACCCAATTACCTACGCGCTGGGCAAGTTTCACTTGGCTGACGATAGCGATATGGAGGCTCTCATTCTGTACATGGTGACGAATGGGATAGAGTTCGTGGTGATCGACACACTTTCCATCGCGGCAGCCGGCGTGGACGAAATTAGCGGCGCGGAGATGACCGCAGTGATCGGTCGCTTGCACCAGATCAAGCGTGAGACGGGCGCCTGCGTCATTGCGCTGGCGCACACCGGCAAAAACGAAAAAGCCGGCATTCGCGGCCATAGCTCGCAACTTGGCAATGTGGACACCACCATTGAAATCGTTGTCCACAACAAGGAGATCGTGGCGGACGGGAAAAGGACCAAGATTGTTGAACGCGATATTGAGTTGGGTACGCCTCGTTCCGCGAACGTGCGCAAGCAGCGTGATGGCGAGAGCAAGGGCAAATGGGCTTTCACCCTTGCCATGCACGAAACCGCCACTTTAGACGCGCGCGGCCGGCCAGTTCGCGGCCCGGCGCTGCAGGAAGGCGGCTTGGAGGCGTTCAAGGATTGGGAGGTCGAAGTAGCCCCGGCAGCATTGCTTAACGAGCATGAAGCTGCGGCCATGAAGACGCTGTCCAAGCTGATCTCCCTGCATGAGCGCCACGGGCTTGGTCCCGTCACCGTCGATCAGTTTCGGAAGGCGTTGAAGCGCGATGGTTGGCGGCAGGAAGCCAAGCCTTCCACCTGGCGTATGGGGTTCAAGGCGCTGGTTGGGAAGCTGCCAATCGATTCCAATCTCTACATTGAACACGGTCTGTAACGTCAAACGTCAAAGCCAGCGTCAATTGACGTTGACGCCGAGGTTGACGGCCAATGGCGCAAGCGCGACTGGAGGCGCAGCGCAGCGTCAAACGTCAATAATCCCTAGGGGCCGTTGACGTTTGACGCCAATTCGCGATGGAAAAGGAAAGATTGTTCTGCGTCGCGCGAAGCGCGGACTGGAGTCCGTCACACGTCGGCTCATCGTCAAAGAATAGCGGACGAACTGCGCAGGGTGGCTGCAGATTCCCTATAAGAACGCGCCAAAATTTGCGGAAACCGGGGCTCTGTGCCTCCCCCGGCGGCCATCGTAGGGAAGAGGGACCCTGAGCGACAGATGTTGTCGGCACAAGACCTCTGCTATTGGTTTCGGGGGAGTTTCGAATGACGAACGGTGCCGAGCAAGAATCCGAACGCCCGGACTTTGGAGTGGTTGCGGCGGGCTTGACGGCCTTCGCAACGACGATGTTGCTGGCGGCGACCCAGGTTTGGGGATTTACATTGCCCCGAAGTGCATTCTTGGGAGCGGCAATCGCGACCTTTTTGGCTTCGTTCGGTATAGCCGGCGTGATCGTGATATTCGAGATTGTTCGCAAGGCCCTGCTGCCAAAGGCGAAGTGGCTTCGGGCCGGCGAGCTTGCTTGCGTTAGTCTTGTTGTGATGTGGGCCATTCTCGGAACGAGTGTCAGCTTGTTGCCGCTTATGTCTTGCGTTGCTAGCAACCCAGCTTGCACCGCACCCTAGGTAGTCCGACAACTTTTCGAAGCAAAACATTTGTCGTGCGGCCTAACCGATGGACCGCTGCGGTGTTGAGAATATCGCACATCTAAGAGACACTCGGCATGGAAAGGACAACGCCGCCATGCCCCACTCTCCCGCCTACGCGCAGCTGGTTGCAGACTTCGGCCGCCGGTTCATCGCTGCCAAAACCGCACGTGAGCGCGCAGACGCACGCGCAGACCTGGACGCCGAGTTGATTCTGCTTCGGACGTTTGGGCCGCGTGAGGCCGAAGGTGCCCACGTTGTGGACGCCGATGCCAGGCGCCTGCTGATGGCACGCTTCGGCAACCGCGCGCGTTGATGCACCGTCTCCGCGAGCGCCGTGGTGACGACCACCCGCATATAGAGCCGACCTTGCTACCTGTTAGTCGGCACGGCGTTCGCGTGCGTAGACCGGATGACGTTTCCGAAGCCATCTCAGCTTATCAAGCGCGAGACACACGAACTCCTGTGCCATAACGAACTGTCGGCGTTCATCCTCGCTCGACAGCGCGGATTCAACGCAAACGTCGTTCGGGGCGTGTCTATTGAGTAAAACCTCAATCTGACGCTCTATCTCAAGACGCGCGTCCAGGCTTAACGTCGGGGTCATGCTCGCGGCCTCCTTTTTGCCGCGCCTGATATTCAGCACATGCGAAGTACGTTTGCGGCCGTTGGGCGAAAGATGACAAAAGTCCGGCAGCGCGGCAGGCCGCGCTGAGTCGCCACGGCGACTGCCGCGACGGGGCGTGCCCATCTCGCAATGTGTCGCCGATTCCGCTATATTGGAGAGGGAGAGCCGCCGCGATGCAGACCGTTGAGCCTGTCCAATACCGCCCGCTGCGCGCTGGGCCGGAAGCCACGCTTCAACGCGCCGTGGAGGGGCGGCTACTCTCGCTGTTCCCGCAGCAAGACCGTCTGTTGTGGACGGCGGGCTCTGTGCCGCTCGGAGCCGGCCGCCCTGACATCGTGCTCACCGCGTGCGAGCCGCAGGTTATGGCGCTTTCCGACGTTGATGTTACGTCGCGCGCGATGATGGCGTATCTGCGGGCCGTGGGGCGCGCCCGCTCGGAAACCATCAGCGCGCGGCTGGGCAAGAGCCTCAAATCGATCGAGCGGAGTCTGTCATCGCTCGTCGAGGCGGACATCATCATCGTAGATCGCGGTAGCTACGCACTCAGCGACGGCTGGCGCGCCGTGCTGCCTGAGATCGTGACCATCGAGGTCAAGGTTGGGGATTGGAGGAAGGCAGTCGCGCAAGCCGCGCGGAACCGCATCTTCGCTCACCGCTCTTTTGTTGCGCTACCAGAACAAGTAACCGACCGGGTTAAGGCCGAAATGATTTTCCGCGACTTGGGAATCGGCCTACTGGCGGTTGAGCCCGACGGGGATGTTCATGTCGTTCGCCGGGCGCGGCGCGCCACGCCGAAAGTCTGGTCCTACTATTACTCCCTCGCTTTCATGGCCGCCGAGCACTTGAACGGGGAAGGCCGTGGCGTTCATCATCCCAATCGACAGCGCAAGAACGCAGTTTCCTGATTACGAATTCGTTGCAGCGCTCACGCCGAGTGCGCAGAAGTCTGCGTTCCACGTGCGCCGCGATGGCAAAGATTTTTGCCTCAAAATAATCGCGCCTAACCAAGCGCTAGACCGGGTGCAGCGCGAAGTATTGGCGATGCAGGCGTTGGACCACCCCAACATCGTGAAGGTGCTGGAATACGAATACAGCGCCAAGGCCGGCACGGCGCGCCACTACATGGTGGAAGAGTTCGTGGCGGGGGATGATCTGTCGGCGCACATGACGCCCGGCCAAGGGTGGGAGATTGCCAAGATAGCCGCCGTCTTCGCGCCGCTGTGCGATGGCCTCGTGGCGCTGGAAACGAACAAGATCGTTCACCGCGATCTGAAGCCGAGCAATGTGCGGATGCGCCCGTCCGGCGTGCCCGTCATCATCGATTTCGGACTGGCGCGGCTGCTCGACATGGCGAGCCTAACCGCCACCATTGACGGCGCCACGATCGGCACGCCGGCCTATTTCTCCCCCGAGCAGTTCAAGGGAACGAAGCGAGACATTGACCACCGCACCGACCTCTACGCGCTGGGCGTGCTGATTTATCAAGCGGCGGTCGGGCGCCATCCTTCTTTTCAGTCGGCGTTGAAGACGATGGATGAATTGTCGGACGCCGTGTGCACGTCGGAGAGCTACGTCAACGATGCTGCGTTCAAGGCGTTGGACCCGAAACTTCAATTGATTGTCCGTCGATTGCTGGAAAAGGAGCGAGCCAAACGGCCGGCCAGCGCAGCGATTGTTGCCAAGGTCCTAAGAGAAATGGGAGGCGCCTAATGCGGAGAGGCGCTTGGCACCAGTGCGGCCATAATAGCCAAAAGCTCGTCGGTGAATTAATGCAGGCGGGCCTCGGTGTAGGCGCGATTATCAGCCCGAAGGACTTGGCGCTCGAAAACGCCAAGGAATATTCAACCGAGTATCGTGCACTCGGCAAGGGCGTCCTGTTCGATCCCCAGTTCTATGAGCCTGAGTTTTTGGCGGGCAAGCTGGGCACCTATCCGACATCAGCGTTTCGCCAATCAATCGGCGCGCTCGGTGCGCTTCAACCAAGCGCGATAAGCGCGCTAACGAAGGCGCTCGAAACCGAAAACCGTGAACTCGGCTGCGAAGCTGTGATTGCGCCCGCCATTACGTATGAGGCGGCGCGCCCCGACATCGTGGCCTTGAACGCGCGCCTATTCGACGCCGCGAAGGCGGCGGGCGATGCGATCGGCGTTCCGACTTACGCAACAGTCGTACTTGGAAACAGCACTACCACTTCGGACGTGGCGCACTCCATCTTGTCGAACGCGACCGCGTTGAACGCCGATGGCTGGTACTATGCCTGCGAGTTCGACGCTCAAGAACGCCTACCCACAGACGTTGAGGCAGTTTATCGATATGGCTCGGCGGGCTTGACGTTGGCCTGTACGGGCAAGCCGGTCCTTCACGCGTGCGCCGGCCCGCTCGCGAATATCTCTTATGGCGCGGGCGCGCGCGGCGTCGGTTTGGGCATTTGGCAAAACCTGTGGGGCTTCAACCGCGCAAGGTTTCAGCCGGCAACCGGGCAAGGCGGCGGCGGCGACGCGCCGCCGCGATATTTTTCGGTTCCTCTGTGGGGCACGATTGTACATCCAGACGAAACGCTCCAGCTAAGCGCTGCGCAGCAAGCGCAAGTGATGCAGCATTCTCCGTATTCGCAGGGGTTGGGCATCGGCGTCAGTTGGCCGACGTGGGAGTCGCGGAAGCATCAGGTTCACATGATCGCGACCGCGACCGAGCCTTTGGCGCAAATGGTCAACGCGCGACAGGCAATGACTGCGGCCGTCGCGGCCCTCAGAAGCGCCAACGCACTGCACACCGCCATACGCAACACCGGCATTCAGCTTCGAGATAACACCGATACCTACCAATCGCCGTGGGCGGCGGCGGGCACGCGAATGCTAGCGCAGAACACGGATGATTATGCTTGGCTCGAGCTGTCCGGGGGGCCGTAGCCCGGACGACGAGCTTCCATTCTGAATTGTGCCTGCCATTGGAGATTTTCGGATGCGGACAAAGATAGCCCTCACTGGCGCACACGGCACGGGCAAGACGACGCTATGCCGACACCTCGAAGGTTTAGTGGCGTCGGATGCTCTTCGTGTTTGTCGTGAGATGCCTCGCGTGATCACGGATCATCTCGGCGACAAGACGTTTTTCCAACGCGCGAACAATCGCATCGAGCGCCAATTGTTGCTGTTCACATATCAATGCATCGAGGAAAGTCGGTTAGCCGATGAAGCGCACGTTGTAATCTGCGACCGAACGGTTCTCGATCACCTTTCGTACACCATCGTTCTATTTCCAGAATTCAAGGCGACGCCTGAATACCAAGCGCTCCAATTTGCTCTCGCGCGATGGCTCGCCACGTATGACCACATCTTCTACGTGCCGATCGAATTTGCCGTGGTGGCGGATGGGGTTCGGGAGGACGACATTGCTTTCCAGCGAATGATCGATGAGGCCTTAACTGGGCTCTATGCAGAATTTGGTGTCGAGCCCACGCGAATTGGCGGCTCTGTAGATGAACGCGCAAGCCAAGTAATCACTAGTTCGGGACTTCAGCGCCGCTGAGCGGCGTATGTGAGGGGCGTTCAATTCGTCGAAGCGCACACGCCAAATCCTGCATAGAGCTATATTCTTGCAGAGGGGCTTCGGCGGCATCCAAGAGGCCGCGCATGAATCGTGACACGGCTTGACGATTCTCCGCGAGAGCCACGATCTCAATGCGGTGTTCTATGGCAAGCGCGAGTTCCGCGCCAACACCCAAAGAAGGCTCATTTAAGAAAGCAACAATGAGATCGGCGCCCCGCATTTGCTCCAAGTCGCGATTGAATACCTCGCTTGCAGTTGCGTGTGGCGCGTTCTCCGGGTCGGTGTTTTGGTGAGGCAAATACACGTCGTGCCCTTCGGCGCGAAGGACTTCCGCAGCATAGGCATATAGCCGTCTCGCGGCCGACAAGTCACGCGAAGCTTGAAGTGCGCCTGACAGATAGATTTTCATGAAGGCCCCAAAAACATCGCGAGGTCGGAGTAGCCCGCCCTACCAAGCGCAACCAACATGCGCTCGTTCCCGAACTCCATCTTAGGACCTTGCTCTTCGGAGTCGAGCAGCGGGCGCGGCGTTCCTCCCAGGTCGGTCCAATGCGTTAGCATTCCGTCGTGGGTGCTGCGCTTCCGCCCCAGCGCCACCTGGACACCTCGCAATCCGTGGGGCGTGTCGCTCTTTTCCCATTCCGAAGGCGGCGGCAGATGCAGGTGCTTCAATGTGCATCCGCGCGGCAACCATGGACGCTTTTCCTCCAACTCTGTGGGGCCAAGCGTACGCCAGACTCGCCAAGTGCTCGCTTCTTCGTCGGATCGCCGAAAGCGGCGCCAGTCTAAAATCGAGCCTTCTGGCAGCAAATCTGCTGTGGCTCTAAGAACAGCGGTCTCCGATACGTCGAACGTCTCTCGAAGTCCTTGTACGCCCGCACGCGTGAACCCGCGCGCTCGAAGCGCGGCCGCAAGAGGCGCGCGCGGGAGCAGCAAGTGAGACGCAGCAAGGTCGCAGAGCGCTTCAACCTCACGGTACGTAGAATCGTCTCGTTCAGCGAGGTCGAAAACTTCTGATCCAAGCGCGCGAAATAGAATTAAGTGGCCAATCTCGTGTGCAATGGAAAATCGCGCCCGTCCGCGATGCTCTCGAAACGAAGCTCGATCAATGCGCAGCTGTACCTCACCTCGCGAGTAGGTCAGGCTGGCAATGTCGTCACGCTCATTGCTGAAGGAACTTATGTCCCACGGGACAGCGAGAATGCGCATCAACGCCTTTAGCCGAACGGGCGGCCGGGTTTGTTCGGCGCTCGATAGGAGCGCTGAACACGCCCGACGCATCGCCGTTTCGGCGTCAGGAGCGTCGAGGCTTTCGGCGAGGGCGAGGCGAAGGCTCATTAGTTACTGTCGTCGCTATCGAGGCAAGGCCTTGGACTTGTAGGTGTCTGTCGAGGACCGCGTTAAACTCATCTTCGCTGACTAACTCATTGTCGGTTTTGCGAGCCGCCAATCGTTCACTGAACTCCGCGTGTATGCCGATTGCCACAGCTGCACCGAGCGCATGGCCAGACCGAGCCTCATACGCCTTGCAGAGAAACACAACCCGCTCGTTCAGCGCTTCTCTGCCAGCACCTGAAATATCTAGTGCGGGCTGCCCGGGCTTAAACAGTTGCTCGGCGGCAGAGATATTGGGTGACGAGGTTTTCGGGTCGCCACGGAATTCAGGCACCACTGCGCGATAAACGCTATCAAGCAGCTGCCGAAATGCTTCGTGCGCTCCTGCGTCATTGGCGCGCTTCGCGATTTGCAGCAGCAGAAGAAACGCAAACTGCTGCCAATACGGAGACAATTGGGCCTGAACGCGCTGACGCCACTCATCGACGAATGGCGCACGAACTCTTTCTGAACCTTGCCGCATTTCTGCTTCGAGCAGAATGAGTTTGCGAATTTCGTCCAATGGAGAGGGCGAGCTGGGCATTGCCGGCATTGTCACGGCGGCGGCGGATGTCGCGTCGGCCAAGGGCGGGAGGTTTGCGAAGTCATCCTCGAAATAGTGCATCGACCCCGCAAAGTGGTTCATCGGCCCTAAGTCGAGGTTCGCCTCAACCGCCACCACCTCTGCGAGCAATGAGAACTCGAAAAGGTTGAAGGGCAGCAACCCAATCGCGTTGTTGGAGCGCATAATGGTGGTCGAATGAAGTGCGCCTTCTCGCCCGTGATAAATCAGGCCAAACGCACACGGAATGTCATTTGAATCTCGTGTTGTGTCTGTCGGCTGATAGATGGAGATCGCTGCGCGCCGCGTTCCTGAACCGTCTTCGCGAAGACGATGAATCGCGCCCGCTAACTGGTCAATTCCGGGGTAGGACTGCCGAATGCGGCGCCCGTAGCTCGACCCGGGAACGCTTACGCCGTCATCCGTAAAGCCTTTCACGCGAGGTTCATAAAAGGCGATGTCGGCCAGCCGGTCGCTCGCGGACATCATCCATACAAACCTCGCTACGGCGACGGGCAAATCTACCGTGCGAATATTGTTCGCCACGATACGGTCGCGAGGTCGATCGATATGATGTAGATGCGCAATCAATTCGCGCGTTTTCCGCGTAGCCCGTTCTGAAGTCGTGTTCGGAGCCGCAGCGGACGTTCGTCCGCTTTGCTCGATCTCCGCTAGAACTTGCAGGAACGCCCCATTACAGGTTTCAGACCTGGACATAAATTCCCCGTCTCGCAGTTCCACAAAAGTTAGTAATACGCGTGATTCGTCGCAAGCGAGGGTCCGTGTGCGCCTTGGCAATATTGACGCGAACAAAACGCGGGTCGTGGGACGATGCATTTAGTCTGCGGCGACTCGGTGGCGACTCAGCCACCGGCGAGCGGCACAATCGCATCGGCCACATCGGGTAAAGATAATAAAAATCAATAGGTTAGATGGCGCGCCCGAAGAGATTCGAACTCCTGACCCCCAGATTCGTAGTCTGGTGCT
>CADEEA010000051.1 GCA_902826245.1 uncultured Alphaproteobacteria bacterium | reverse complement strand
ACATGGCGAAGAGGGTGTCCTGCGGCGCCGTCAATCCTCACAGATCGGTAGAGGCCTGGATCAGCAGCTGTGCCGGCGTTCTCAGTCACAACCAGCATGCCGTTTTCGTGGCTCCCGGCGAATGCAACGTTGGTGGGTTGCGGTACCTGGGCCATGAACTGTGCGTCAGCCGCGAATGGTACAAGGCAAAGTACCGCACCAAGAAAAAAAGCGCGCATTCTTTCTCCCTTGCCAACTCCTGATGTGCCAGGCCCAAGATTGTGAATTCCCAGAAAATCTGTTTAGGGCGACTTTGAGCCCTATGGAAGGTGGTGCTGGAAGTTCGTTTTCGGGCGCAGCTGTGATATTCAAGCCGACTTCCGGAATGGGAGCAAACAGCGTGCATGGGCCAAATTCTCTCCCTTGCTTCCAGCTCTACCTCACCCCAACACCGCCTCCGGCGCGACCATAAACGGATCGACAATCTTCACCCCATCGATCACTGGCGCGCCTTGCCCGTCTTCCGTCAGCAGATGCGTGCAGCCCGCGCCGATTGCCGACGCCAGGATCATCGCATCCCACCAGGACATGGCTCGCGCCTCGACCAGATCGAGCGCGCGGCGTACTTCTTCTGCTGTCATGGGCGCGGTGCACCACGGCAACAGCCGCTCGATAGCTTCGCGCGCGAACTTAGGCTTTAGGCCTAGTTTTCGCACCGCCACGCTTCGGCTTTCCGCGCACACCTGGGCGCTGATCGTGAACGAACTCCGCGCCGCCGCCCGGCTCAGCCACGCCAAGCAGCGTTCCTGCTTGGCCCGGTCGCGCGGATCGAGGCTGTAAATCACGACGTTCGAATCGAGAAACAGCTTCGTCATAAATCTCCTCGCGATCGAACCGGTAGGGCGCGCCTTCGAGCTTCACGGACCGGGCGAGCGCGACGAAGCTGTCCATGGCCGCCGCCCGCGCCTTGCGCACGCGGGCTTCCTCGGCGGCGACGAGGTCGGCGATCCAGCGCGACAAGCTTTTGCCAGCCGCCTCCGCCTCCGCGCGGGCGCGGGCGAGCACGTCGTCATCGAGGGCGATGGTCACATTGGCCATGGGCGCAGATTACACGAGCGGCCCGCAAAATTGCAAGTGTAAAAGTGTATCACTGTGATAGTGTAACATCACCGCCCCAGCGCCTTCGCCGCCATATCCCGCCAAACCCGCGCTTCCCCGCGCAACGGCCCCGCGATTTTCGCCAGCCGCCGCTCGATCTCGCCCATGCCGATTTCGGCGTCTTCGCGCCGGCCGGTCTTGGCCATGAACGCGACGTAGCGGGCGCCTGATTCCAGGCCCGGCACGCGGTCGGCGGCGAAGCGATAGGCTTCATCGGCCTCCGTGTTGCGCCCCAGCCCCTCGTAAGCGCGCGCGAACGCCAGCACGACGCTTGGCGTTTCGCCCTCGCGCCCAAGCGCTTTCATCTGTTCGAGCCGCTTCAGCGCTTCGTCCCAGCGGCTCAGCTCCAGCAGAGCATTGGCGTGGCCCATCAGGATCGCCGGGTCCTCGGCCCAATGCCCGGTGACGCATTGCGCCCATTGCGCTTCGGAATCGTCCCAGCGTCCGAGCGCGGCGGCGGCTTGCGCCAGTTTCATGCGATTGCCGATGGTTGGCGTATCCTCCAGCGCGCGCATCGCGGCGCGATAATCGCGCTCGGGGTCGAGCGCCTTGCGCGCCGCTTTGCCGACAGTGCGCGCAGTGCGTCCGCCCATCAGCTCCGGTGCGATGATTGCGATAAAATAGATCGCCGCCCCCAACGGCCCCGCGATCACAAAAATCCAGAGCCAATAAAGCTCGCGCCCGGTGCGGACGACATGGATGCCGCAGAGCAGCGCCGGCAGATAATAGGCGATGAGGTAGAGCATACATTTCTCTTAAGGATTCGGCCGCTACGGTTCGGCATGTGTCTAGTCCAAAATTGTTGCGTTTGCGAAGCGATACAGCCGCAATGCTTGGCGAATTTCGCGAACACATGTACCCGAATCAGAGTGGTTCTATCCACATGGCGGGGGCGTCATGGCGCGCTGGAATAAGAGCTTCATCGACCGGGGCGAAATGCTCCCCGACAACCTGTTCTTATTTGAACCGGCTTTGGCAAAGCGCCGCCGCTTGGCGCGCGAGGCCAAGGACAGCAAGAAGGCCGAGACCGTCGATCGCACCGGCTCGGTCAAGCACCTCGAGCGCGCCGCCAAACGGCTGAAACACTCAAAGGCCGAGGACCGCATCCTCTACGTCCCGCAATGGGATATGGACAAAGCCGAAGAAGCCATGCGCAAAGCCGGCGTCACCGGCGCGGTGTCGAACCTCTGCGGCTCGCAGCGCAAGCGCGTGAAAGCGGGCAGGGGGCGGTAGGGCGCCTTCGCGCGTTCATTTCGGCGGGACGCCATTCATCGACAGGCCGAGCCTTTCGAAGGAAGCGCACGTCTTGACTGGCATTTTTATCGTAGTTACATTAAATTGATGCCAACGCCACCGCCTTGGATGGAGTGGGATGGCCGCAAGGCGGTAGCCAACCAGAAAAAGCACGGTTTATCGTTTGCGCTGGCCGAGCGGTTTCCGTTCGAGAGTGCGCTTGAAGCCCTGGACCCGGAAAGTGAAGATCATGGCGAAGAACGAATCCTCGCGATTGGGAAAATCGAGCGCGCGTTCTACGCGCTCTGCTACACGAGGCGCGGTGAGAAAATCCGCGTCATTAGCTTCCGCAAAGCAACGGCCTACGAAAGGCGGCGCTATCGAGAGGGTGGGTGACGACGAGCTTTATCTGCGGCCTGGAATGAAACTGCGCCCGGTCAGCGCCGCGACGCTCGCCATCGTGCGCAAGGGACGCGGGCGTCCACCGTCCGAGCAGACCAAAGAACAGGTCACGCTTCGGCTCGACAAAGACGTGGTTGATCACTTCAAGAAAGCGGGTCCGGGCTGGCAAACCCGCATCAACGCCTTTCTGCGATCAGCGGCGAGGCGCGGCTAAGGTTGAATCTGATCGCGCAAATTTTATCCGCATCCCAAAACTCATCGCCGCCGCCGCGCCGCGCTCCACGACGGTCATCGCTTGCTCTCGCTCTCTTTCGCCATTTCGACAAAAACGCGCCGCACAGCATCGGCATCAACCCGGACGTTGGCAAATCCGCCGGCTCTAGGCGCGTAACGTCGCCCCGTGACCCGCGTCACGATGATGACCTTTGAACCACAAAAGCTAGACCTAGGGTCTCTTGGCCCAGCGCTTCGCCGCAGCCTTTTTGGCGATCTCTGACCGCCGCTTCTTGCTCAGCGCCTTAGCCCGAGCCGTGCCCCCTTTGAGCCCGCCAAGCCGGCCCAGTGCGACGGCGGCGGGGTTCTTTTGCGGCTCAGTCTTCTTTTTTTCTGCCATGGCGCTTCCCCTTATTAGCCTTCTGTACGCGTCTCAACGCGCGCTGATCAGCGCGCGACGTGTCCGCCGCCGTGAGTCCGCCGATAGGTGAGACGCTTCCCTTCCGCGCCAGCGAGCGCGAGATCGGCGCGTTCCTTGTCCTCGATCCCGAGGCGCGAACGGGTATTGTGGCGGAAGTCGAATTCAACCAAATAGCGGTGAAGGTGCTTCTCTTGACAGTGCTGATAAACGCCTTTCATGCCGCGCTTGAACACTGAGAAATAGGACTCAGCGCTGTTGTTGTGGACCGGACCGGTCGGCTCGTAACGCACGTATTCTTCCTGGCTGTGGTCAACGCTGGCGTGTTCGGCAAACTCCCTGCCCACGACGATGTAGAGGCCGCTGCCGTCCGTATGCAGGCGGCTTTCCTTCGCGATGTTCTCGCGCACGATCTGTTGCACGGTTGGCAGATCGGCATTGGCGACATGGAACGTGCGGGCTTTGCCGCCGCGCTCTACTAGCGTGACGATAGCGCGTTTATCGCCGATGCTTCGGCGCCCGCCGCGCTTCGTGGTCGAGCCCTTGCGGCGCTTGCTGTATTCGCCCGCCGCTTCCGCGATCTTGCCGTGGTAGGTTTCATCGACTTCCACGACCTTGCCCGGCCCGCCAAGCTGAGCGGCCAAGCCGCCGGCCTTCATCGCTTCGCGCACACGGTGCGCCATGAACCAGGCGGCCTTCATCGACACGCCAAGCGAGCGGCGGATTTGGTGGGCGCTGATGCCCTTCTTGGACGCGCACATTTGGTAGAAGACCCAAAGCCACTTTGAGAGACCGACGTGGCTTTGCTCCATGACCGTGCCGGTCGTGGTCGAGAAATCCTTGCGGCATTCCTTCGCGCCACAGCGATAGCGGCCCGGACGCTTGGTGACGTACTCGCCGCCGATCACGCCGCAGTGCGGGCACACGCGGCCGTCCGGCCAACGGATGCGCTCGAAGTAAACGCGGGCCGCTTCGTCGTCGTGAAAATGAGGCTGTTGCAGGTTCATAGGCTCCAATATAGGAGCCTATGCTTGAGCGGTCAAGCATCGTGCGGAGAGATATTCTCAGCCCGCGCGGAGGGCTCCATTGAGCGTCCCGAGCGTGACGACGAAATCGCCATCGGAGCGCATTCTTTGAATGACAAGTTCAAGGATTTGGCGGGCGGCGACGCTGGGTTCCAAGCCAGAGCGCTCGGACGCGCTCGAAAAGAATTCCTTGTCCTCCGCCCGCAGCCGGACGGTGAGAGGTTCGCGGATTGTGGCCTCTGCCATGACATACCTCCTGTCAGCAGCCGTCAGATTCTGTCGGAATCCTTAAGAATCCGTGAATGCACTGCTGTCCCGTTCTGACACGATTCTCGCGCCGTTAAGGGATTGTTGACCTGTCTAGCCGATAACAGCCAACAGCAGCCGATGGTTCGCTGCGCAGCCAATAGGGAGATACCGCGATGGCGGACTACCAAATCACATGCACGAAGAAGGACGGGCCAGATTCCGACCGGCGCATCGACGCGCTCGCGGGGCCGCAATTTGCGCAGCAACCAATCGATCGCGTCATTCGCTTGATCGAAGCCGGAAACGACCGCTTCTGGACAGTCGCGTCCGGCAAGTCTGTCTGGATCGAAGTGAAAGAGCGGGCCGGTGCGAAATACCTGACTACTCAGGGGGACGGATACCCGCCGAACAACCTGCTGAAGCTTCCGGACTGCCCGTGATTGAGCAGAACGGTGACTTGAACCCAGTCGGCTCTAGCGCCCAAGCGAGCGCCTGTTGCGCGGCGAACATGCGTTCGAAGTTCGCATCGCCGGGATTGCCGATTGCCGACTGGATTCTTTCAAGTTCGCGTTCAATGAAACCCATGCGCTGCTCCTCCATTGGAGCAGAATTATAGGCAGGTAGTCCAGAACGCGGGGTTCGCGAAGTTATGTAGCAAACGCCACTATTTCTGCGGCTTTTTCTTCGCGGGCTTCTTCTTCGGCGGCGCCTTAGTCGCGCCCTTTAGCGCTTGCTCGAAACGGCGCTGGGCTTCGGCTTCCGAATACGTTTCACCTTTCTTGGATTTTGCCATGACCGGACCTCAGTTCCTCGATCCCCCTTTTGCAGCGCCTGCGTTCAAGATCAAGCGCGCGAGGACGCATGTTGCCGATCTGGAACGCTTTACGGCGGACTACCTCGCCAGCATGCCGGCGCAATGCAGAATCCGGGGGCGGGATGACTTGGACCCGGGCGACGTTCTAGGGTTTGAGTTCGATTTTAGGGGCCCCGGCGACACCTATGGCGCAATCTTTGGTGACGCCATTCACAACCTGCGCACAACGCTAGATTTGCTAGCGTGCGACCTTGTTCGCGCCAGAGGTGGCAACGTCAAAGGGGTATACTTTCCTTTCGCTGAATCTGCGGGCGAACTCGACTACCAGATCAAACAGAAGAAATTTGGCAGAGCTGGCGAGGCCGCCGTCTTGCTGTTGAAGCGGCTCGCGCCGCACAGGGGCGGCAACATTGCTCTGCGTGCGATTCATGATCTCGACGTGCAGGACAAGCACGTGTTCATGATCCCATCATGCACGGTCTTTGGCACGCCGCCGTTTCCGATTAGCCCTGAGGGCAAAATTCTGTCGCCCCCGACAGCGGTCGTTGCGCCGATGACCATTGCAATGGTCTTCCCCGACGAAAGTCCGTTCCGGGACCAAGAGATCATCCCAACTCTTCATAAGCTGGTCGAGACGGTGGAGGGCGTCGTTGAGGCGTTTAAGGCGCTCAGCGAATTCGAGGGGGTCCATATCGATATGGCGACCGCTCATAAGACGCCCCCGCTTAACATATGTGGCCCCACCGCGCGCCTCCGAAATTTCGACGGGACGGTCGAGGAGATCGACGTTCGGGCGCTAGGGCTAGTCCCTGTGGTCCAAAGGTCACCATCGTGACCCGCGTCACATCCATAGTCCTAACGACCTACTACCTTCATCTCATCGGATCGATGGACGGTTCGAGACGAGAGATGGAGCCCGGAAATGTTCAAAGTTTACGCCCTGATCGCCGCTTGCGCGCTGTACGTGCCCTTCGCCGCGACGCTGCTGAACCAAGCCGCACAAATGGTCTGATCGGACCGCCTAAACCACCAGAAATCCGTGGGAGAAATTCAATGTCAAAGTTCGCCGCTCTGTTCGCCGCCTGCGCAATCTACGCCCCGTTCGCGGTCGCCATGCTCAACCAAGCCGCGCAAATGGTCTGAGGACGGAAGGACAATCATGCTTAGAGGGACAATCGAAGGGCGCTGAGCTGAGGCCGGCGCCCTTTCACGTAGTTCTTGAAATGTTCCACGATTAGGACTAAAATCCCATGCATGACTCGCGATCCCTTGCATGGCCGCGGCGCGCGGACGAATTCCAGCGGCCGTTTTGAGCGCTTCGCGCGCGAGGCTTTCGACGACGGCTGGGCAGGGGAGGAGATCGCCCCGCTCGAAACCATAGTAACGCCCGAACTGGCGAAGTCGATCATCTCCACCAATCAAAGCCCCGACATCTCCTTCGATCAATCGATCAATCGATCAATCCCTATCGCGGCTGCGAGCACGGCTGCATCTATTGCTACGCGCGTCCCAACCACGCGTACGTGGGCCTCTCGCCCGGGCTCGATTTCGAGACCAAGCTGTTTGTGAAAGCGAACGCCGCCACGCTGCTCGAGCGGGAATTCGCCAAGCCGCGCTATCGCCCGCGCACGATCATGTTGGGCGGCGTCACCGACATTTATCAGCCGATCGAGCGCGGCTACGGGATCACGCGCTCGATTCTCGAAGTAATGGAACGCTGGCGCCATCCGGTGGCTTTGATCACCAAATCGCAGCTGGTGATCCGCGACATCGACATTTTGGCGCGCCTAGCCGAGCGCGGCTTGGTGAAAGCCGCAATTTCCGTCACCACTTTGGATCGGCGTATCTCACGCGTGATGGAGCCGCGCGCGGCGGCCCCGCACCGTCGCATCGAGGCGATCCGCGCGCTCGCCAGCGCCGGCGTGCCGACGACGGTGATGGTCGCGCCCATCGTGCCGGGTATTACCGACAGCGAGATCGAAGCCATCCTCGAGGAGTGCGCGAAGGCTGGCGCGAGTGCAGCCGGTTATGTGGTCTTGCGACTGCCGCGCGAGATCAGGGATCTGTTCCAGGAATGGTTGGCGCAACATTTTCCCGACCGCGCCGGGCGCGTGATGGCGCTGGTCCGTTCGATGCGCAACGGCGCCGATTACGATCCCGAATGGGGCAAGCGCCAGCGCGGGGAGGGGCCGTACGCGAAGTTGATCGCCGATCGCTTCACCCGCGCTTGCCGTAGGCTTGGCCTCGACAAGCCGCGCCTGGCGCTCGACCACACCCAGTTTGCGCGACCGCTCGAAGCCGGCGGCCAGCCGGACTTGTTCGCAGCCAACGATTGACGCGCTGCCCCATTGGCTTGCGGCGCTATCGCGCGCTAAGAAGCCTCGACAAGGGCAGGAGGACGCCATGAGAACAGACGGACGGGATCCCTCGGGCAATGTGCGTGACCGCGGTTCGGGCGGCGGCGCGGTCGGCGCGGGCCTTGGCGCTGGCGCCTTGTTTGCGATCGTCCGCCGCATCGGCGTGCGCGGCACCCTGATCGCTGTCGTGGCGCTTGCGGGAATTTATTTTTTCAACCCGTTCGGCATTCGCGACACGGTCTTCGGTCTGTTGTTCGGCGGCACGCCCGGCCAGACGCAGCAGACGCAAGGCGAAGGCCAGACCTGCGACACGCAGGGCCCGGCCTGCGATTTCTCAGCCCGCGTTTTGCGCTCAACCGAGATCGTCTGGCGCGAGCAATTCCAGCAAGGGCGGCTGCCGAACTATGGATCGCGTGCGCAAGCGTATGAAGACCCAGTGCTGAACTTCTTCTCTGGCGGCGTCGCGAGCGGTTGCGGGCAGGCCTCCTCGGATATGGGGCCGTTCTACTGCCCCGCCGACAAACAGCTCTACATCGACCCGAGCTTCTACCAGGTCATGGAACAGCGTCTGAATGCAGGCGGGGATTTCGCGCAGGCGTACGTGATCGCGCACGAAGTCGGCCACCACGTGCAGAATTTGATCGGCGCCACCAACAAGACTCTGCCTGGCGAGGATCGGAATCGGACCTCGGTGCGCATCGAGCTGCAAGCCGATTGTTTTGCTGGCGTATGGGGCCATCAGGATCGTGCTGCCCTTGAGGTTACGGACGCCGACCTGCGCGAAGCCGTCAACGCCGCCCACCAGATCGGAGATGACACGCTGACCCAAGGCCGCGCCGACGAAAGCCAGTTCACCCACGGCACCAGCGCCCAGCGCATGCGCTGGTTCCGCCAGGGCTTCGACTCAGGCGACCCGCGCCAGTGCGACACGTTTGCGGTTCCGGCGGGGCAGCTTTGAGGGTTTAGAGCTTCGGCTCTTGTTGAGTTTGCAGATGTACGTACAAACTCCGTCATTCCGGACGCGCGGAGCGCGATCCGGAATCCAGGGGATCGTAGAGCTGCGCTGGTTGCTCTGGGTTCCGGGTTCTCGCTTCGCGAGCCCCGGAATGACGGAGTGAGAACAGGTGCATTCGGTATGTTGTACGCCTCACGCCACCCAATCCGCCGCCTGATCGATCAGGAATTGCCGGAACGCGGCGATGCGTTTTGAGCGTTTCAGGTCGCTTGGGTAGATGAAGTACACTTCGAAGCTCGGCCCCGGCAGCTCGGGCAGCACTTTTACAAGGTGCGGGCTCTCGCGCGCCATGTAGTCGGGCACGCTGGCGATGCCGAACCCGCTCTCAACCGCGCGCAGCATGCCGTAAACATTGTTGATCTCCAGGAGCGGCGGGCGCGGCTTGGCGTCCTCGCGCCCGGCGCGCTGTGCCCAATCGAGTTCGCGCATCGGCGTCGGCACGCCTTGTTGGTAGGCGATGATGCGGTGGTGATCGAGATCTTCGACCTGTTTCGGCGTGCCGTGCTTCTTGAGATAATCCGGCGAAGCGTAAAGACTCACCCGCACCTCGAACAATTTGCGCTGGATGAGATCAGCGTGCGTCGCCGCCCAAAGCCGGATCGCGCATTCGGCTTCGAGCTTCAGCAGATCGTACTCGCGGTCGTCGAGTAGGATTTGCAGACGCGTCTCGGGATAGGTGTCGGCGAAAGCGCCGAGGCGCGGCGCGAGCCAGGTGGCGCCGAAGGCGATCGGCGCGGTGACCTTGAGATCGCCGATCACCTTCTCGCGCGCATCCTTCAAGGTCGATTCCGCTATCACGGCCGCGCCCGCCATTTCGCGGGTGAACTCCCTGAGCGCCATGCCCGGCCCGGTCAGCAGCAGCCCGCGCGCGTGGCGCTGAAACAGCGGTACGCCGATGTCATTCTCCAGCGCCGCGATCTGGCGGCTGACCGAGGATTGCGACACGCCGAGGCGCTCCGCCGCCGCTGTCAGGCTGCCGGTCTCGGCGGCGAAGTGAAACGTCTTGAGCTTGTCCCAGTCCATGCGCGTTTCCAGGGGGCGTGTGGATCGGCGCTGCCCCCTCGGTCTGCAATATTGCATAGCTACCGTGGCAACGGAAGCCGGAGCAAAATGGGGTCGTCACGTCTTTCGTGCTCTCTTTCGGTAGAGCGAAGCCACGCGCTGGGCTTCCATGGCGACAGCTTCCCGCAGTGCGGGCGGCGCGACGACTTCAAGTTCAGCGCCAAGCCGAAGCAATTGGCGCGCAGCGTAGTCCGCACCTTCGACCGGTATTTCCGCACGCACCCAATCTGCGCGTCTGCATGACCGGTGGGCGGTCTCGACCGCGTGGGCGGCGATGGGGTTCACGTCGCGCAACAATTTGCGGCCTGCGGGCGAAATCTCGATCGTGGCGCGTGCAGCCAAGAGCCGATCTTCGAATTCTCGCGCCCAACGTGCCCAGAAGCGCGCGAGTTCAAAGTTGCGCGGACGCTTGAACGGCGTTTCAGTAATGGCGAGCGTGCGGATATTCGAGACGCGATAGGTTCTTGGTTGCCCCTGCGCCGCCGCCACAAGATACCAAGCGCCGCCCTTCAACACCAAGCCGAGCGGATCGAGCGTGCGCGCCACTTCGCCTTTCCAACTCTCATAGCGCAGCTTTATGCGGCGCTCGCCCCATACTGCCGTCGCCAAAGTCGGCAGGATTTCTGGCGTCTCCGGACGCGAGTACCAGGCAGCGGGATCGAGGTGAAAGCGCGCCGCGACGCGCTCTGCGCTGGCGCCGGATTCCGGGGGCAAGCTTGCGAGCAGCTTCAGCTGCGCTGCGGCAAGCTCGGCGCCGAGGCCGAGATCGGCGGCCGCCTCGCCCACGCCCGCAAGCAGCAGCGCGTTGGCCTCGGCGCTGGTGAAGCCGGTGAGCTTGGTGCGGTAGCCATCCAATAGTGCGAAGCCGCCGCTGCGACCGCGCTCCGCATAAATCGGCACACCCGCCGCGCTCAATTGGTCGACATCGCGGTAGATGGTCCGCACCGAGACCTCAAACTCGCGCGCCAGCGTTTCCGCGCTCAGGCGCCCGCGCACTTGGAGCAAGATAAGGATCGAAAGCAGACGGCTCGCGCGCATTTTTACCGCTCGCACAAATCATGACATCCGGTGGCATGATTAGCGGGTTATCCCAGCGCCATGACAACACGCAATCACGTTCTCCCGCCCGCTGCTTCTCGCCCCCGGCGCACTCTCGTCCTTGGGGCAGGCGCCGCTTTGGCCGCCGCCTTGGGGGCAGGGTGCGCGACTGCCCAGCAAGGAACACCGATGGTATTCGATCCAATGCCGCCACTGCCGAGAATTCCAACGCCGGGAAAGCCTGGCGATTTCGATTTCCTCACCGGCGAGTGGCGCATCCAGCACCGCTCAATCGTCAACGGCGCTTGGCTTGAATATGAAGGCGAGGCGACGGTCCATGGCATTCTCGCCGGCATTTGCAGTGTCGAAGAATTGCGCATCCCCGTACGCAATTTCAGCGGCATGGGGCTGCGGTTGCTCGACGTCGAAAATCGTGTCTGGTCCGATCATTGGGTGAACGCCCGTTCCGGCGTAGTCACAACGCCCGGCCAGACCGGCAGCTTTGAAAACGGCGCGGGGATTTTCGTCACCGATGACGTGGTCGACGGTCAAGCCATGAAGTACGCCGGCGTCTGGGACAACATCACGCCCACTTCATGCCGCTGGCGGCAAGCCTCCTCGCGCGATGGCGGCGCCACTTGGGATCAGAACTGGATCATGGAGTGGGTGCGCGTGTGACGGCCGAGAGCACGTGCGCAAAATCGGAATCACCTGAGCGCCGACCTCGCCGCCGGCGTCGCGTTTCGACGTGGCTTAGCTAGACGCTGCTCTGCGTCAGGGGGGGGGCATTGACACGCAGCTGATGCGGCGTACTGTATACAGTATGCAATCACTAGGCGATCGCGGCAATATGAGCGAGGCGGCGGCCGAGGTCGTCCGGGCCATGATTGTCGATGGGCGTCTGGCGGGTGGAGAGCGCATCAACGAGGTACGCCTGTCGGGGGAACTTGGTTTGAGCCGAACGCCGTTGCGCGAGGCGCTGAGCGGCCTGGTCGCTGAAGGGGCGCTGATCGCGCGACCGCGCTTGGGATTTTTCGTGGCGCCGCTTTCGCTCAACGAGTTCGAGCAGCTCTACGATATTCGCCCGTTGCTGGATCCAGAGGCATTGCGTCTCGCCGGCGTTCCCGACGCCAAGAGCTTGGCGCGGCTTGAGAGGCTCGACCATCAGATCGCGACGGCGCATCTTGGCGAACACGCCATCACGCTCGATGACGAATGGCATTTCGCGCTGATCGAGGCATGTCCAAACAAAGTCCTGCTTGAACTGATCGCCAGCATCATGCGGCGCACGCGGCGCTACGAATTGGCGTTGATGCGCGAAACCGAGCACGTCCATCGCGCCAACGCGGAACATGCACGGATTATGGCCGCGTTGCGTGCTCGAGATCTGGATGGCGCGTGCGCGGCGCTGAAGCGCAACATGCAGAGCGGCAAGGTGCCCATCGTGGCGTGGCTGAAAGCGCGCGACGTCGCGCGGAAGGTGGGGAAATGGGGATGAAAGTATTGATGGTGGCGGCGGCGTTGGCGTTCACCGCGCCGATGGCGCGCGCGCAGACGCCCGGTGCGGATCCCGTTGCGTCGCTGGAGGGGATCTGGGCCAGCGAGAACGAACTCGGCCCTGCTTTGTCCGGCGAGATCGAGATTTCGCGTGAAGGCGCGACTTGGAGTGCGCGTGTCGGTGGCGCGGAGGCGCGTGCTGAGGGGCTCGATCTTGAATTTCCCGATGATCAGGGCCGGTTCGTTGGTGCGATTTCAGATCATGGTCGCGCTATCCAGGGAATGTGGCGTCAGCCGCCGGGCTTGCCTGGGCAGGCGTACGCGACGCCGTTACGGCTGGAGCGCGTGCGCGCAAACCTGTGGCGCGGGACGGTGACGCCGTTGCCGCAGAGTTTCACGCTGTTCCTGCGGATAACCCGAAACGAGGAAGGCCGCTGGGTCGGCGCCTTTCGCAATCCAGAATTCAACTTGAATGGCGGCGCCTCGCGTTTTCTGGTCACCCGCAATGGCGACGGCGTGAGCTTTGCGTCGCCTGAGGCGGGCGCGCAGCGAGGCGCGGAGATCCGCGGCGATCGACTGCGCTTGAATTGGCCGCCGCTGCCGATGCCGCTGGAATTGTCGCGTCGCGACGAAAACGTCGCCGGGTATTTGCCGCAAACGCCGGGGGCTGGCCCCTATGTTTACGCCGCCCCGCCGCGTCTGCGCGATGGCTGGCGCACGGCGCGCGCGGGAGCGGTTGGCTTTGATGAACAGGCGTTCGCCGCGCTGGTGCAAGGCATCGCCGCAAGCGACCCCGCCGCGCGCCGCCCGCAACTTGTACATTCCCTCCTGGTCGCGAGGCGCGGGCGCCTGGTGCTGGAGGAGTATTTTCACGGCTTCGGCCGCGATACGCCCCACGATATCCGCTCGGCCGGCAAGACGTTCGCCTCGCTCTTGCTCGGTGCGGCGATGCAAGAAGGCGCGCCGATCGGGCCGGATACGCGCATCACCGACCTGCTGCGCGCGCGCGGGCCATTCGCCAATTTCGATCCGCGCAAAGCGGAAATCACCTTGGCCCACTTGATGACGCACACATCTGGCCTTGCCTGCAACGATAACGACGACGCCTCGCCTGGCGGCGAAGGCGCGATGCAGAGCCAGAGCGAGCAACCGGACTGGCAGCGTTACGCGCTTGACTTGCCGATGGCCCACGATCCAGGCGCGCGCTACGCCTATTGCACTGCGGGGATCAACCTAGTCGGCGGCGCTCTCAACGCAGCGACAGGCGAGCACATTCCTGATCTGTTTGATCGTCTCGTCGCCCGCCCGCTTCAGTTTGGAACCTATCATTGGAATCTGATGCCGAACGGGGAGGGATATCTTGGCGGAGGCGTCTACATCCGCCCGCGCGATCTGCTGAAGATCGGCCAGCTCTATCTGGATGGAGGCGTGTGGAACGGCAGGCGTGTCATCAGCCGCGACTGGGTTTCGCAGTCGACCGCGCGGCATGTAGAGATCAACGAAGCCACTACCGGCATGGATGCGGAAACCTTCGCCAATGTAGCGATCCGTGGCGCCGACGGCTATGCGTGGCACCGCTACGGAGTTCGCGTTGGCGGACGCACGATCGAAACCTACGAGGCCAACGGCAATGGCGGACAATTCCTCATCGTCGCACCTGAATATGATCTGGTTGTCGTGATCACCGGCGGGAACTACGGCCAAGGCGGCATCTGGAATCGCTGGCGCGATGAGATCGTCGGCGCTGGCGTGGTGGCGGCGCTCGCAAATTGAATGGCTTTACTTACCCATCCCCGGGCATCGCTGATCAGGTGGTCTTCAGTACGATCGGTATTTGGCTTAGCGTGGCGTCGCGTGCTCTCGCGCCGCCAGATGCTTATCCGCCTCCAGCGCCGCCATGCACCCGAGTCCGGCGGCAGTGACGGCTTGGCGATAGGTATCGTCGGCGACATCGCCGGCTGCGAAGACGCCAGGGATGTTGGTCTCGGTCGTGCCCGGTTTGACGACGATGTAGCCATTGTCCTTCATCGCCACTTGGCCTTTGAACAGCTCGGTCGCCGGCGCGTGGCCGATGGCGACGAACACGCCGTCAAGCTTGAGTTCGCGCGCGGCGCCGGTCTTCGCGTGCTTGATGCGCAGGCCGTTGACGCCGCGTTCGTCGCCCAGAATTTCATCCACGGCATGATCCCACACCACTTCGATTTTGGGATTGGCGAACACGCGCTCCTGCAGCACGCGCTCGGCGCGGAAGGAGTCGCGGCGATGCACCAGCGTCACCTTGCTGGCGATGTTGGCGAGATAGAGCGCTTCTTCCACAGCGCTGTTGCCGCCGCCGATGACGGCGACATCCTTGCCGCGGAAGAAGAAGCCGTCGCAGGTGGCGCACGCGGACACGCCCTGGCCAGAGAATTTCTGCTCGCTCGGAATGCCCAGCCATTTCGCTTGCGCGCCGGTGGCGATGATCAAGGCGTCGCTCGTGTAGATTTGCCCGCTGTCTCCGGTGAGCCGGAACGGGCGCACGCTGAGTTCAGCTTTCACGATCACGTCCCCGACCAGCTCCGTTCCGACATGCAGCGCCTGCGCGCGCATTTGCTCCATCAGCCACGGCCCTTGGATCACCTCGGCGAAGCCAGGATAATTTTCGACATCGGTGGTGATGGTGAGCTGCCCGCCCGGCTGCAGCCCCGCGATCAACATCGGCTTGCGCATGGCGCGCGCGGCGTAGATGGCGGCGGTGTAACCGGCGGGACCGGAGCCGATAATGGCGATGGGGGCGTGGCGGGGAGTGGTCATACAGGTTGCCTGGCTAGGGGCGAGGGAATCGCGTCGCTCAAAATATGGCGAGCAGCGCGGCGTTTATCAAACGCAGCTCATGGGCGCGCTGGCCATTCCACCAATTCGATCTCGAACAATTTCGGCCAGTTCTTGCCGGTGACGAACAGGCGCCGCCCTGCTGCGTCGTAGGCGATGCCGTTGAGCACGTCGGTGTGTCCAGGCTCGAAATCCGCCGGCGGCAGGAGCCCGCGGAGATCGATCAGCCCAGTGACGGCGCCGCTCGCCGGATCGATGCGCGCGATCCAATTGGTCTGCCAGACATTGGCCAGGATTTCGCCCTCGACCCATTCGAGTTCGTTGAGATTGCGCAGCGGGCGTCCATTGAGCGTCACTGAAAGGTCGCCGACCTGCCGTAATGTGTTTGGGTCGAGGAAACGCAACCGGTCGCTGCCGTCGCTCATGATGATGCGGCTGGCGTCGCGGGTGAGGCCCCAGCCTTCGCCTTCGTAGCTGAAGCTCGCGCGCGGCGCAAAATCATCCAGGCCAAACACGAAGCCGCGCTGCGATTGCCAGGTGATCGAGATCAGCCGGTCTCCCCAGTCGACGAGGCCTTCACCGAAATATTGGGCGTCAATGGCGCGCCGGCGCAGCACACGCCCGGTCGTCAGCGCGACTTTGCGGATCGACGAGCGCCCGTTCAGGCCGGTGCTTTCATAGAGAAAGCCGTCCCTGAAGATGAGCCCCTGGGTGAAGGCGTCGCGATCGTGAGGGTAGGTGTGGACGACGCGATAGCCATAGAGAGCTGGGGCCTGCGCGAACGCCACGCCGCTGAAAAGTAACCCGACAATGGTGAGGAGGGCGCGGGCGAGCATGGGCTGCATTCAAAGGCGATGTCGCGGGTTTTGTCTATTTCCGGCAGCAGAAATGGGGCTTGCTAAGGGCTTGGATCGCCTCACCCTACAAAAACGCCTTGACGCCATCGGCCGTAACCAAGCTGGCGCGGCGCGCGAATCACGAGTGATGAACTTGATGCGACGCTTCAGCGCTGAATTCGCGGGTTCGCTGGCGCTTTCCGCCGTCGTGATCGGTTCCGGCATCATGGGCGAACGTCTGGCGGGCGGCAATGTCGGCGTTGCGCTGCTGGCCAATACGTTGGCGACCGCGGCAATTCTGTTCGTGCTGATCACTGCCCTGGGCCCGATTTCCGGCGCCCATTTCAACCCCGCCGTCAGTCTGGTTGCGGTGTTGCGCCGGGAATTGCCGGTCGGGGACGCCTTCGCTTTCGTGGCCGCGCAAATCGCGGGCTGCGTCGCTGGCGCGGTGTTGGCGCATGCGATGTTTGAGCTGCCGCTAATCCAGACCAGCACACATGTGCGCTGGGGCGGCGCGCAATTGTTGTCGGAAGGGGCCGCCACGTTTGCGCTAGTGGCGTGCATTCTGCTGGTCGCGCGGGCGCGGCCGAGCGCGGTTCCAGCCGCGGTCGCGCTCACTATTGCCGCTGGCTATTGGTGGACTGCATCGACTTCGTTCGCAAACCCCGCCATCACCATCGCGCGCGCGCTGTCGGATACGTTCGCCGGCATCCGCCCCGCTGACGCGCCCGGCTTCATCGCGGCGCAATTCGCGGGTGCGCTGGCGGCGCTGATCGCCTGCACTTGGCTTTACCCGGCGCGCGCGCGCGCGGCCCAAACCGAAAGCACGGAAGCGGCGGCTCGGTCGGTCTCCAAGAGCGGCGGATAAATCCAGCTCTCCAGCCTGCCTGTGAAGGGACGCGCGCAGCCGCGGCGCACGAGGCTGGTGTGGAAGAGATCGAGCTTTCCCCCCGGCCCGTCGACGGCAAGGACATGGATTGGCTTGCCGGTCGCGGCCGCTTCGGTCGCCATGTTGACGCTGTCGGCGGTGACGAAGATGTGGTCGGCAGCGCCCAGCATAGCGAAATACGGGTTCACGCCGTCGCCGTCATAGAACAAAGCGCAATGGGGGGCGAGCAGGTTGCGGAACTGCACCTTCGCCGCCTCGCTGGTGCGGCGCGAAAGCGTCACCAGCAGCGACCCGTCGGTCTCACGCTTCACATTGGCAAGCAGATCCGAAATCTCGCGCGCACGTTTGGCGCCGATATCTTGGCGTTTGGATTTTCCGCCGATCAGAACGGCCAGGCGAGGCCGCTTCAGGTCCTCCAAGGCCGCGGGATGATCGAGTGCGGCCTCGTCGAGTTTGTCCGGCGACACGCGGTGACATGCTCCCACGATGGAGAGCACGTTCGGTCCTTCCAATCCATCGTGAACGGGGGGGATGACGAGATCGAACTCACGGGGGTTCTCGCGCGGGTCCTGCAATTGCACAACGAGAGTTCGTCCCCGCGACCAACCGCGCATGGCCATGGTGAAGGGAATGGAGGCGCGCCCACAGCCAATGACGATGTCAGGCCAGGGGGGCTCGATCGCGTCGGCGCCGATAGCCAAGGCTTGGCGCGGCGTAGGGATCAGACCGGCGGGGAGCCAGCGCCACGGCGTACGTAGCTGCACGCGCTTGGTGGTGAGTCGGATCGGCGTGCGACGCGCCAATGCTTCCGCCAGTCCCAAAGCCTGGTTCTCGATGCCGGCGCGTCCGTCGGTCAGAGTCCAGACGGCCAGGGGTTCAGCGGGCTGAAAACCGACGGTTTTCATGCGGCACGCTGGAAAATCCTTCTCCCCTTGAGGGGAGAAGGTGGCCCGAAGGGCCGGATGAGGGGTCCGCGGTGGTGCAAGGTTCTCTATTCCCCTCACCCGTCGCTTCGCGACACCCTCTCCCCTCAAGGTGAGAGGGCTGGGCAGCCTGATTCTACAGGAACTTCACCTTGACGATCTCGTATGATTTCGGGCCGCCAGGGGCCATCACCTCGACGATGTCGCCTTCCTGCTTGCCGATCAGCGCGCGGGCTATGGGCGATGTAATCGAGATCTTGCCGGCTTTGACGTCGCTTTCGTCCTCGCCGACGATCTTATACTTTGATTTGTCGCCGGAATCTTCGTCGACCAGGTTCACGGTCGCGCCGAATTTCACCTGTTTGCCCGAGAGCTTGGACACGTCGATGATCTGCGCGCGCGCGATCTTGTCCTCAAGCTCGAGCAGACGCCCTTCGATGAAGCTCTGGCGCTCCTTGGCGGCGTGGTATTCGGCGTTCTCGGAGAGATCGCCATGGGCGCGCGCCTCGGAGATGGCGGCGATGACCGAGGGCCGCTCCACCGTCTTGAGACGTTTCAGTTCTGCGTCGAGGGCCTGATAACCCTCGGCGGTCATTGGTATTTTTTCCATGGGGGTGTTTTGTTGTCCGTCTAGGATGAGGCAGGTTGTACCCGGCTCGGCTCGGCGTCAAGCATAGGCCTGAAGCGCGCGAACGCCAAGCGGGGCGCCGCTTTTCAGGCGTCTTATCGCCTGGACCGCAGCCTTGGCCCCCGAAATCGTCGTGTAATAGGGGATATTCTGGGTCAGGGCGGTGCTGCGGATGGAGAAGGAATCCCGATAGCTCTGCGCTCCCTCGGTGGTGTTGAACACGAGGTGCACGCCGCCGTTCTTCATGGCGTCAACAATATGGGGCCGCCCCTCGGCCACCTTGTTGGCCCGCTCCACGGCGACGCCCCGAGCCTGGAGCAGGGCGGCGGTCCCCCCTGTGGCCAAGACGCGGAACCCCAATGCGATCAGGTCGCGCGCCACGGGAACAACCGCCTCCTTGTCCGCCGCCTTGACCGACATGAACACGCAGCCCTCGGTGGGCAGAATGACGCCAGACGCTATCTGGCTCTTCGCGAACGCCGCCTCAAAATTCTGGTCGAGGCCCATGACCTCGCCGGTTGACCGCATTTCGGGCCCGAGCACAGGGTCCACGCCCGGAAAGCGTGCGAACGGGAACACGGCTTCCTTCACGGCGACATGATCCCTGGACGGGCGATCCAGCTTCAACTCCGCCAATTTCACCCCTGCCATCACCTTCGCCGCCGCAGCCGCGATGGGGCGATTGATCGCTTTGGCGACGAATGGCGCAGTACGCGAAGCGCGCGGATTGGCCTCAAGGATGAAGATGTCGCCATCCTTTACTGCGAACTGGATGTTGATCAGCCCGCGCACGCCGAGCGCGAGCGCGAGTTTCCGGGTTTGCGCCTCGATCTCAGCGACGATCCCCGCCGGCAGCGAATATGGCGGCAGCGCACAGGCGCTGTCGCCCGAATGTACGCCGGCCTCTTCGATGTGCTCCATCACGCCAGCGACAAACACGTCCTCGCCGTCGCAGATGGCGTCAACATCGACCTCAATAGCGTCGCGCAGATAGGAATCGATCAGCAGCGGCTTCTTCTCGGAGATCGCGAGTTCGCTGGGGCCGCCAAGCGCAAGCGTCAGGCGCTGCACGTACTCAGCGAGGTCTTCCTCGCCATACGCGATCTGCATCGCCAGACCACCCAGCACATAGGATGGACGCAACATCACTGGATAGCCAATTCGCGCAGCTGCTGCACGTGCGGCGTCAAGCGAAGGCGCGGTGGTGTTGTCGGGCTGCTTGAGGCCAATCTTGTGCAACAGCGCCTGGAAGCGGTTGCGATCTTCAGCGAGGTCGATCGCATCCACGCTGGTGCCGAGGATTGGCGCGCCCTCATCAGCCAGCGGCTGCGCCAGCTTCAACGGCGTCTGCCCGCCGAATTGCACGATAAGGCCTCGGACATTTCCGTTCTGCTGCTCGACCGCGAGAATTTCGAGCACGTCCTCGGTCGTCAGCGGCTCGAAATAAAGCCGATCCGAAGTGTCGTAATCGGTCGATACGGTTTCTGGATTGCAATTGACCATGATCGACTCAACGCCGAGGTCGGCGCAGGCGAACGCGGCGTGGCAGCAGCAATAATCGAACTCGATGCCCTGGCCGATGCGGTTGGGTCCGCCGCCGAGGATAATTATCTTTTCGCGCGCGGTGGGTTCGGACTCGCACTCGGGCTCTTGGACCGCCGGCGTCTCGCCGGCGAGGGCTGTCCAAGATGGAAACTCATACGTCGAATACATGTACGGCGTGCTCGCACGGAACTCCGCCGCGCAGGAATCGATGCGCTTGAATTGCGGGCGCACGCCGAGTTTGTGCCGCGCGGCGCGCACGTCGCGCTCGCTTCTGCCGGCGAGTTTGGCCAGCCGCGCGTCGGAGAAGCCCTGCGCCTTCAGCGCGCGTAGCGAAGGCGCATCTGCCGGCAAGCCATCCGCGCGCACTTGCGCTTCGGCGGCGACAATCTCGGCGATCTGGCGCACGAACCAGGGATCATAATGCGAGGCCGCGCAGATTTCCTCGACGCTCAAGCCACGCCGCAACGCTTCCGCCACCACCAGCAGCCGGTCGGCTTTCGGCGTCACCAGGCGCGCGCGCACGGCAGCGCGGCCGGAATCTTCGTCAGCGGCGCCTTCGATGGGTATTTCGTCGAGGCCGAACAGGCCGGTGTCGAGCGAACGCAGCGCTTTCTGCAGGCTTTCCTGGAACGTGCGCCCGATTGCCATGGCTTCGCCGACCGATTTCATCGACGTGGTCAGCGTTGAGTCCGCGCCGCGGAAGCGCTCAAACGCGAAGCGCGGGATTTTGGTCACCACATAATCGATGGTCGGCTCAAAGCTCGCCGGCATGGCCCCGCCAGTGATGTCGTTGGCGATTTCATCGAGCGTGTAGCCAATGGCGAGTTTGGCCGCGACTTTGGCGATGGGAAACCCGGTGGCTTTCGAGGCCAGCGCCGAGGACCGCGAAACGCGCGGGTTCATTTCGATGACGACCATGCGGCCATCGCGCGGGTTCACCGCGAATTGCACGTTAGAGCCGCCGGTCTCCACCCCGATCTCGCGCAACACGGCGATGCTCGCATTGCGCATGATCTGGTATTCGCGGTCGGTCAGCGTCAATGCCGGCGCCACGGTGATGGAATCGCCGGTGTGCACGCCCATCGGATCGATGTTCTCGATTGAGCAGATGATGATGCAATTGTCCGCCTTGTCGCGGACTACCTCCATCTCGTACTCTTTCCAGCCGATAATGCTTTCCTCGACCAGCACTTCCGAAATCGGCGATGCGGAGAGCCCGCGTGCGACGATCTCCTTGAACTCCTCGACATTGTAAGCGACGCCGCCGCCCAATCCGCCCAAAGTCAGCGACGGGCGAATGATCGACGGGAGTTGTACATAATCGAGCGCTTCAAGCGCTTCATCCATGGTGTTGGCCATGCGCGAACGCGGGCTTTCCAGCCCAATCTTGTCCATGGCGTCGCGGAATTTGAGCCGATGCTCGGCCTTCTCGATCACGTCGGCTTTGGCGCCGATCATCTCGACGCCGTATTTCTTGAGCACGCCGGTCTTGTCCAGCGTCAGCGCGCAATTGAGCGCGGTCTGCCCGCCCATGGTCGGCAGCAGCGCATCGGGTTTCTCCAGCGCAATGATCTTTTCGACCATCTGCGGCGTAATCGGCTCGATGTATGTCGCGTCGGCCAATTCCGGATCGGTCATGATCGTGGCCGGGTTCGAGTTGACCAGGATGACGCGATAGCCCTCCGCCTTCAGCGCCTTCACCGCCTGCACGCCCGAATAATCGAACTCGCAAGCCTGGCCGATAATGATCGGCCCTGCGCCGATAATCAGAATCGAGGAAATGTCGGTACGTTTCGGCATGGCGCTCCGACCGCAGGTTGCGGCGTGGGAATCGATCCGGATTGGGGATCAAGGGTGATTAGCGGGGAGGGGGCGCTGGGGCAAGCGGGGAGGGGGCCCTGGAGGTCTGGCGCGCGACGTGGGCAGTTCGTCGCTTACGGCCGATTGTTTCAACCCATGAAACACTGCTGAAACGATCCGCCTCCATCTCGGGCCAAAGTCGAGGGGAGCGTGAAGCAAGTGACCTATTTCAAAGCGATATTGGCCTGTGCGGCTTTGACGGCGTGCGCGGCCACTCCTGCCGGTGTGGCCCAAGAGCACGCCCCAGAGCGCGCGCCGGAGCACGCCCCGGCGGTGGCGGATGTTCGCGAAGCGCGCGCGCACGCGATCATCGCGGCGCTGTCGACCGGTGATGCCGAGGCCTACGAACGCGCCGCGCGCGAGCACTATTCCGAGGCGCTCTATGCGCGGCGCACGTCCGCCGAGCGCGCCGAGTTCGTTAGGCAGATGGCGGCGGAATTCAGCCCCATGCAGATTGTTGGCGTAACCGAGGAGGGCGGCGCACTAATTGCTCGTGTCACGGGTGGCGGCGGGACAATGTCCGGCGCTCTGACATTTAGTTTTGAGGACACGCCCGCGCACAAGATCGCGCGGATCGATATCCAGGCGGAAGCGGGTGGCGGCGGCTCAGAGGAGGGGCCGAGGTTTCCGCCGCCGCCGATAAGTCCCGCTCAATCTGCCTCCGAAATGGGCGCGTCGATTGATGGATGGATCGATCCGTTCCTGCAGCACGATGACTTCGCCGGAATTGTACTCATCGCACGCAACGGCCAAGCCTTTGTTACGCGCGCCTATGGGCCTGCCGACCGGACGTCGAATCTCTCGGCCAACGAGGAGACTGCGTACAATGTCGCATCCATTGGCAAGAAATTCACGCAGACCGCGATTGGCCGGTTGATCCAGGATGGCCGCCTCACGCTTTCAACGACCCTTGGCGAAGTACTGCCGGACTATCCAAATCCGGAGGCGCGCGCGGCGACGATCAGTCAGCTCATCGGCATGCGCGGCGGCATCTCTGACTTCTTCGGCGATGATTTTGAACGCCAACCAAAATCGCGCTTCAGCTCGAACCACGCCTATTATGAGTACGTCTCGCGCTTGCCACAGCGCTTTGCTCCCGGATCACGCAACGAGTATTGCAATGGCTGTTACGTTGTGCTCGGCGAGATGGTTGAGCGGCTGTCCGGGGTCCGTTTCGAGGACTATGTCCAACGCCACGTTTTCACGCCCGCTGGCATGACTCGCTCCGGCTATTTCAACGCCGCGAACCTGCCGCGCAACACGGCTCTTCCGTATGTTCGTTCGGCTGGACCTGGCAGCCCTTACATCGACTCGCTCAACCATCATGGCGCAACAGGCAGCGGAGCGGGCGGCGTCTATTCCACCGCGCGCGATCTGTTGGCGTTCGACAACGCGCTGCGTGACGGACGGCTTCTCAACTCCGAAATGACAGCGTGGGTATTGGGCGGGTCGCCAAGCGCGGGGCGCAATTTCGGCGCGCTCGCGATCGCTGGCGGCGGCGCCGGGACGAGCAACATCCTTGAATCTGACGGCCATTGGACCGTGATCGTCACCAGCAATGTGCAGGAGCCACTTCCCGAAAGAATCGGGCTTGCGTTAGCGCGTCAGCTGGGGCGCTAGAAATGGTCAAGTCGCTTGCGCTCATAACTCTTCTCGCCCTTGCTTCCGCGTGCGCCAACACCGGGGCGGCGACCGATGAGCTGCGCTTCCGCCGAGGTCAAACGATCGTGTCGCGCGCTGACCCCGCCATCCGCGTCAGCGTCGATCGAGAGCTGCCTTTCCTAGGTGAAACCGACGGCGTGGTGATGGACGGTCGCGCCACCATGCACCAATACTGGTTCGCCGAGATCGAAGGCGGTCTGCGGGCCAGACGTAGTTCAGATCGTTCAGACCGGTTGAGTGTCCGCAGCAAGGCGTCTTAACGCGAAGGTCCTCAAACTCAGACTTGTAAGCGTTGTCCATGGCATCAGCCCACCATTCCTCAATGTCTTTGCCTCATTGAGGGCATTCGACGCCCGACCAATTCGAACCGCAATCATGGAATTCGACTTTGTTGGAGTAGGTTGCGCGAACTTCGTCGCCAGCGTCGGGCGCAAAGCTCTTGAGTAGCTCAACCGCTTTATCCGCCCCAGCCTGATTGGGCCGGGCCAATGGGTCGACGGGTATGAACATCAGCCAATTGTCAGACATGGTGAGCCACGAAGCGATTTTTGGGGTGGAAACGCAAGCGTCCGTTCCGGGCCAGCATGCGACCCCTCTGAGCGCCCTCACCCCGCCCACGGATCGATCAGCTTCACGCCGGTTTCCTCGAAGTCCGTCAGGTTCCGCGTCGCGACGGCTGCGCCGTTGGCGTAGGCGATCGCCGCAATCAGCCCGTCGAAGCCGATGAGTGGCCGGCCGATGGCGCGGCGATGAACAAAAATCTCCGCGAATTTTTCGGCGGCGGCGAAATCGAAGGTGAGCATGCGTTCGGCGAATAAGCCAACCAAAGCTGAGTAATCTTGCTCCAAAGCTGCGCGTCGGCGTCCATCCCCCAGTTGAAGAACTCCCCTCCGAAGCTCAGCGATCACGGGAGTGGGGAGGAATAGCCGCTCCGGCTTCTGCGCTGCGAACCAGGCGACGACATCGGCGTCGGGCTGGGCCTTCATCACTTCCGAGGCGACATTGGTGTCGAGAACGATCACCGCCTATCGCCGAGGTTGAGCGGGATGCGCTCGATGGGCAACGCGTCATCCCAATAGCCATGCCGGGCCGCGATGGCGCGAATTTCCGCCAGGAATTCGGTCCCGGTCTTGGGCTTTGGCGCTGCCGATGCGACCCCCGCCGCCAAAATCGCTCGCGCCTCCGCTTCCATGGAGCGACCATGCTCGGCGGCGCGCGTCCGCAGTTCGTCGCGGACGCGGTCGTCGAGGTTGCGGATCAGCAGCGTGGCCATATTCGCTAAGGATGATAGCAATGCTATCATTTGTCAAGTTTAGCGCCACGGCAAGCCCGGTCGGCCTCAACGATCGAGCGCTTGCCAGCTCTCGCTGCTGTTGCCGACGGCGAGGAAATCGAGTTCCAGCGGCGGCGCCAGCGCGAAGGAGAGGCGGATCTTCACGGTCTCGCCAGGAGCGAATGCGCGGCGCACGCCGAGCAATAGGAGATAATGCGGTCCGCCCGGCGCGAGTTCCAGCACGCCGCCGGCAGGAATAGCCAAGCTGCCCAGCACCCGCGTTGCGTCTTGGGTTGCCGCGTGTATCTGCACTGCTTCAGCGTACTCGCTTCGAAGCGCGATCAGCCGATCGGGTGTCGCGCCGTTGTTGTGCAGGCGGACGTAACCCGCCACCTCAATGTCGGCTGAGGAGGCGGCGCGCACGATGGCGGGGCCAGCGAGCGTCACCGAAGCTACACTCGTGCTCGTCCCTGCGTGTTGCGCAACCTCGGGCCCTTCGGCGCTCGCCTCAACCCGCACGCCCCGTGCGCGCAGCGCTTCGCGCAGCAGGTACTCGATCTCCGCATTGACGCTGCGCAAATCCGCGGACGCGAGGCGCGCGACCGCGTTGTACAAGTCGGGGTCGAGGCGCAGGGCGAAGGATTTGCGGTCAGCCATGGCGCGCGCGCGCGTAGGTTCCTGCTCCTCCCCCCAGCGGGGGGAGGGTAGGGAGGGGGGGCGTGCAGAACGTGGCGCAAGCGGCGACACTGCAGTTCCTTCTGCACGCCCCCCACCCCGATTGCTTCGCAATCGACCCTCGCCCGTGGGGGGAGGGTGGGCGCATAACCGGCGCTATCCTCACTGATAAATCGAGCCCGTATTCACCACCGGCTGGGCGTCGCGGTCGCCGCAGAGCACGACCAACAGGTTCGACACCATGGCCGCGCGGCGCTCGTCGTCGAGCTTGACGATGCCACGTGTCGACAATTGCTCGAGAGCATGCTCGACCATTTCCACCGCGCCTTGAACGATGTAGCGGCGCGCGGCGAGCACGGCTTCGGCCTGCTGACGGCGCAACATGGCGCCGGCGATTTCCGGCGCGTAGGCGAGGTGGCTCAGTTTGGTTTCGTCAACCACGACGCCCGCCACGGCGGTGCGTTCTTGTAGTTTCTCGCGCAACAGCGTCGAGACCTGGTCGGCGTTGGCGCGCAGCGTGGGCTCGTCATGTTCGGCGTGATCGTAGGCGAAGTGCGAAGCGATTTCGCGCACGGCAGTCTCGATCT
>CADEEA010000050.1 GCA_902826245.1 uncultured Alphaproteobacteria bacterium | reverse complement strand
GTGAGGTTGCCGACGTGGAGCGACGGCGCTGTCATGTCGAAGCCGATATAGCCGGTGACGCCCGCGCTCGCGGCTTTGTCCAGGCCTTCGAGGTCGGTGCATTGGTGAAACTGGCCGCGTTCGGTGATGGCGCGGAGGAAAGGGGATTGGACGCTGGTCATCGCGACTGGCGGCTACCACGCCGACGCCTAAGCCGAAACCGCCTTGATATTCGCGAGCAAGTAGACTAAGTTCACTAAACTAAGTCCATCATGACCAAGCAAGTCAACATCCACGAAGCCAAGACCCATCTTTCGCGTCTGGTCGATCAGGCCGCGAAGGGCGAGAGCTTCATCATCGCCAAGGCGGGCAAGCCGATGGTGAGGGTGACGCCAATCGAGGGGGCGGCAGCGGGGAGGCCAATTCAGCCGATCGGATTTCTCGAGGGACAAATGAAAGTCCCCGACGACTTCGACACCATGTTCCAGGATGAGATCATCCGCATGTTTGAGGGCGAGGACGATTGATCCTGGCCGACACCCACCTGCTGCTTTGGGCGGCGCAGCGATCTCCGCGACTGTCGAAAAAGGCAGCTGACCAAATCATGGCTGCCAATCAGCAGCGATGGTTCAGCGTCGCCAGCATCTGGGAGGCGACGATCAAGCACATGCTTGGGCGCAAGGATTTCGCTGTCAACCCGGGCGCGCTCAGGCGAGGCCTGCTTGCCAATGGCTGGCGCGAGCTTGCGGTGGGCGGCGAACATGCACTCGCCGTCGCGGCTTTACCGCCGATCCATAAGGATCCGTTCGACCGCATTCTGCTCGCGCAAGCCAAGGTCGAAGGCTTGACGCTATTGACCAGCGACAAGATCGTCGCGCGTTATCCGGGTCAGGTGATGAAAGTGTAGCGCAAACCTGCGCTATTTCTTCCCGAAAAGACCCTTGAGGAAGCCGCCGGCTTGTTTTCCGACATCGCCGCCCGCGCCAGTCAACGCGGCCATGGCGCTGTCCTTCATGCTATCGACGGCGGCGCCGATAGGGGTGTCTTTCATCAGCTTTTCGGCGCCGATTTCCACCAATCGCTTGGACACCGCGCCGATCACGTCTTCGGTGAGCCCGGTGTCGGCCGCGGCCGCGGCCAACATCTTTTCGCCGCCAAGCCCGGAATGCGCCGCAAGCGCTTTGGCCACGCGCACGGATTGCTCCTTGTCGAGCCCGGCCGGCTCGCCAGCCTTGCCGAGCGCTTCCTCGCCCAACGCTTCAACGATTTTCGAGATTTCGATGCTCATCGTCTCTCCCTTTGAAACTGAGGCGCCAAGCTAGCAGCGCGCCGCGCGCGAAGCTCGTTTCGAGGCGGTAAGGTGCAGCGGAAGGCTGCCGCGCGAGCCGGCGCCGGAATACTTTGCTGAAGTCGGCGACCCTTTGGCCTCCGATAGGTCTCCGAAATCGCGGCCCACTGGCCTATTCACTTTCGCTTCGGAGCTTGCGTCAATACCGAAGCAGCGATGGTGCGGGGCGGCGGTTTCGTGTTCTCGTTCGAGCCAAACCGCCCCGCGCGCGCCTCCCTCGGGCCGCTGACACCGTTCTTCGCGGCGCGGTCGAGGGCGGCTTGCACTTTGCGGAGGTCGGTTTTCTCAGCCATGGGTCGCGCTCGCTTCGGCCAATGCAAATCGGCCCTCAAGACTATCCCAAACGTACCATTCATCAACGATGAGTTTGTAGCGGCTTTCAAGATAGTTCAGGCTTTTGGCGAAACGGCGCCGGATCACGTTTTCGGGGATGTCGTGACCCCCGGCGGCCACGCGCCGCGCCACTCGTGCGATGGACGCCTCGACGCTCGGCAAGCGCAGATAAAACAGCACCACTCTATACCCGCTTCTTCGCCAACCAGAAATCTTGGTCGCGTAGGTCAGCGACGCCAGCGTCGTCTCCACGACGAAATCGGCATGCCGGTGAGCCAGATCCTCAATCTGATCAAGCATGGCTCGCGCCGCAGACAAGTCGATATTTGCTCTGGTCGCGGATACTGTTGCAAGACCGCGCGCGATCTCGTCGGCATTGACGAACGTGAACGCCATTCGATCTGCGTCAAGGTATTCTTTGGCGAAGCTCGTCTTTCCCGCGCCGTTGGGTCCGGCGATGGTGATGATTTCGGGCATTGGGTTCGCGCCCTACCGCGGCGCGCGCTTGGCCAATATCCGCTGCAGCGTGCGGCGGTGCATGTTCAGCCGCCGCGCGGTTTCGCTCACATTATGCCCGCAAAGCTCGTACACGCGCTGGATGTGTTCCCAGCGTATGCGGTCGGCGCTCATGGGATTGTCGGGCGGTTCTGGGCGATCGTCGGGCGAAGCCAGCAGGGCTTTGACGATGTCCTCGGGATCGGCGGGCTTGGAGAGATAATCGATGGCGCCGGCCTTCACCGCCGCCACCGCAGTGGCGATGGCGCCGTAGCCGGTGAGCATCACCACGCGGCAATCGGCGCGGTGCTTCGAGAGCGCCTCCACGATCGAAAGCCCGGAGCCGTCTTCCAGTCGCAAATCCAGCACTGCGTAAGCGGGCGGTGTTTTCGCCGCGATGTCGCTCGCTTCGGCCACCGTGCCCACTGCGTTGACGGCGAAGCCGCGGCCTTCGAGCGCGCGCGCCAAGCGCGTACGGAAGGCTGCGTCGTCGTCCAGGATCATGAGCGAATTGTCGCCAGGCGGCGGGGCCGTCATACGTGTCTCCTTGCGCGCGCTTCTTAGGCGCGTTTCGCGCTGAAGCCAAATTCCCCGTCAAAGCGAAGGCGCTTCGACAGCGGCGCGCGGCCAGCGAATGCTAACGATCGCGCCAGCCAGCGGCGGCTTGCGATTGCGCACGTCAAGCTTGGCGCCGGTGCGCTCCAGCAGCGTCTTGGCGATGAAGAAGCCAAGTCCCAAGCCTCCGGCCGCGCCTTCCTCGTCGCGTTCGGTTAGATAGGGCTCTCCGAGTCGACTGAGCACGCCCGGTGCAAACCCCGGCCCGTCATCGCGGACGACGATCTCGATGCTGTCAGCGTCCCATTTGGCCTCAAATTCCACGCGCGTGCGCGCGAAGCCCACCGCGTTTTCAACGATGCCGCCCAGCGCATGCACGATCTCGGGCATACGCCGCACTTCCAGAGCGCCCGCGCCTTGCGTGAGTATCGCGATATCGGCGCCCAGGCCCAAATGGGGCGTGGCGATCTCCTCCAGCAATGCGCGGATCGGCGCGCGCGCGATCATGACGTCGCCTTGCTCACGGCGGGCGGAAAGTTGCGCGAGAATGGCGCGGCAGCGTTCGCTTTGCGTGACAAGCAGCTGGAGGTCCTCGGCGCGCGGATCGTCTGCTTTCAACTCACGGGCCATTTCCTTGGCGGCGAGGTGTATGGTGGCGAGCGGGGTGCCCAATTCGTGCGCCGCCGCCGCCGCCAGGCCGCCAAGCGCTGACAAAGTCTGCTCGCGCGCGAGCACCGCCTGCACCGCGGCCAGCGCAATGTTGAGGCGTTCTTCCTCCGCCGCCACCCGCCACGCGTAGACGCTGGTAAAGGCAAGCCCCACAAGCACCGCCGCGGCGATGCCGAGTTCGTACAATTGCGGCATTTCGAACGCGACTCCGGTCGGCCAAGGCAGCGGCAGGCGCCAAACCGAAATCGCACCGACGCAAAGGAAGGTGAGTGTCGCCAGCATCGCCGTTACAGTGGGGCGCAGGATCGTCGCCGACACCGCCACGGGCGCTACGAACAGGAACACGAACGGGTTCTGCAACCCGCCGGTCAACGCCAGCAGCATCGCGAGCTGCACCACGTCATAGGCCAATTGCAGCGCCGCTTCGCCCTCGGAGGCGAGATCCTGTAGGCGGCGTTTGGCGTGCAGTATGATGTTGATCGCCACCGAAACGCCAATCGCTGCGATGGCCGCCAGGAGTGGAAACTCAACACCGAGCCCAAAGCGCACGAACAGAACCGCGCTGAGCTGGCCGACGATGGCGAGCCAACGCAGCAGGATAAGCGTACGCACGCGCACGCGGCTGCGCGCGCTCCAATATCCTGGGGCGGGGCTACTCATCGAGCGCCACCAGCATGGGGCCAAGCGCGTGGCCTCGGTCCATTCGGTTCAGCGAAGGCGCCCACAAGCTCGAGACCGCGCCGTCGAGGAAAAGTGCATTCTGACACTGCAGCTGATCGCGAAAGAAGCGCGCGAAGCGGCCGAACGAAACTGGGCCGGCGCTGATGACGAAGTACGCCTGATGATCGCTGCGCACGCCGACGCCGTTGCGCACGACGCGTGACTCGCCATTGATGCTGAAATTCGGGTGCAATGCGCCGTCAATCACGAGCATCGGGCCAGATTGCGTCGCCCAATAGGGCTGCGCGTTGCGTACCGCGAAGGATTGCGCGGTTTCGACGTGGAGCACGCCAAGCCTGTCCTCGGAGAACACGCCGTTCGGCAGCATATGGAAATTCCCCGGTCCTGGCGACGTGTTCAGCGGCTTTTGGCGGTCGCCGCGCTCAACGTAAAGGCCGATGGGTTCGCCAGCGTCGTTGAACATGCCGGCGTTCATGGCGAAACGAACCCGCTTCGCTTGCGGCGCAACCATCTGCGCTAAATCGTCGAGGAAGCGCAAGCGCTGCCCGCGCCAAAGCGATGCGAGCCGTAATTCTTGCTGGCGCGAGTCGTAAGCGCAGACGATGAAGCGGTCGCCCTCGAAACTTTGTTCCCGGCAAGCTTCCGCGGCGTCGCTCGAACGCTTGGGCGCGCACCCGCTGGCGCTCAAGGCGCCAGCGACGACTAAGGCAAGTAGGCCCGCACATCTGAACATGGCTCGGCACAAGCCAGAGTGCGCGCGCCGGCTCAAGTGCTTGGCGTGACAATATGTCGTGCGCCGGTGCGCGATCTAGCCGCGTTGATCGCCGTGAGCTTGTAGGCCAGCGTCAACGCCCATGCCCGCGCCCGCAGACAAACCGCGCCGAGACCTGACCCTGGCCGCCATCCCGGCGCTGTTTGCGGCGGCGCTGGCGGGGCTGAGCGTGCTGTTCCTGGTGGGGCAGGAGAAGCAGAGCGCGAGCCCGCCTTCGATCCCCAATTGCATCTTGGGCGACAATGCAGCGGCCGTTGGCGGCCCAATCCAGCTTCGCGATCAGAACGGCGTCCGGGTGACGCAGGCCGATTTTGCCGGTGAGCCGGCTATTGTGTATTTCGGTTTTGCGCGTTGCCCCGATGCGTGCCCGATGACGATGAATCTGCTCAACGAAGCGCTCACGTCGCCGGGCGGCGCCGATGTGCGCACCCTTCTGATCACGCTCGACCCGGAGCGCGACACCCCGGCTGTGCTGCGCGATTATGTGACGACGACAGGATTTCCCCCGGGGCTCACAGCGCTTACTGGGACGCGGGCCGAGATCGACGCCGCGAAGGGAGCGTTCCACGTCTTCAGCACCCGCAGCGGCCGCGATCTCGCCTCGTCCACGATCGATCATTCCTCGCTCGTCTACGTGCTCAACCCGCAGTGGCGGACGGTGGCCATTATGCCTTCGGTTGTGCGCTCGGAGGGGCCTGGCGGAGCGCTGGTCAGCGTGCCGGTGGAGGATATGGCGGCCTGCATCCGGGCGGGTTTGGAGGGCGGCGCCTGAGCTGAGCGCTTGCCATCATAGTCCGGTAACCAATATTACGCCTCCTGAGGGGAGGCGATTATTCGCCTCTTGGACGCCTTAGCTTGTTGGAAACGCAAGCGGCGCATCATCTGGGGGAAGCCGCTCGGCGGCGCGAAAGAAGCACATGCTCTATTCGATGTATGAATTGGGCCACCTCTCGGTGGCGCCTTTGCGCATAGCGGCGATGATGCAGTCGAGCCTGCTGCGCTCCCCGTTCAATCCGGCCGCCGACACGGAATTGTCGCGCAGGACGGCGGCGGCTTCCGATCTGTTTGAATCGGTAACCCGTCGCTACGGCAAGCCGGCGTGGAACCTGCCCGTGACCAGCGTCGGAGGCGTGGAGGTTTCCGTCACGCCGAAGAAAGTGTGGTCGTCTCCGTGGTGCAATCTGGTTCATTTCGAGCGCGACGAAGCGGCGCTGAAGCGCGCGCGCGGCGAGCGCACTGACCCCAGCGTTCTGCTGGTGGCGCCGATGTCGGGTCACCACGCCACCTTGCTGCGCGGAACCGTGGAGGCGTTCCTGCCTGAGCAGGAAGTATATGTCACCGATTGGGTCGATGCGCGCCTGGTGCCGATCATGCACGGGCGCTTCGGCTATGGCGATTACATCGACCACGTGATGGGCATGATCCGTGCGCTTGGCCCGGACGTGCATGTGGTTGCGGTTTGCCAGCCGGGGCCGCCAGTGCTCGCGGCGATCTCGATGCTGGCGCAGGAGGGCGATCCCTGCGCGCCGGCGACGATGACGTTCATGGGCTCGCCCATCGATGCGCGCCGCTCGCCCACCGCGCCGAACCTGCTGGCCGAGCAACGTTCCATCGAATGGTTCAGCGAGAACATGATCCACACGGTGCCGGCCTTCTATCCAGGCGCATTTCGGCGGGTGTATCCAGGCTTCGTGCAGCTTGCGAGCTTCATGGGCATGAATCTCTCCCGCCATGTCGACGCCCATAACGACTATTTCCAACATCTGATCGTGGGCGACGGCGATAGCGCGCAGAAGCACCGCGACTTCTATGACGAGTACCTCTCGGTCATGGATCTGAGTGAAGAATTCTACATCGAAACGCTGCGCGAAGTGTTCCAAGAGCACACGCTCGCGCGCGGTGAATTGGTGCACCATGATGTGCGCGTCGATCCCGGCGCCATTACCGCGACAGCGCTGCTCACCGTCGAAGGCGAACTCGACGACATCTCCGGCATCGGCCAGACGCAGGCCGCGCACGATCTCTGCGTCAATATTCCCGAAGCCATGCGCCAAGATTACGTGCAGGCCGGCGTTGGCCATTATGGCGTTTTCAACGGCAAACGCTTCCGCACCGAGATTTATCCGCGCATGCGCCGCTTCTTCCGCGAATTCCGTTCCGCGGCCGCCGGGCGGCGGCGCCCGCTACGCGTCGTATCGCAGAGCTGAAACGTCGGTACTCCGCAGTTGAAGGCAGGTTGAGGCTTGAGACGTTAACGCGGCTCGTGAGACTCTTTGCGCATGCGCTTCGATTCGCGAGCCGCCCCAAATCAGACCGAGATCGAAACGATCGACGGACGCCGCGTCGCGTTGCGGCTTGTGGTCAACCCGCGCGCGCGGCGCGTCTCTGTGCGCATCGATCCGACGCGTCGCGAAGCCATTGCAACCGCGCCTTCGTCGCGGCAGCTGAAGCAGGCGGTGCGGTTTGCGGCCGAGCGCGCAGGCTGGATCGCGCATGAATTGGAGCGTTTGCCGCAAGGCGTGTTGCTGGCGCCTGGGGCCCTGGCGCCGTTGCGCGGGGTGTTGCACGAATTGGTCTATGAGTACGGGCGCACGAGCGCCAGGATCGAGGCGGGCGCGCCGCATCTGCGTCTAGTGGCGCCGGCCCCCGACCCCGCCCTGTTCGAGCCCCGGCTGCTGCGTTTTCTCAAGGAGGAGGCGCGCACCGATCTGCACGCCGCCGTCGCGCGCCATGCTTCTGTGCTGGGCGTTCGCGCAGCGCGCATTCAGGTGAAGGAATTACGCTCACGTTGGGGATCGTGTTCGGCGGACGGGGTGCTTTCCTTCTCCTGGCGCGTCGTGCTGGCGCCGCCGCACGTGCTGGAATACTTGGCCGCCCACGAAGTTGCACACCTGCGCGAGATGAACCATTCGCGCCGCTTTTGGGCTCTGGTGCGCCAATGCATGCCCGATTACGAGCGCGGCCGGGAATGGCTGCACCAGCACGGCTGCGCCCTGCATGCGGTTGCTCGCGCGCGATAAGGCTTACCCCTCCGGGCCGAAATCCAGCGAGCGATCTTCGGCGTCGCTCGGGCCCGCCGTCGGCGGCGCGCTGCCGAGGGGCGCTCCCACTGCGGTGAGCGTCGGCGAGATGGGGTCGGGACGGCTGACCTCGTAATCGTCGGGCGCCGGCATCTGCAATGCGCGAATTGGCACGTTGCGCAGTGCGGTCGGCATAAAGCGCACCCAGATGTCGGCGGGGAGCTGGCCTCCAGTGACGCGCGCCATAGCGATGCGGTGATCGTCATTGCCCACCCAGACGCCGGTGACGATGCCAGGTGTAAATCCCACGAACCACGCATCGCGATAATCGTTGGCGGTGCCTGTTTTACCGGCGATCTGGCGCCCGCTTATACGCGCAGCTGTGCCTGTGCCGGCCTCGACCACCCGATTCATCAGATAGTTCATGTAGCGCAGCGGGCGTTCCTCGATGACGCGGGTGCGGCCCCCAGTTTGGCGCCAGCTCCACATGGTTTCGTTGTCGTGGGAGCGGCGTATGCGGCTCACGCCATGGGCTTGCAGGCGGTAGCCTTGCGAGGCCATGGCGCCGTAAGCCTGGGTCATTTCCAAGAGCGTAACTTCCTGCGCGCCGAGCGCGAGCGAGTGATAATTGTGCAGTTCAGAGGACACGCCCAAACGGCGCGCGGCGTCGATCACGTGTTGGCCGCCGACCTCGTTGGCGACGCGGATCGCGACCATGTTGTAAGATTGCGCGAAGGCGCGCGCGAGCTCCACTGGGCCGTTATATTCTTCGTGATAATTGCCCGGCGACCAATCGGGTTGGCCTTCGATGTGAATAGTGATCGGCGCGTCGTTGCGAACGCTCCAAGGCGTGAGGCCGCTTTCCATGGCGGCCAGATAGATGAAATATTTGAACGACGAGCCGGGCTGGCGGCGTGCTTGAGTGGCGCGGTTGAATTGGCTCTTGTCGTAGTCGCGCCCGCCGATCATGGCGAGCACCCCGCCGTCGTCATCCATCGAAAGCAGGGCCGCCTGGCTGGCGCGCCGGGCTTCGCCTTGTTCGGCGAGCACGGCCTCTATGGCTTCTGCGCCGGTGCGCTGGGATTGGATGTCGATTGTGGTTTCGATGATAAAGTCATCGCGCTGCGTGCCGATGACGTCGTTGAGCAGCGGGTCTATCCAATCGCGGAAATAACTGAGCACGCCGGCGGGGTTGCGCTGACTGACGACGAGTTCTTCGCCGAGTGCAGCCTGCCGTTCGGAATCGCTGATGAAATCGAGCGCCACCATCTCCTGCAGCACAATCTCAGCGCGCGCGCGTGCCGAACTGATATCCTGACTCGCCGGATTGAGGCGTGAGGGCGCTTTTACGAGGCCTGCAATCATCGCCGATTGCAGAAGCGTCAGTTCGCGCGCGGGCCGGTCGAAATAACGTTCCGCCGCCGCCTCGATGCCGTAGGCGCCGGCGCCGAAATAGACCCGGCTCAGATAAAGCGCGAGGATTTCTTCCTTGGTGAACTTGGTTTCTAGCCAGAACGCCAAGGCGATTTCCTGGGCCTTGCGCCGCCAGGAGCGTTCGTTGGTCAAGAACAGGTTCTTGGCCAATTGCTGCGTAATGGTGGAGCCGCCTTGCACCACACGGCCGGCGCGAATGTTCTGGGCGCCGGCGCGCATCATGCCTTCGAAATCGACGCCCCAATGATCGTAGAACCGGCGGTCCTCGATCGCTATGAAAGCTTGAGTGACGTATTGAGGAAGCGACTTCAAATCCACTGGCGGCGCGTTTTGCGCACCCTCGCGCAGGATGACATTGCCGTTGCGGTCCAGAAAGGTGATGCTCTGCCCGTTGCGTGCTTCGCGAATGGAATCCGCCGAGGGCATTCCCCAGGTCACGAAGAAATAAAAGCCAACCAGCACCACCGCGACTGCCGCCGCAGCCCATCCGCTCCACACCGCCGCTTCGCGCACATTGCGCGGATGTCTGATGTCGCGGACGCCGCGCAACATTCCCCCGCCGACCTTGCGCATGCCGCCGCCGAACGGGCGCAGTTTGTCGGTGGTGGCGCCTGCGAAGGCGCCAAATTTCTGCTGGGCGCGCTGCCAGAAGGTGGGCGGCGGTTCGACGGGCTCCTCCGGGTCGCCCGCGGCCTGGAAATAATTCGGCGGCAATTGTGCGACTTCAACCGCATCGGTGTGCTGAGGCGGCGCGGCTTCGCTTGCGTCAGCTTCAGCAGCGGCGGTTTCGTCTTCGGAAATCGCGTCCTCGAAACTGACGAGTTCGGCCGCCTGTTCAGCGGCGTCTTCCCACGCTGGATCGACCGCATCTGCCGCGTCGGTGAGAGTTTGATCGGCGAGGTCCGTTTCCTGAGACGTCGCAACAGGCGCCGCGTGCGCATCTGCGTCTTCAAAAACCGGCTCGATGGCGTCGGCTGTCTCGGTGAGCGCTTGATCAGGGAGGGTTGTGTCGTGCGCCGCCGCGAGAGGGGGCGCGTGCGCTTCAGCATCCTCCGTCGCAGAATCCATGGGATCGGCGGTTTCGGCGCGAGTTTGAACGGGGAGGGCGACTTCATCAGCCGTCGCTTCGGTTTCTAGGATCGCTTCCTCGACCGGATGCGCTACAGCCTCGTCTACCGCTTCGGGGGCGGACGGCTCCTCGTAACGCACGGCGTCAACGTCGGCTTCTTCAAGCACGGCGGCGGCTGGCGCCAATTCTTGGATTGCCAATTCTCCGGTCGCCAAGTCCCTTCTCGCCAGGTCTCTAGTCGATTGCGTCTCTGCCGCCGAGAGCTCATCGGCCTTCTGTTCCGTCTCCCACTCCTCCGCCGGTTCTATGCTCGCGCTCTCGCCAGCGATTTCAGCGGCCCCCGCTTCTAGGACGGTTGCGTCCTGTTGAGCCGGTTCGGGGAATGCTGTGGGGAGTTCCTGAATCTCCGCGGGCGCTGCGGGTGGAGCTTCGATAGCGACTTCGGCGCGCAGCGCCGAATCCTCGGGCTGTTGTTCAATTTCCTGCGCAGTCAGCGCCGCAACTGCCTCCGTGGGTATTTCTTCAATCTCAGCAGGCGCGGGCGCTTCGGTTGGGGTTTCGACGACCGCTTGCGGGGTCAAATCCCCGGCCTGTGGGTCAGCCTCATACGCGGTCAGCGCAGCAATTTCTTCGACGTGCGGTTCGATCGGGCGCGCGATAGCGTCCTCAATCTCTGTGGGTGCGGTGTCCGGTTCAAGGACTTCGCTGGCGGGGGGCTCGCTGGGGTTCGCGGGATCTTCCTCGATGGCGAGCGCTGGAGTTTCCGCCGCCACAAAATCCACGGCCGCCTTGGACGCTTCTTCCGCCCCGGTCATCGACATTGGCGGCGGTTCGAGCGTGCCAGCGGTTGCAGCCTCAGTCGGTGGCGCTTGAGGTTCCGCCGCCGTGGACAGCGCCGGCTCGGCGGGTTCGATGTCGGCGGCGCTCTCAGAGCTTGCTTCTGGCGCGGGTTCTTCCTCGAACGAGGCGGGTGAGGCGGCTTCCTCCGCCTCGGCTGCAACCGGCGTTGGCTCGGCGTCGGCCTCGGACGCCCCCGGCGACGCGGGAGGGATTTCCGGACTCTTGGGATCGTTCTCGTCGGCCACCCGGGCTTACCTCCGCGCCGGCTCCTAGCGCGATTCTAGTCACCGTCTTGTTTCCCGCCAGAAACAGGGCAAGCATTTCGCCCGCGCATGATGGGCATTCGGACGCCCACAAGCAAGCCGGGCGGCTGCGCGGGAGCTTGCAGCATCTCTGCAACACCGCCATATACACAGCTGTCGCAGCGGTAAATTCCCCTGCTGCTTGGAGGTGTTTTCATGAGCGACTACCAACCTGGAGCGCGCAGTATCCCGGTCGGCCGCGCCGATATGGCGGTCGACGCCGGCCTACGCGGCTTTATGCTTTCAGTTTACAACAAGATGGGTCTTGGCCTGTTGCTGTCGGGCGTTCTCGCCTGGGTGGTGGGGTCTGACGAGCAATTGGTGCGAACCCTCCTGACCGGCCCGATAGGCATGGTCGTGATGTTCGGCCCGCTGGCGATTCTGCTGATTTCCAGCTTCGCCGTCCGCAACCCGTCGCCGACCGCGGCCAACCTGATTTATTGGAGCGTGGTGTCGCTGATCGGCGTGAGCATGGGGGCCATCGTCTATTATTACGCCCGCATCCCCGATGGCATGACCATCGTCGCCAAGGCGTTCCTGATTACTTCCGCTTCGTTCGGCGCGCTTAGCCTGTGGGGCTACACCACCAAGCGCGATCTGACCGGCATGGGAACGTTTCTGATGATGGGCCTGATCGGGCTCGTGATCGCGTCGATTGTGAACATGTTCATGCAGAGCAACGCCTTGCACTTCGCGATCTCGGTGATCGGCGTGCTGGTGTTTGCCGGCCTCACGGCGTTCGACACCCAGCGCTTGAAGTTCATGTATTATCAGTTCGGCGGCGACAGCCGTGCGGCGGCCGTTGGCTCCACCTTTGGAGCGCTCAGCCTCTATCTGAACTTCGTCAACCTGTTCCAGTTCATCCTGAGCCTCCTCTCGCCGCGCAATTAGAAGCGCGGAACTGTGGAGAAAATTTCCGCCCCGGCATTGCCGGGGCGTTTTTCTTTTTCGTGCGCTCGTTCCCCGGGGACAGAAAAATCTCATTGTTTTTCGTGTGTTTGGCACCGCGTTCGCGGGAATTGAGAATGGACGGAAAGCAATGTCTGCTGCTGTCGAATTAACTTTCTAGACATGTCTCCTTTGGGCCGCATTTTTTGCTTGCCCTCGCCGCATTAGAGCGCGACCTTAGCGTTGTGACCGGTCGGAGAAAGGCTCGTATCCGGTATCCATCAGCCCCCCCAGCCCCCCGGGTGCGCGCTTCGACCGGTCACTTCAGTTTCTCGCAACGCCCGCGCCCCGCGCGGGCGTTGTTGCTTTTGGGCTGAATTCCTTGGAATCGCGGGAAGTTTTTGGCGCCTTGCGGCGCTGACACGCCGCGCGTGGAGCGTTGCAGGCTGCGGCTCGAGTCCCAGGCGGGTTTGAGCTGAATTATTGAAACAGCAATCCATGCGCGGAATCAGAACGCGGCGATTCGTCCGTGCCTGGGGATAAGTTCGCGATAGCGTTTTGCCGAAAACCGCCCTAAGAGGCGCGCTCGATTTTCTCAAGGGTTCTTACTCACATGCTTTTGCAGGTCGACGGTTTGCGAAAGACCTTCGGCCGGCGCGTCGCCGTGGACGGCGTCGGCTTTTCGCTCGATGTCGGCGAGATCGTCGGCTTTCTAGGGCCTAACGGCGCCGGCAAGACCACCACGATGCGGATGATCGCCGGTTACCTGGAGCCCGACGAGGGCGCCGCGAAGGTATTCAATATCGACGTGGCGCGCGAGCGTCGCCGCGCGCAGGAGCGGGTGGGCTATTTGCCTGAAGGCGCGCCTCTCTACGGCGAGATGACGCCCTGGACCTTCCTGCGCTTTGTCGGCGAAGCCCGCGGTATGACCCGCGAAGCGGCGCGTCACGCCGTGCGGCGCGCGGCCCAAGACACGCGCTTGGGCGACACTATCGACCAGCCGATCGAGACGCTTTCCAAGGGGTTCCGCCGCCGGGTCGGGCTCGCGTCTGCGCTCCTGCACGATCCGCTGCTGCTGGTGCTCGACGAACCCACCGACGGGCTCGATCCCAATCAGCGCCATTCGGTGCGCGATCTGATCCGTCGCCTTGGCCAGGATCGCGGCCTGATCATCTCAACCCACAGCCTCGAGGAAGTGGAGGCGGTGTGCACGCGCGCCATCATCATCGACCAGGGCCGCATCGTCGCTGACGCCGCCCCGGCTGCGCTGGCGGGCGAACATGGCTCGCTGGAAAAAGCGTTCGAGGCGCTGACGCGCGGGGAGGAACGCGCGTGAAGAAGCAACCCGGTCTCGCCAGCATGATGGCGGTCTATCGCCGCGAAGTGCTCTCCTATCTCACGACGCCCACTGCCTATGTGTTCGTCGCCGTGTTCCTGTTTGCGATCGGCTTGTTCACCTTCCAGGTCGGCGGGTTGTTTGAACAGCGGCAAGCCGATCTCGCCCCGTTCTTCGCGTTCCACCCGTGGATCTTCATGGTGTTTCTGCCAGCGGTGGCGATGCGGTTGTGGGCCGAAGAGAGCCGCTCGGGGGCGATCGAGTTGCTGCTCACGCTTCCCGCGCCGACATGGGCGCTGGTGCTGGGCAAATTCTTAGCCGCCTGGACCATCGCGGCGGTGGCGCTGCTGCTGACCATTCCGCTCTGGGTGACCATGAACTTCCTCGGCTCGCCCGACAATTCAGCGATCTTTACCGGGTATCTGGCGAGCTTGCTGATGGCGGGCGCCTATATCGCGATCGGCTCGGCGATGTCGGCGATCACGCCGGCGCAGATCGTGGCTTTTGTGCTGGCTGTGCTGGTCTCGTTCGTGCTGACGGCCTTGGGTCTTCCGCTGGTGCTGGACTTCTTCACCGGCTTGGCGGGCGGCGCCGTCACCGAAGCGCTGGCGCGTTTCTCCATCATCCATCATTTCGACGCCGCCCAGCGCGGCGTCGTGGAATTCCGCTCTGTGTTCTATTTCGTTTCGTTGATCGCATTGTGTCTCGGCTGGACCGCGCTCGCGGTCGACGCGCGGCGGGGAGGCTGAGCCATGAACGGACGCCGTTACGCGCTTGTCGTCGCTTTCTCGTTGCTGCTGATTTTCATCGGCGGCAACTTGATCGCCAATTCGTGGTTCCGATCCTGGCGGCTCGATCTTACCGAGAACCGCCTCTACACGCTGAGCGCGGGCGCCAAGGGAGTGCTCAGCGAGCTGAGCGAACCGGTCGAGCTGAAGCTTTATTTCTCGCGCCAGGCAGCCGCGCCTTTTCCGCAGGCGCAAGCCTATGCGGCGCGCGTGCGCGAGATGCTGCAAACATTCGCCGCGCATTCTTCGGGGCGGGTGCGCTTCGTCGAAGTGAACGTGGAGCGTTTCAGCGTTGAGGAAGACGAGGCCCAGGAAGGCGGCATCGAAGCCCAGACGGTGGTGCAGGGCGCCGACCCGATCTATTTCGGCATCGTCGGCGCCAATTCGATCGACGATCGGCGCGTGATCCCTTCGTTGTCGGAGGCGCAAGAGCCGTTCCTCGAATACCAGATCACCCGCCTGGTCTATCAATTGGAAAATCCCAATCGGCCGCGCATCGCCCTGATTACGGCGCTGCCGCTCGACCCCGCCGCGGCCGCCGATCCGACATTCCCGAGCGGCCAATCCTGGTTCGCGACAGAACTCGGGCGCAGCAACGACGTGGTGAAGCTGCCCGTGAATTTCGAGACGATCCCGGACGCGGACGTGCTGGCGATTATCCATCCCTGGGCGCTGTCGCCACAGCAAATGTATGCGGTGGACCAATTCATTTTGCGCAAGGGGCGGGCCTTCATCGCCCTCGATCCGGCCTCGCGCATGGCGCAGCAGCAGGCCGGCGCGTTCGATCCGGCCAATCCTGTCGGTGTTCCCACGTCGTCAACTCTAGAGCCGCTCCTGTCGCGATGGGGCGTGGAGATGGCGCCGACGGTCGTGCTCGACGGCGAGAACGCGCTGCCGATTCAGGTGCAGCTGCCGAACGGGCAGGTTGGCGAAGCGCCGCAGCCTCTGTTCTTTGCGGTGCCTGTCGATGGGCTCGACCGCGAAGACATGATGACCGCGGGTTTCAGCCGCGGCTTCTATCTCGGGCTCGCCGGCGGGCTGAACGTCACAGAGCGGCCGGGAATTGAGGTGGTGCGGCTGGCCGAAACCAGCGGGCGCACCATGCGCATTCCCGCCGACATGGCGATCTCGATGCCGTCGCCCTACGAAATCGCCAGCATCTGGCAAGGCAGCGCTGGGCGGCGCGAACTGCTTGCGATGCGGCTCTCTGGAAATCTCGAAACCGCGTTCGCCGATGGCGCGCCCCCGCTTGCGCCGGCGCCGGAAGGGGCCGCAGCGCCGCAGGCGCAGACCGGCGCACACTTGGCGCGTTCGGCAACTCCTGCGCAGATTGTCGTTGTGTCCGATGTCGATTTCCTGGGCGATGATTTTTACATCGGGCGCGATGGGGTTCCCCAGGTCGACAACGGTTTCTTCGCGCTCAATGCGATCGACATTCTGAGCGGCTCGGACGCATTGGTGTCGCTGCGCTCGCGCGCGCCTTCTGCGCGGCCAATGAAGGTGTTGGACGACCTGGAGCGCAAAGCGCAGGAAGCGATCGAGGCGCGGCAGCGGGAATTGCAGGCCGATCTCCAATCGGCGCAGTCGCGGCTGGTGAACCTGCAGCAGCGTGGCCGCGGCTCCGGGTTCTTCAGCGGCAATCTGGGCGCCGAGCTGACGCCCGAGGAAAACGCCGAAATGAAGCGCGTGCAGCAGGAGCTCAATGAAGCGCGGACTGCGCTCCGCGGCGTCGAGCGCGATCTGCGCAAGGATGTCGATGGGCTGAAGGCGTTGGTGATGTTCATCAATATGTGGCTCGCGCCGCTCTTGGTGGCGGCGGGCGGGCTCTACTTTTTCTGGCGCCGGCAGCGGCGCGTGGGAGCGCGGCGATGAGCACCGATCTGGCCGAGCGTCGCAAGGCACGGGCGCTGACATTGCTTTTGATTGCGGGCGCAACCCTTGGCGTTGCGGCGGTCACATCCGCGATCGAGTATCGCTCAGCACACCCCGAGCAAGCCTCCGAATTGGTGGTCCCGGGGCTCGCCAACACAATCGCCGGCGCACAGCGCGTCAGCATCGCCAGCAGCGAAGCGAGCTACAGGATAGAGAAAACCCAGCGCGGCTGGGCGATGCGCGACCGCGGCGACTTTCCGGTTCAGGCGGCGAGGCTGGAGCAATTGACGCGCGGCCTCACCGACATGCGGATTTCACGCCGGCTCACCGCCGATGCTTCCAAGCATGCGCGCCTGGGCGTGGACGATCCACGCCAGGGCGGCCGCGGCGTTCTGGTGCAGATCGAAAACGCCGAGCGCGCTTTTGTCGTCGACCTGATTTTCGGCATCGAACCGGGCGGGCGAACTTTCGTGCGGCGCACGGGGCAGGATCAAGTCTGGGAAGTGCGCGCCGATCCGTCGGGGCGTGGATTGCCGCCGCTGCGCGACATCGCCTCCTGGCTCAATCTGCGGCCGCTGGAGCTGCCTGAGGACAGCCTCGCGCGCGTGGAGATCATTCCGGCGACCGGGCGCGGTTACGTGCTGGCGCGTGCGGCCGGCGACCAGCCTTGGCTCATCGTTTCGCCGGATCTTGCGGCGGCGTCGCAATCATTGGTCACGACGACCGCACAGCACCTCAACGAATTGCGGCCCACCGATGTTTTGGAGGCGCCAGCGATCCAAGGCGCGGCCAAGGCTCGCCTTCGCGCGATCACGTTTCAAGGCGTGGCGATTGAGGCCGAACTGATCGAAAGCGACGGCAAGACCTGGTTGAAGCTGGTCGCGCGCGCTCAAAGCCCGGAGCAGGAAGCCGCCGCGCTGGAGTTGAACAACCGCGTTGCGGGCTGGGCTTATGCGCTGAGCGAGATGGAAGCGAGTGAACTCGCTCCGGCGCTGGCGACGCTCTTGCCCGCCGCGCAATAGCAAGATCGCGGGTCGCAGGCTTTGTCGATGGGAATCGCTCGACCTGGGCCATGGGGCAACCGATGCCCGTTGTGCCGCCCGCGTTGAGACACCAGCTGAGGCGGTCTGGGCCCGCGCTGGCGAGAACCCGATTTAGCTCCCTATCCTCAACAACAGCGCCATTCCGCCGAGGAGCGCCAAAGTTTGAAAGCCGATGGCGCCGAACATCCACTTCAGAATGTCAGCCTTCGTCTCCGCTAGATCCACTTTGGTGGCAAGTCCGTCTGGCCAGGTTTCGCCGGCGCGTAGAACGATTTGCACGATGACCTGCGCCTGTCTTTCCTCAAATCCGACGGCCTTCAAATCCTGCACGGCGGGAGCGGTGTCGAGCATTGTCATTGACCGCGACTTTGCTCTTGAGGCGGCTCGCGCGCAAGCTGTTCCTGGCGCCGTAGCGCCTTACGGGCGATCTAGCCGCCTAGCGCCGCCCCGCAACCAGCGTCGCCGCGCCGGCTAAAATCTCTCCGCCGTCGGGCGCCTGCACCAATACCGCGCATTGGGGGCTGCACTGCGCGCGCTCATACCAGGATGCTTCTCCGCTCCATGCGCCGAGGCGTTCGATGCTGCGGACCAGATTGTAGTGGGAAACGGTGCGGCGAATATTCAAGCCGCCGTTGATCTGAACCTCCAATGGTCCGGGGTCGTAGGCGACCAGCCAGATATCGGCGGCGGGCATGCGCGCAGCACCAGAGATCGTCACCCGCACCCGGCCGTTGCGGAGTCGGACAATGCCGGCCACCGGCGCACCATTGGAGCGCGGCGTTGCGCGCGCCTGGTGCAGCGTGGAGCGTGCGCCGTCCCAGTCGGATGCGCTGATCTGGGTTTGACCGTTGACGACGAGTTGGGGGGTGTATCGGCCACGCACGCGCAGGGTCCGGGAATAGGCGCGTTGACGTTCGGCGAACTCAGGGCGCGCGAAGGTGTCGCGCCAGCCGAGATAATCCCAAATCCCCACCGGGAAGGTAAGTGCGAGCACGCCTGGTTCCCGAGAGAACGTTCCGAGCAACCTGTTGGCGCGTGGGCACTGAAAACACCCCTGGCTGGTGTACAATTCCACCACAATTGCTGCCGGCGCGCCCACGGTCTGCGCGCGCGCAAACGGCGCCGTCGCCGCCAGGGCGAACAACAAGGCGGCCGCAAGGGAACGGGCGAACATCCGCTTCATCATGGGGCGCCAGCCCCGCTGTGCGCGAATCAAACCGGCGTTACGGCCGCTTAAGCCGCCCGGGTCAGGCCGCGCAGGACGTAATGGAGGATGCCCCCGTTGCGGAAATAGGCGACCTCGTTCTCCGTATCGATACGGCATAGGACGTTCACCTCACGCAAGCCGCCCGCCCCCTTAATCCTCAAGCTCACCCGTTGGCGTGGCCCGAGCTGCGCGACCTCGTCGAGGGAGATCGTTTCGCCGCCCGTTAGGCCCAGCTCGCGCCAGGAGGCCCCGTCGACAAATTGCAGCGGCAGCACGCCCATGCCGATGAGGTTGGAGCGGTGGATGCGCTCGAAGCTCTCTGCGATCACAGCACGCACGCCCAATAGCTTTGTGCCCTTGGCGGCCCAGTCGCGCGAGGAGCCGGTGCCGTATTCCTTGCCGGCGAACACGACCAAGTCGCGTTTCTCGGCCTGGTAGCGCATGGCGGCGTCGTAGATGGCCATGCGTTCGCCCGAGGGCTGGTGCAGGGTGAACCCGCCTTCGACGGGGTTGCCGGCTTCGTCCCTGACCATCGAATTCTTGATGCGGATATTGGCGAAGGTGCCCCGCATCATCACTTCGTGATTGCCGCGGCGCGCGCCGTAGGAATTGAAATCGTCCTGCGCGACTTGGTGTTCGCTCAGGTACTTGCCGGCGGGCGAGGCCTTCTTGATGTTGCCGGCGGGGCTGATGTGATCGGTGGTGATGCTGTCGCCGAACAGCGCCAGGATGCGCGCCTCGCGGATATCGACGATCGGCGCGGGCGTCATGGTCATGCCCTCGAAATAGGGTGGGTTCTTTACGTAGGTGGAGCTGATCGGCCACTCGTACGTGCGCCCGCCGGAGACCTTGATCGCCTGCCAGTTCGGATCGCCCTTGAACACATCGCCGTAGCGTGAGGCAAACATTTCACGTGTCACCGCAGTGCGAACCACCGCTTCGATGTCGGCATTGCTCGGCCAGATGTCGCGCAGGTAAACCGGGCGCGCATCTTTGCCCATGCCGAGCGGCTCGGTTTCAAGGTTGGCGTACACAGAGCCCGCCAACGCGTAAGCAACCACCAGCGGCGGCGAAGCCAAATAGTTCGCGCGCACGTCCTGATTGACGCGGCCCTCGAAATTGCGATTGCCAGACAGCACAGAGGCGACAACGAGATCGTTCTCGCCCACCGCAGCGGAAATCGCCGGCGGCAATGGCCCTGAATTGCCGATGCAGGTGGTGCAGCCATAGCCGACGAGGTTGAAGCCAAGCGCATTGAGATCGTCGCTGAGGCCAGCCTTGTCGAGATAGTCGGTGACCACTTGGCTGCCGGGCGCGAGCGAAGTCTTCACCCAGGGCTTCGGCTTCAGCCCCTTTGCGCGGGCGTTGCGCGCCAGCAACCCTGCCGCGATCAACACGGAAGGATTGGAGGTGTTGGTGCAGGAGGTGATCGCGGCGATGACCACATCGCCGTGGCCGACATCGTGAGCGGCGCCCGCAACTGGCGCGCGCTTCTTCAGCTCCGCGCTTTTCTTGAACTCGTCATTCATCACCTTGGTGAAGCCTTCGCCAATGGCGCCGAGCAGTACGCGGTCCTGCGGCCGCTTCGGTCCCGCAAGCGAGGGGCGCACGTCGGCCAGGGAAAGCTCAAGCGTGTCGGTGAAATCCGGTTCGACATCGCCGCGCCACAGCCCTTGCGCCTTGCAGTACGCTTCCACCAAAGCCACGCGCGCAGGATCGCGCCCCGTCGCTGTGAGATAGTCGATGGTCTTCTGGTCGACCGGGAAGAAGCCGCAGGTGGCGCCGTATTCCGGCGCCATGTTGGCGATAGTCGCGCGATCCTCGACCGAAAGCACATCCAGGCCGGGGCCGAAAAATTCCACGAACTTGCCCACCACGCCGCGCTTGCGCAGCATTTGCGTGACGGTGAGCACCAGATCGGTGGCGGTGGCGCCTTCGGGCATGCGCCCGGTGAGGCGGAAGCCGATCACTTCCGGGATCAGCATCGACACCGGCTGGCCCAGCATCGCCGCCTCCGCCTCGATGCCGCCAACACCCCAGCCCAAGACGCCAATGCCATTGATCATGGTGGTGTGGCTGTCAGTGCCTACGACCGTGTCGGGATAGGCGATGGTCTCGCCGTCCTCCTCGCGCGTCCACACCGATTGGCCGAGATATTCCAGATTGACCTGGTGGCAGATGCCGGTTCCCGGCGGCACGACGCGGAAATTGCGAAACGCCTGGCTGCCCCAGCGCAGGAATTGGTAGCGCTCGCCATTGCGCTCGTATTCGAGATCGACGTTGCGCTTGAAGGAATCCGCGCCGGCGAAATGATCGACCATCACCGAATGGTCGATCACGAGGTCCACCGGCACCAGCGGATTGATGCGCTCGGGGTCCGCGCCCAGCTTCGCGGCCGCATCGCGCATGGCGGCGAGGTCCACCACTGCCGGCACGCCGGTGAAATCCTGCATCAGCACGCGGGCCGGGGAGAAGGCGATTTCCACTTCGTCCTTGCCGCGATTTTTCAACCAGCCGGCAATTGCGGCGATGTCATCCTTCTTCACCGCCACGCCGTCCTCGGTGCGCAGCAAATTTTCCAGCAGCACCTTCAGCGAATAAGGCAGGCGAGCAATGTCGTCGAGGCCGTTGCGCACGGCGGCGTTGAGATCGAAATACGCATAGCTCTTGCCGGCGACGCTGAGCGTGGTGCGGCTGCGAAACGAATTCAGAGACGGCATCAGAGTGCATCCTCTCGTCTGGGAGTGACAGCGATGCGAAACGCGTCGGGGAGCGCCCCAAATCCGGAATCAAACCGGCGCGCGGCGGGAGATATGTAGCGCTGTTTGAGGGAGGTGCAAATTCCCTTGGACCGCCGGCGTCCTCGCCGGCGTACGGCGTTTCTGCTGACGCGGCTGGCGGTGGTAATCAGCACCGATGCCGGCGAGGACGCCGGCGGTCCAAGGATTGAATCAGCCGCCCAACGGCACGCCGCCCAGGATGGCCAAGGTCCGGAGCCCGATCGCGCCGAACCCGCGCAATTGCTTGGAGGTTGGAGCGCGCGGCTCCGCCGCGCTGCGCCGCGGGAGCGGCGCGCTCCCAATCACAAGCGCTGGCGCTGGCCGGCGAGGGCGCCGGCCGGCCCCTCAGCCCTCACGCGCCGGCGGCTTCGCCTTGTCCCCAAAAAACCGCCCCCCCCGCGCGCGCCGCCAGCGCAGCAGGCCCCACGCGATGGGAACCAGCACGATTGCGAACGGCAGCAGCCCGGCGATGAGCACAATGATCGCCGCAAAGCCCTGCACCACGATGCCCAGGAAACCCGCAAACGCATCTCCCAACGGGCGGAAGGTGTCGCCGCGCAGCGGCTGCGCCGAGGATTGGTACGACAGCATCAGTTCCGACATCGCCACGCGCGTGCGCATCACTGCGAGGCTCGATTGCAGCGCGTCGATCTCGCCTTGCACGCGGGCGAGCTCGCGTTCGGTCTCCAGAATGTCAGAAAGCCGCCCGCTGCGATTGCGCAGCAAATCCTGCAGGCGATCACGCAAAGTGGTCTGGGCGCGCTGGCGCGCTTCGCTGTCGACGATGGCTCGGGTCAGGTCCTCGGTGTTGGTGGTCTCCTGCAGGATGCGGCCACCTGCGGCGTCGGCTTCCGCCTCCAGCCCGCGCATGAAGGCGCCGAGCCAGGCAGGCTCTCCCCGCAGCGAGACGTAGCCGTTCATGCTGCTCTCAGGGTCGCCGCTGACATTGGAGCCGATCAGCTGGCAGAGCCGGGGACCCGCGCTCTGGCACATCTGCACATGGCGGTCGACCATGGCGGAGAGGCGCTCGGCCGGCAGCTCCAGATTGGTGGCGTAGGAATAGGCGAGGTAAAGCACGGGCGCGGGCCCCGCCGGCTGGCTTGGGGATGCTTGCGTTCCCCCTGAGGCGGCCTCGCCGCCGGAGGCTTCGTTGGCGCGCGACTGGTTTTGGGCGCCGTCCATGGGCGCGGCGACGCCCGCTGGCGCGCTCTGCTCCATGGCCATATCCGCCGAGCCGGCGCTCTTCTCGGCCTGACCGCATGCGGCAAGCACGGCGCTCAATGCTAAAGCGGCAAGAATTCCGCGCATGTTCCCCTCCGGTCGATCCGCCTTGGCGGATGGGCCGACCCTGCCTAGAAGAACGGCGGCATTATGGTGAGTGATCTGACAAAAACGTCCGCGAATGTGCAAAAGCGCATAGCGGGGCAGCTTCGGTGAGCCCGATTCTGTCTGTGCACGCGCTCGGCATTCGCCGCGGCGGACGCTTGTTGTTCGAGCAATTAAGCTTCGAGGCAGGACCGGGCGACTTCATCGAAGTGCGCGGCGCCAACGGGGCGGGCAAGACCAGCCTGCTGCGCGCAATCGCCGGATTCCTGCGTCCGTCAGCCGGCGCGGTGGAATTCTCCGCGGCGGCCGCGGGGCTACACTTCCTCGGGCACCAGAATGGCGTCAAAGGCGCGGTCAGCGCCCGTGCGCATGTGGATTATTGGGTGGGCTTGTTTGGCGGCGCTGCTTCCGATGCGCTTGAGCGCGTCGGCCTGCAGGCGCAGGCCGAGCTGCCCGCGCGCGTGCTGAGCCAGGGTCAAGCACGGCGGCTTGCACTGGCGCGCCTGCTTTCGGCCCCACGCCCGCTCTGGCTGCTGGACGAGCCGGCCGCGGGGCTCGATGCAAACGGACGTGATTTGCTCGCTGGCTTGATCGATGCTCATCGCCGCGAAGGCGGAGTGGTGGTTGCAGCATTGCACGAGAGCATCGGCTCGGCGCCGACGCAGACGCTCAATCTGGGCGCTGCATGAAGGCGATCATCGCAACGTTCTGGCGCGACGTGGCGCTGCTCTGGTCCGGCGGCGGCGGCGCGCTGGCGCCGCTGGGTTATTTCATTGGCGCGGTGGTGTTGGCGCCGTTGGCGATGGGGCCGGACCGTACTTTGCTTGCCGCCGCGGGGCCGCCGCTGGCCTGGGTGGCCGCAGCGCTCGCGGTGCTCGCGAGCCTCGAGAAATTGTTTCAAGCCGATTTGGAGGACGGTTCCCTCGATCAGATGTTGCTCTCCGACACGCCGCTGGAAGCGCTGGTCTTCGCCAAGGGCGCAGCGTTGTGGCTGGTGGTGGGGCTGCCGCTGGCATTCGCCGCCGGCCCCGCCGCGATCGCCTTACAGGCGCCGTTGGAGCGGGTGCCGGTTATCATTGTGAGTCTACTGCTCGGGCTCGCCGCCTTTATAGGTGCTGGGTTGGTGGGCGCTGCAGTCGCGGCCGGCGTCAAACGCGGCGGCGTATTGATCGCGCTGCTGGTGCTGCCCTTCTTCGCGCCGCCCATTATCTTCGGCGCCTCGGTCGCGGCGGGACAGGACATCGACGCCGCTCTCGCCCTGCTGGCGGGATGTGCGTTGTTCGGGTGCGTACTCGGGCCGTTCGCCGCCGCTGCGGCGTTGCGCCTCCAGGCGGAATGAGCAGGTGTCAGTTATGTCAAGATTCGGGAATCACAATTGCTTGATTGCGCCTAACCACCCATCCCCGGATGAATGCGCAAGCATTCAGTCCGGGGCCCATATACTCGAAGCGTTCGTGTCTATGGGCCCCGGACTTCGCTTCGCGAATCCGGGGATGGGTGGTGTGGTCTCAGTGATACCGAGGGCCAGCGTCGTGCCATGATCAATTTCCTCGCCAATCCCGCCCGCTTCATGTCCGCCACGGCCTGGGTGGCGCCCGCGTTCGGCGTGCTTGCGGCGCTGCTCTTCGTCATCGGCGTGCGCGATGGCCTGTTCCACTCGCCGGCCGAACAGTTTCAGGGCGAGACGGTACGGATCATGTACGTGCATGTGCCGGCGGCGTGGTGGTCGCTGGGCGTCTACACGTTCATGGCGGGCGCGAGTTTTGTGAGCCTGGTGTGGCGCCATGCCATGGCCGACCTCGCCGCGCGCGCGGCTGCGCCAATTGGCGCCACGTTCGCTGCAATTTGCCTGATCACCGGCTCGATCTGGGGCGCGCCCACTTGGGGGACGTGGTGGGAATGGGACGGCCGGCTCACTTCGATGCTGATCCTGTTTCTGACCTATCTCGGCTATCTCGCACTCGTTGCCGCTGTCGACGATGAGGAGAAAGCGTCGCGGCTGGCGGCGATTTTGTGCCTCGCCGGATTCGTGAACATTCCGATTGTGCATTTCTCGGTCGAATGGTGGTCGACCCTGCATCAGCCCGCGAGTGTGCTGCGTCCCGGCGGATCGAGCATCGATGCTTCTATGCGGGCGCCTCTGTTCACGATGGCGGGCGCGTATTTCAGCCTGTTTGTCGCGCTTGCGATCGCACACATGCGCGCCTCGGTGCATCGTCGCCGGGTTGAAGCAGCGCGTCTGCGCGCGGCGGGAGCGGGGCCATGATCGAAGGCGGTTGGGCTTATGTGTACGCCGCCTATGTGGTTGCGCTTGGAGCGCTAGCGGCGCTGACGCTGGTGGTCGTCCTGCGTGCAATCCGATGGGCGCGCGAAGCCAAGAAGCTGGAGGAGCGTCCATGAAACGCGCCCTGGCGTTTGCGCCTCTGATTGTGTTGGCTCTGCTCGTTGCGGTGTCTGCATTCTTGCTCACCCGCGGCGGCGAGCGGGCGACTGTCACCGATGGCCTCGTCGGCCGTGCCGCGCCGGCTTTTGTACTCGACCGCCTCGGCGGCGGCGAACCGGTGACCGCCGAAGCGCTGCGCGGGCGCTCGTATCTGATCAATATTTTCGCGTCCTATTGCACGCCGTGCCTCGCCGAGCATCCGCTGCTGATGGAATTGAGAGCGCAGGGTGTAACCATTGTCGGCGTGGCGCATCGCGATGAACCCGCGGACGCCGCGCAATTTCTGGCGCGTCTCGGCGATCCGTTCAGTGCGGTGGGGCTCGATCCCGACGGACGCTTCGCGCTCGAACTCGGCGCCGCGGGCATGCCGGAGACTTTCGTCGTCGGCGCTGACGGAACCATTCGCGCCGTGCATCGCGGCGCGCTGACGCCGGAGATTATCGCGGAGAAGATGATGCCGGCGCTTGGTGGCGGCTAACGGTTAGGTTCCAATATGGACCGCCGGCGCCCTCGCCGGCAGCGCCGCTTTCTCCACGTTGGACCGCGCGGCTCCGCCGCGCAGGCGGCGCGGAGCGCCGCGCTCCCAATCACGAACATCCGCGCATGCCGGCGAGGACGCCGGCGGCCCATATTCATCACCCCCGCCGCATCGCCTCATACAGCGCCACCGCCGCGGCCGCGGAAACATTGAGGCTCTCCATTGCCGCTGCGATCGGGATGCGCGCGCGTTTCTCGCAGGCTTCGGCGACGCTTGGGCGCAGGCCTTTGCCTTCTGCGCCGAGCACGAGCGCGATTGGGCGCGGATCGGCGAGCGCCTCGGCGATGGAGAGTTCCGCTTCACCTTCAAGCGCGACGCTGAGATAGCCGAGTTCGCGCAGCGTCTCGATGGCGCGCGCGAGGTTGACCGCGCGCACATGGGGTACAAGTTCGACGGCGCCAGCGGCGGCTTTCGCCAGCACGCCGGTCAAGGGCGGCGATTTGCGGTCCTGCAGAACGACGGCGCGTGCGCCGAACGCAACCGCACAACGGAACGCTGCACCGACATTCTGCGGATCGGTGACGCCGTCGAGCACCAGCACGCTGCGCCCGTCCGCGGGCGCGCAGGCGGCTTCGAGCGACACCGGCTCCAGCGGAAACGCCCGCACCGCGAGCCCCTGGTGGACCGCGCCGGGCGGGAGCATGCCGTCGATGGCGCCGGGGTCGAGGATTTGCGCCGCGGCGTTCTCGGGCAGGCGCAGCGCCGCGTTGCGCGAGGCGACCACCCGCTCGATGCGGCGCGCCGTGTTGGCGAGCGCGGCCAGGCAGGCGTGCGTCCCCCAAATCCAGGAGGGCCCCCCGGTCTCCTCCTCGAATTGGCGCCGCGGCAGCCGGTCGGGTGGAATGGGGCGCGGCGGGAGCCCGCGCGGCGCCTTGTTTGGGGGTGGGGGCTTGGTTATAGGAGCGCTCCGCTTCGGGGCTGTCGCCCGGGACCACGCGCTAGCGCGCTTGGCGTCCGTGTTCCAGCCCTGACACTCCTGGAAGGGTGGCCGAGTGGTTAATGGCAGCAGACTGTAAATCTGCCCGCGAGAGCGTACGCTGGTTCGAATCCAGCCCCTTCCACCAGC
>CADEEA010000049.1 GCA_902826245.1 uncultured Alphaproteobacteria bacterium | reverse complement strand
TGCCGGATCACGCGACCATCTATGACAAGCTAGTGCTCTCGCTGCGGGAAAAGGACTTTATCGCGACGTTCAACTGGGACCCGTTTCTTTATCAGGCCTGCTACCGCAACCGGCAGGTCGCGCGTCTGCCGCGTGTCGCCTATCTCCACGGCTGCGTGGCGATCGGCTATTGCATGGAGCATCGCAAGAAAGGCTCGCGCCTTGCTCAGTGCTCCGTCTGCCACAAGCCGCTGACGCCAAGCCGCCTGCTCTATCCGATCGCCGAAAAAGACTACACCTCTGATCCATTCATCAGCGCCGAGTGGTCAGGACTCAAGGCGGTTCTGCAGGATGCGTTTGTGCTGACCATTTTTGGCTACGGCGCACCGTGCTCCGACGCGGCCGCCATCGCCCTCATGAAAGCGGCGTGGGGCGAGGTTGAAGAGCGCGAACTCGAACAAACGGAAATCGTTGACATCAAGGAGAAAAATGAACTTACGAAGAGCTGGGAGCCGTTCATACACACGCACCATTGCGACATCACACAGAGCTTCGATGAATCGTGGCTTGGCAAACATCCACGCAGGACGATCGAGGCGGCACACCAGCAATTCCTTGAAACCAAGTTCATCCACGAGAATCCGACGCCGCAGGGATTAGGCCTGCTGGACCTGCAAAAGTGGTTTCAGGAGCTGGCCGCGTTCGAGACTCCGCATGAAGCGAGCTGATCTTGTTTCTGCGCGCGCAGCGCAGAGGAGCACCTCTCTTCCGGGCGTGTAACGATGGCTCACATGATATTCCCGGAGTCATTTCCGTGAGGTGGCGATTGTCTGCCTAGGCCAACACCAGAAGTTCGTCATTCCGGGGCTCGCGGAGCGAGAACCCGGAAGCCAGGGGCAACCGGCCCATCGTTGGCCCCTGGGTTCCGGATCGCGCCTGCGGCGCGTCCGGAATGACGAACATGATTGACCTATGCGAAGGTTGAAGCGCGCCGCTTCCGGCGGCGCTTGCGTGGCCGGAGGCCACGCGCTCCACGCTCCCACCATCCGAGCGTAAGGCGCACCCATGACCCCCGCGAACGCATCGCAACAGCACAAATACCCGGCGGCGATGAGGTGCACTTGGTTCGCCGTGACGGCATTATCGCGCGTCCGGAATGACGAACATGATTGACCTATGCGAAGGTTGGAGCGCGCCGCTTCCGGCGGCGCTTGGGTGGCCGGAGGCCACGCGCTCCTCAACCCGGAATGACGTGTACTCCCTTCTCCCCTTGAGGGGAGAAGGTGGCCCGAAGGGCCGGATGAGGGGTTGCCGAACAAGCAGGGAATGGCGCCGTAGGGGGAGCAACCTCATAAGCGCCGCACGCCCCTCACCCGCTTCGAACAAAGTTCGAAGCGACCTCTCCCCTCAAGGGGAGAGGTGACGCGCTCAATCCTGAAGCGCCTGTGCTAGAACACCGCCATGATCCCCCGCGAACTCCTCGCCACTGCGCAAATCCCAGGCGGCGACGAGCTACGGCTCTACCGGCGCGGCGGCGATTTCATGATCGCGCTTGGCGGCAATGAGCTGATGAGCACCCGCAACAGCGGCTCGGAAGAAGCGCTCGCGGCGATGACGTGCGAGCGGATCGGCCACACCGACGCGCCGCATCTGCTCATCGGCGGCTACGGCATGGGCTTCACCTTGCGTGCGGCGCTGGGCGCTCTCGGCCCGAACGCGCGGCTCACGGTCGCCGAACTGGCGCCGGAAATCATCGACTGGGCGCGCGGGCCGATGGCGGCGTTGACCGCCGGCTGCCTCGACGATCCGCGCGTGCATCTGCTGATCGACGATGTCGCTGAGTTTGTCGGCGGCGGCCGCTACGATGCGATCCTGCTCGATGTCGATAACGGTCCCGATGGGCTGACGAGGGCCGAAAACGATCGCCTCTACTCGCTCGCCGGCCTCGGGTCGGCAAAGGCGGCGCTCAAGCCGGGCGGCGTGCTGGCGATCTGGTCGGCGGCGCCGGACGAGCGCTTCGCGCGCCGGCTGAAGCATGCCGGGTTCAAGGTTGAGGAAACTATGGTGCGGGCGCGAGGCGCCAAGGGCGCGCGTCACGTGATCTGGTTTTGCTCCAGATAGCATCCGCGGACGGGATGACGTGCTTCGTCGGCAAGGATAGAAGTCGCTTGTGCCGAATCCGAAGCTCACCCTCATCCTCGCCATCGCCCGCAACAATGTCATCGGCGCCAACGGCGCGCTGCCGTGGCGGCTCAGCTCCGACATGGCCCGCTTCAAAGCCGCGACTATGGGCAAGCCCGCGCTGATGGGTCGCAAGACTTGGGAGAGCTTGCCCAGGAAGCCGCTGCCGGGGCGGGCTAATCTCGTGCTTTCACGGGATCCAAACTTCAAAGCCGAAGGCGGCTGGCTCTACACCGATCTCGCCGCGATGCTGGCGGCGGGGAGGGCGATGGCGGAAGCTTCGGGAGCGGGCGAAGTCTGCATCATCGGCGGGGCGCGGCTTTACGAAGCGACGCTGCCGCTCGCGAACCGCATCGTGCTCACCGAAGTGAACCTGGCGCCAGAAGGCGATGCGCGGCTTGAACTCGAGCTGAGCGCGTGGCGCGAAGTCTCGCGCGAACACGTCGCGCGCGGGCCGAAGGACGATGCGAATTTTGTGGTGCGCGTGCTGGAAAGATAGTGCTCCCCCTCTCCCTTGCGGAGAGGGGGTAGGGGGTGAGGGGCGTGCAAACTCACAGGCGCCTCAATATCGGTCCGCCCCTCACCCCGCCGCTGCGCGGCGACCCTCTCCGCAAGGGAGAGGGTGGGCGCCTGTGTTTCTTGAGCGCCCTTTGCTAAGTCGTGCCCCATGCCCGATTTCGAAATCCTCGCCGAGAACCTCCAATTCCCCGAAGGGCCGATCGCCATGCCGGATGGCTCGGTGATCTTGGTCGAGATCAAGCGCGGAACGCTCACGCGCGTCTGGAACGGGCGCAGCGAAGTGATCGCGCATCTTGGCGGCGGACCTAATGGCGCCGCGTTCGGGCCCGATGGCGCCATTTACGTTTGCAACAATGGCGGCTTTGCCTGGCACGAAGTGAGCGGGCTCTCTATTCCAGGCGACGCAGCGCCCGACTATGTCACCGGCCGCATCGAGCGCGTCGATCTCGCCACCGGAAAATTCGAACGCGTGTTCGAAAGCGTGAACAGCAATCGTTTGTCCGGACCGAACGACCTCGTGTTCGACAAGTCCGGCGCGTTCTGGTTCACCGATCTGGGCAAGGGGCGCGGGCGCGCGAAGGAACGCGGCGGCCTCTATTACGCCAAACATGACGGCGCCCTGATCAAAGAGGTGATGTACGGCAGCGCCAGCGGCCTAAATGGCGTGGGCTTGTCGCCCGACGAAACTACCGTCTATGCCGCCGAAACCGACACCGCGCGGCTATGGGCGTTCGACATTGTCGGGCCAGGAGAGGTGGCCCCGCGCGCACCGGGCTTCATGGCTCGCTTCGTCGCCGGCCTGAGCGAGCACGCGTATTTCGACAGTCTCGCTGTGCAGGCCAATGGCGATGTCTGTGTCGCCACAATTATCAATGGCGGGATTACCATAATCGCACCCGGTGGGGCCGTCCTACACACGGCGTTTCCGGATGTGCTGGTCACCAACATCTGTTTCGGCGGCGCCGACATGTGCGACGCGTTCATTACGCTGTCAGGCACGGGCAAGCTGATCAAGACGCGCTGGCCCGAGCCGGGGCTGAAGCTGAACTTCAATCCGTACTGAGAGGCTGGACTTCCGCGGCGACGCGCTTTCAAGTGCGGACGGCGAAAGGAGCCGAGTATGCGCGCGCGCGATTGTAAGATTGTTGCGACAATGGGGCCGGCCAGCGATCCGCCCGAGCGGCTGATGCTGCTGGTGCAGGCTGGCGTCGATTGCTTCCGGCTCAATTTCAGCCATGGCGCCAGGGACGATCACGCGCGCCGTTTCGCCGCCATCCGTGAAGCAGAGCAAAAGCTCGGCAAGCCGCTCGGCGTGTTCGCTGACCTGCAAGGCCCCAAGATCCGCGTCGGCATGTTTAAGGACGGCGAGATAAAATTGCGCTACGGGCAGATCGTCACCTTGGAGGCGTCTCCGGAAGCGGGCGACGAAACGATCATCCGCCTCCCACATGCCGAACTCGTTGGCGCTCTTGAGCAGGGCGACATCCTCAAGCTCGACGACGGCAAGATGCAGCTCACCGTGATCGAGCGCGAGGGCCGCCAAGTGAAGGCGCGCGTGGATTTTGGCGGCGTGCTGAAAAGCCAGAAAGGCGTCAACGTGCCGACGCGACGGATTCCGATTTCCGCGCTGACGGAAAAAGACAAAGCGGACCTCGCTTACGCGCTCGATCTCGGCGTCGATTATGTCGCGCTTTCCTTCGTGCAGCATCCCGACGACGTGCGCGAGGCGCGCGCGCTGATCGGCGACCGCGCCGGAATCATCTCTAAGATCGAAAAGCCCTCCGCGTTGGAACAGATCGAGCAGATCGTGGAATTGTCCGACGCGGTGATGGTGGCGCGCGGCGACCTCGGCGTCGAATTGCCGCCCGAACAGGTGCCGATTGCGCAACGCAAGATCATCCGCGCCGCGCGCGCGGCTGGCCGTCCTGTGATTGTCGCCACGCACATGCTGGAGAGCATGGTGGATGCGCCGACGCCTACGCGTGCTGAGGCCTCCGATGTGGCGACCGCGGTGTATCAGGGCGCGGACGCGGTGATGCTTTCGGCTGAAAGCGCGGTCGGGCGCCATCCTCAAAGCGCGGTGGCGATCATGGATCGCATCATCCGTGCGGTGGAGGACGACGCCGAGTATTGGGCAGGGTTGCCGCGCGACATGGCGCCCCCGCAAGCCACCACCGCCGACGCCATAGCGCTCTCGGCGCGCCACATCACCGACGTGCTCGATTGCGCAGCCGTAGTCGCCTACACCGCAACCGGCTCTACGGCGTTGCGCGTAGCCCGCGAGCGCCCGCGCTGCGGCGTTGTGGGCTTGACGCCGGTGATGGAAACCGCGCGGCGGATGACTTTGGTGTGGGGCGTGCGCAGCGTGGTGAGTCCCGACGTGTCCAACGTCGAGGAAATGGTGGCCAGCGCCGATGAAGCGGTGCGCAAATTGGGCGTCGTGCAGACTGGCGACCGCGTGATCGTCATCGCCGGCATTCCGTTCGGGCGGGCCGGGAAAACCAATACAATCAGGATTTTCCGGGTGGAGTAGGAAGCGGTAAACAAGAGCGCCGCCGCGACTGGCGCGGAAAGAGGGCAAGCTTCGGCGCGTCGGAAAATGGTCAAGGGCGCGTCTCAGTCTTCGCCATCGAGGTTGGAGCCATGCGCCGCAATTGGCGCAGAGTTACGCAAGGTCGTTACAGCACCTCCCGCGCTTGCACTGTCGCCTTGGTCGCCAGCGAGAAGCGCGGGTCTGGCGCGCGATCGTCGAGCACCAGTTCGGCCATCAGCCTCCCGACTTCCGGCCCGTGCTTGAAGCCATGGCCGGAGCCGCCGCCGAGCAGGAACGCGTTTTCAAGAGTCGGATGGCGGTCGATGAGAAAATCGCCATTGGATGAATTCTCATATTGGCAAACACGGAACTCGGTGAACGGGCGCTCGACTAACGCCGGGAAGCGCCGCTCAGCAAACGTACGCAAAAGTGCGGCGCCGTCCTCGCTCATGCGCCGGTCGCCGACGTCTGGATCGAAGTGCGCGCCGTGCGTATCGCGCGCGATCTTGAAGCCGCGACCTTCCAGATTGGGGAAACCATAATAGAGGTCGCCGCCGTTGAAATCGGCCCAACCGGGCAGGCGCTCGGCGCCGAAATTGTCGTCGCCGTCGGGGGGCGCGATGAAGGCTATTTCCTGGCGTGTCACAAAAATGCGCTCGCCGAGCAAATCGGGAAACAGTTTCGGGAGCCACGGGCCGCACGCATAGACGATCGCCTCAGCGTGCTCGAGGCGGCCGTCTAAAAGCACCTCGCGTGGGTTCGAGCCGGGGGTGGCGCGCGCGAGTTGGTATTCCCCGCCACGTGCGACAAACCGCGCCACCAATTCCTCCACCGCGCGCCGCGCCATCAGGGCGCCGAAGTCCGGCTCGAAGAGGCCGAACGCGACGCCATCGAAACTGATCTGCGGAAAGCGGCGCTTGAGTTCGGCGTTGTCGAGCTGTTCGAGCGGGAGGTCTAATTCTCGATGCACCTGAATCGAGTCGCGCGCGTACTCGACCAGTTGATCGAAAAAGAACAGCACGCCGCACTTGTGGAACAAGGGCAGGGCGGAGCGTCCCGACAGCCGCTTCCATTCTCGCAGCGAGGCCAGCGCCATGTTGGTGTAGATGGCGTCGCGCCCGTAGGCAGAGCGCGTCATACGGCTCTCGCCGCCCGAAGAGGCGCGCGCATTCGCCGGGCCCATCTGGTCGACCAGCAGCACGCGCTTGCCGCGACGGCGGAGATGCTCGGCGCTCCATGCGCCAAAGACGCCAGCGCCGACGACAATGGCGTCGTAGTTCCGTTTGGAGCATCCGCTCAGCGCCGCCCCCGCGCCCGCCGCCAACGCCAACCTGCGCGTAATCGCCATGACTGAACTCCCGCGCGTATGAAACGCGGCCGGGAACGAACACGCAAGTCCTAAGCGGCCTGTGTGCGCGGACCGCAGAGCCCCGCGAGAGCAGAGAAGCTGTCGCCAAGTTCCGAACGGAACGCGCGCGCCTCGATCAGCGCGATGGCGACGAGCGCCAGATCGCTGGCCTGGCGGATGTCCCCTGTCGACCAGGAATGGGATGCTGTGTCGATGGCGCAAAGCGTGCCAAGCGCGTGGCCGGCGCTGGTGATCAGCGGCACGCCGAGGTAGGCGCGGATGTGCGAGGGGCCGAGCACCAGCGGATTATCGGCAAAGCGTTCGTCCTCGAGTGCATTCGCGATCACAAGCGGCTCGGTCCCGCAAATAGCGTGGCCGCAGAACGAGACTTCTCGCGGCGTCTCCGTCGCATCGAGGCCGACCCGGCACATGAACCATTGACGGTTTGCATCCACCAGGGAAATCAGCGCCACCGGCACATGCAGGCTCCAGGCCAGACAGCGCGTAAGCGCGTCGAAACTGGCTTCAGGAACGCTATCCAGCAGCTTCAGGCGCACCAGGGCGGCGAGCCGCTCCAATTCATTGGCGGGAGTGGGCGCTGAGATCATGCTCTGATTGTGTCGCATACACGTAAAAGTTGTATTGCTGGAATCAGGCGACGACGATTTTCGGCGCCGGCTTGTTCAGCATTTCGATGTTGGCGTACGCGGCCTGAGCAATGTCGCGAAAGCGAAATGATGTTGCGCTTTCGGGGGCGCTGGCGACGAGCGGGCGGCCTGCGTCGCTGGCTTCCCGCAGCGCCACGTCGATGGGTATTTCGCCCAGGAATGGCGCGCCGGCCTGTTGCGCGACGCGACGCGCTCCGCCCTGACCGAAAATGTGCGTGCGCGACCCGTCCGGGGCTTCGAAATACGCCATATTCTCGATGATCCCGAGCACCGGCGCGCGCGTTTTCTCAAACATGGCGAGCCCCCGGCGCACGTCGGCGAGCGCCAATTCCTGCGGTGTCGAGACGATGATCGCCCCAGCCAGAGGCACGCGCTGCACCAGGGTTAGTTGTACATCTCCGGTGCCGGGCGGCATGTCCAGCAGCAGCACGTCGAGCTCGCCCCAGACCACTTCGTCGATCATTTGCCGCACCGCGCTGGTCGCCATCGCGCCGCGCCAGATCATGGCGGAAGCCGCGTCGACGAGGTAGCCGATCGACATGGTCTTAAGTCCGAACGCATCGATCGGCATGATTGTCTTATCCGGACCGGGCTCGGGCTTTTCGCGAACGCCAAGCAGTGTCGGCGCAGATGGCCCGTAAACATCGAGATCCAGCAGCCCGGTCTTATAGCCCAACGCCGCGAAGGCGCAGGCGAGGTTCACCGCCAAGGTTGATTTGCCAACGCCGCCCTTTGCGGAGGCGATTGCAATGATGTGCTTCACCCGAGCGACGCCGCCGGCTTGCTTCGCGGGGCCTTCATGGGCGGTCAGCACCGCCACCACGCTCGTCACTCCCTCCAATGCGCGTGCTTCAGCTTCTGCACGATCACGCAGCTTCGCATAGCGGGCCGCCTCCCCGGCAGGCGCCTCTATGGTGAACGAGACCTTGCCGTCGTCACGCCAATCCAGCCCGAGAATGCGCCCGGAAGTGAACAAACCCTTGCCCGTTAAGGGGTCTTCGATGGCGTCGAGGCGCTCTTGGAGCTGCGCCAACCGGTTGTTCATGCTTGATCCTTTAGGTGGGGAGCCACATATCGGCGCGCACATGCGCAAAGCAACCGCCAAGAACTTGGCGGGTCTGGATAGAACAATCTGATGCCTTGGAACGATCAATCGGGCGGCCCCTCTGGCGGTTCTGGAGGCGGTTCTGGCGGCGGCGGCCCCTGGGGCGGCGGTCCGCGCCGGCCGTGGGGCCAACCCCCGCCACGTCCCCCGCAGGGTGGTCAAGCGCCTGACCTCGAAGAAATGCTGCGCCAATGGCGCGAACGCTTCCGCATGGGCGGGGGCGGGGGCGGCGGCTCTGGTTCTGGCGGCCCGGGGCACGGGATTTCGTGGCGGGTGGTGCTTGGCGTGCTGCTCGGCGGTTGGGTGCTCAGCGGCGTATACACCGTCAACGAGACCCAACAGGCGGTGATCACCACCTTTGGCAGATTCACAACGACCACCGGTCCCGGCATTCACTGGCATGCGCCTGTGCCCATTCAGGCGCGTCAGGTTGTCGGCGTCACAGAGCAACGCACCGAGGAACTTGGCTGCACGATGTCCGGCGAAGTCTGCGCTTCGGACGTACCCGAAGAAAGCTTGATGATCACGGGCGATCGCAACATCGTGCAGGTGCATTTCCGCATCACCTACAACGTCAAGGATGTGGAGGACTTCGTGTTCCAGATCCGGACCCCGGTCTCAGCCTCGCGCGAAGAGGGCGGCGCCGTGCGCCAAGTTGCCGAAAGTGCGATGCGCGAAATTGTCGGCCGGCGTCAGCTCGAGCCGATCATCACCACGGACCGCGAAGAAGTGGCCCAGGACGCCAAGGACCTCGCGCAGCGCATTCTGGATGAATATCGGGCGGGCGTAAATCTTGTAAGCGTCGAGCTCCTGAGCACTACCGTGCCGCCGGAGGTCACCGAGGCGTTCAACGACGTCGTGAAAGCGGGCCAAGATGCGGAATCGGCGCGGAACAACGCCAATCGCGAAGCCTCGCAGATCGTCAACGATGCGCAGGGGTACCAGGGGCGCGTGGTGCGCGAAGCCACCGGCGAAGCGCAACGCTTCACTTCCGTGTACGATGAATACCGCCAGGCGCCGCAAGTCACACGCGATCGGCTCTACATTGAAACCATGGAGCGCGTTTACCGCACCGGCAATCTGATGATCCTCGATCAGCGCGGCGGCGCCGTCCCGTATCTGCCGCTCGACAATTATCTGCGCCGTCCGCAGCCTGCGCCGCAGAACCAACAGCAGGGAGGACGTTGATGGGACGCGGAGCTTTTGTCGCGATCGGACTCGCCGCGGTCGCCCTAGTGTTGTTGTTGAACACCGCATTCGTGGTCCGTCAGGATCGCCAAGCGATTGTGCTGCGATTCAACGCCGTGGTGGCGGCGATCAATGCGGGCGAGGCCAACGAGGCTGGTCTGCATTTCAAGGCGCCGTTTATCGACAACGTTGTCATTTATGACAAACGCAACATGGGACTCTTGATCAGCGGCAGCGAGGATCAGGCAGTGGTCGCTTCCGATCAGGAGCGCTTGATTGTCGACGCCTTCGTGCGCTGGCGCATCCGCGATCCGCGCCGCTTCTATCAGCGGGTGGTCAGCGAAGAGCAAGGCGCCAACCAATTGAGCCGCAACGCCGAGTCGGCCCTGCGCGGGGTGCTGGGGGGCGCCTCCTCGAACGACATCATTTCCGGTCGCCGCGCCGAACTGATGCTGGCGATCCGCACCCAACTGAACGCCGCTGCAGCAGCTGAACTAGGCGTCGAAATTGTCGACGTGAGAATCCGCCAGGCCGATCTACCGCGGCAGACGCGCGACCGCGTGTATGCGCGCATGAGCACCGAGCGCCAACAGGTTGCGGGGCGCATACGCGCAGAGGGTCAGCGCGACGCGTCGCTGATCGTGGCGACCGCCCAGCAGGAAAGCGAGCGCCTGCGCGGGGAAGGAGAAGCCGAACGTGCGCGCATCTTTGCTCGCGCCTATGGCCGCGATCCGGAGTTCGCGGCGTTCTATCGCTCCATGCGCGCCTACGACGCTTCGATCGTCGAAGGCACGCCGATCATCATTTCCCCCGACAGCGATTTCTTCCGCTACATGCAGCGCCGCCGCGGGCAATAGCTCGCGGCGCCCGCTCACCAGCTGCCAGTATTGCCCATGCTCGCCCAGGGCTCCTGCGGGGGCAGGCGCTCGCCTTCTTGCAGCAGCTCAATCGAAATGCCATCCGGCGAGCGCACGAACGCCATGTGGCCGTCGCGCGGCGGGCGATTGATCACCACGCCCGCGTCCATCAGCTTCTGGCAGGTCGCGTAGATGTTCTTCACGCGGTAGGCGAGGTGGCCAAAATTGCGGCCGCCGGTATAGGTGCGCTCGTCCCAATTATGGGTAAGCTCCACCATCGGCGCTTTGCGCTCAACTGCGAGCTCGACATCGTCGGGCGCGGCCAGGAATACAAGCGTGAAGCGGCCGGCCTCGTTGTCGTAGCGATGCATCTCGATCAACCCGAGCTTGGCGCAGAAGAAATCCAGCGCCGCCTCAAGGTCGCCGACGCGGATCATGGTGTGCAGATAACGCATGGATGCTCCTGGCTTTGGCGCGCGCCGCAACGGCAACTGTAATCTCTGTGTAAGTCTACCTTGCCGCGAACCGGCGACTTTGTCATGCGCGGCAAGATGAACAAGACACTCCCGTCGCCCAAGCTCTCCGGCGGCCCTTACGTCATGGGCGTATTGAACGTTACGCCGGATTCGTTTTCCGACGGCGGTGAGGAAGCTGCAGCGACGCCGCGCGCGCTCGCCATGCTGGAAGCAGGCGCCGATCTGATCGACGTTGGCGGGGAATCCACGCGCCCAGGCGCTGCGCCGGTCGACGAGGGCGAAGAGCTGGCGCGCGTCATTCCAGTGATCGCTGCCCTGCGCGCGCAGAGCGACGCCCCAATCTCCATCGACACCATGAAACCCGGCGTCGCGCGCGCGGCTTTTTCCGCAGGCGCCAATGTTTGGAACGATGTCGCCGCCTTGCGCCACCCCGCTGCGGCCGAGATCGCGGCCGAGCTCGGCGGCCCAGTAATCCTGATGCATATGTCGAGCGATCCGCGCACGATGCAGGACGATCCGCGTTACGATGATGTCGTTGCCGAAGTGATCGCGTTCCTTCGCGAACGGGGAGCCACAGCAGAGGCCGCCGGCGTGCGCGACATCTGGGTCGATCCCGGCATCGGATTCGGCAAGACGCTGCACCACAATCTGGCCCTGCTGAATGCGGTCGCGCGCATTCGCGAGGAAGTTGGCCGTCCGGTGCTGATTGGCGCCTCGCGCAAGCGCTTCATCCAGGCGATCGACGCGCGCGCCGAGAATGCGGCGCAAGATCGCCTTGGCGGTTCGGTCGCGGCGGCGCTGATTGCAGCGCAGAATGGCGCAGCCATGGTGCGCGTGCACGATGTGGCCGAGACTGTGCAGGCGCTGAAGGTGTGGCGGGCGGTTGGCGGCTGACGAGGCCGCTCGGCTGTGCTATGGTGGACCCCATGGCTGACACGCTCACCCGTATGACCACCGCCGACTTCCTCGCCTGGGAAGCCCGCCAGGAGGGCCGGCACGAATTCGTGCGCGGGCGGATTGTCGCCATGGTCGGGGGTACAAGGCGGCATAATACAATAGGCCTCAAGGTGGCCGCCTGCCTCTCGCAGCAGCTCAAGGGAAGGAAGTGTCAGGCCTATGGCGGCGGCATGAAGATACTCATTCCCAACGGTAACTCCCGCTACGCTGACGCCTTGGTCGATTGCGGGCCGATGCGGGGGGAGGATGTGGTCGCGGCGGAGCCGACCGTTGTGGTCGAAGTGCTCTCCAAGAGCACGAAGTACGACGACCAGACCGAAAAGCTCGACGATTATCAATCCATTCCCTCGATGCGCCATATTCTGCACCTGTCACAGAAGCGCATAGGCGGTGAGCTTTGGACACGCAGCGATGACGGCTGGCAGCGCACGCCCGTAGCTGGCGCGGAGGCGGTCGTCGAATTGTCCGCGCTCGGTCTCAGCTTTCCTCTGGCCATCGCCTATGAAGATGTTTCGTTCGACGAGAGCGAGCAGGCGAACGGCGCGTGAGCAAGGGCCGTGTTCTCATCATCGCCGGCTCGGATTCCGGTGGTGGAGCGGGGCTGCAAGCTGACATCAAGACCATAACAATGCTCGGCGGCTACGCCATGAACGCGGTTACGGCGGTGACAGTGCAGAACACGCTCGGCGTTTCCGGCGTGCATGAAATCCCCCCCGAGATCGTGACCGCGCAGATCGAAGCCGTGATGGCCGATCTTGGCGCCGATGCGTGGAAGCTAGGCATGCTCGGCTCGGCGGAGCACGTGCGCGCGGTGCGTGCGGCTTATGAGGCGGTGGGCGCGGGTGTTCCCCTGGTGCTCGATCCGGTGATGATCGCCAAGGGCGGGGCAGCGCTTCTCGCTGAAGACGCGATTGCCGTGATCCGCGATGAACTGGTTCCCCGCGCGGCCATCGTCACGCCGAACGCGCCGGAGGCGGAGGCGCTGACGGGCGTGGAAGTGCGCGGCCTCGACGGCCAGATGGAAGCTGCGGACGTGCTGGTCGAGCAGCTCGGCGCCTATGCCGCGCTGATCAAAGGGGGCCACATCGAAGGCGCGATCGTGCGCGACGTATTGCTCACCCGCGAAGGCTACCGCGTGTTCGAGAGCGAACGCATACACACGCGCGCGACGCACGGCACGGGTTGCACGCTGGCGTCGGCCATCGCCGCGCACATGGCGCAGGGTGCGGCCATTGAGGCGGCGGTGGAGCGCGCGCGCGAATATCTGATGGAAGCGATCCGCGCCGCGCCGGGCTTTGGCCAGGGGCACGGGCCGCTGGGGCATAATTGGGGTGTGAAGCGAGGATAGAGCACGCGACGCCCCCCGCCCCCTCCCCACAAGGGGGAGGGAGGATGCACGCGCCAAGCGAGGCGTTCATAAATCCATTCCATGAAAATCTGGATCGTCCACGCCTTCACCGACCGCCTGTTCACCGGCAATCCCGCCGCGGTGGTGCCGCTTGAGCGCTGGCTGCCCGACGCGACGCTGCAGGCCATCGCCACCGAGAACAAGCTCTCCGAAACTGCCTTCGTCACGCCCACGGGCTTGAAGGGCAATTACCAGCTGCGTTGGTTCACCCCCGCCGCCGAAGTGCCCATTTGCGGGCACGCGACGCTCGCGGCAGGCGCGATGCTGCTCTCGGAGCTGGAGCCGGGTTTGGAGGTCGTGGTGTTCGACACCCACGCCGGCGCCCTGGTCGTGCGCGCCACGCCCGAGGGTTACACGCTCGATCTGCCGAAGAAGCAGCGCGCGCCATGGGAGGCGCCGAGCGAACTCGCGCGCGCGCTTGGCGTCAACGGCTTCGCCGATGCGTTCGTGGCGGAATACGCCAACGTCGTGCTCGAAAGCGAAGCCGCGGTCGTGAACATGAAGCCCGACATTGCCGCGATCAATGCCATTATCCGCGGACCCCGACAGGGATGCCTCGTCGTCACCGCGCCGGCGGACGAGGGCAAGCCGTACGATTTCGTGTCGCGCTTCTTCGCGCCAGGCGCAGGTGTCGACGAGGATCCGGTGACCGGCTCGGCGTTCGCCGATCTCGCGCCCTATTGGTGCGACCGCTTCGACATGGAAAGCGTTGTCGGCTACCAGGCCAGCAAGCGCGGCGGTTATACCCGCGCAATTCAGACGCTCTCAAGCGTGCGTTTGCTTGGGCAGGTGGCAGTGTATCTGCGCGGCGAACTCGATCCCTCTTTGGCGCGCCTCGCCAATCGCGTCGACGAACATCCTGAAGCGCCGCCGCGCAAGAAACGCCGTCCGCGCAAAGCGCGTCAATTGCCCGCGATCTTTGAGGATCCGGTGCTGCCAGGGCTAGAGGCGCCTACAGCGCCCGCGAACGCGTCGCCGCCTAGCGAGGAGCTGCGCCCGCCAACCTCGCACCCCGCGCCGCCAGACGCAGGTCATGCGCCCCGGATTGTCATCACAGGGAAATAGCCGTCGCGCGGTGTTGCGTTCGGCGACGAACGCCGCCATCTCATTCCCGGGCCATCCGCTCCCAACGGCGGACGTCCATCTGTGAGGATGGGAGACAAGTTGATGAGCGTTCCACCGAAGCCGGCTTTGCGCCCGGCCGATCCCCGGTTCTCTTCCGGGCCCACCAAAAAACGTCCTGGCTGGAACGTCAATGCGCTCAAAGGCGCAGCGCTCGGGCGCTCGCACCGCGCCAAGCCCGGCAAAGCCAAGCTCAAAGAAGCCATCGATCGCACCCGCGCGCTTCTGGGCGTGCCGGATGCGTACAAGATCGGCATCACGCCGGCCTCCGACACTGGCGCTGTCGAAATGGCGATGTGGACCATGCTGGGCGCACGCCCGCTGGACGTGTTCGCCTGGGAAAGCTTCGGCGAAGAATGGGTGACCGACGCGGTCAAGCAATTGAAGCTCGACGCCAAAGTGCATACCGCCAACTACGGCGCGCTGCCCGATCTAAGCGCCGCGCGTCGCGACGCCGACGTCATCTTCACGCAGAATGGCACAACCTCCGGCGTTCGCGTGCCCAATTTCGATTGGATCGCCGCCGACCGCGAAGGGCTCGCCATCAACGACGCCACCAGCGGCGCCTTTGCGCAAGCCATCGATTGGGCCAAGTGTGACGTGACCACGTTATCCTGGCAGAAGGCGCTTGGCGGGGAGGCTGCGCACGGCATGATCGTGCTCTCGCCGCGTGCAGTCGCGCGCTTGGAAAGCTACACGCCGCCCTGGCCGCTGCCGAAGATTTTCCGCCTCACCAAAAAAGGCAAAGTCGACGCCGAATTCTTTGAGGGCGCGACAATCAACACGCCTTCGCTGCTGGTGGTCGAGGATTATCTCGACGCGCTGGCTTGGGCGGAGAGCGCGGGCGGATTGCAGGGGCTCATCGCTCGCGCCGACGCCAACGCGAACGTGCTGTTCGATTGGATCGAGAGGACGCCCTGGATCGCCAATCTCGCCGACGATCCCACGACCCGTTCCAACACCAGCGTTTGTTTGAAAGTGACCGATCCGCGAGTTGCTGCGCTGCCGGCGGATGGGCAAGCGGAATTCGCCAAGCGGCTTGCCTCGATGCTCGAGCGCGAAGGCGTTGCGCTCGACGCCGGCGCCTACCGTTCCGCGCCGCCGGGCCTGCGCATCTGGTGCGGCGCCACGGTGGAGCGCACCGACGTCGAAGCGCTGACGCCATGGATCGAATGGGCGTTTGCAACCTGCGTCGCAGAGTTGATGCAAGCGGCATAACCATGGCGACGCGTGCAAGCGTGATGTGGCCGCCGATCGCCGTGCAGACTTCGATCGGCGTGCTGACAATCCGGCGGGCGACGATTGACGACGCCCCCTGTGTCGAGCGCTGGGATCTCGATCCGGACGTGATCGCATGCTCGACCGACGATCCCGATGCGGAAGAGGCGTTCGCCGATGCTGAATGGGCGCAGGAGTTTGCGGCGCACAGCGACGCGTCTTGCCACTATATCGCCGAGCTTGACGGTCGTCCTATCGGCGCGATGCAGGTGATCGATCCGCATCTGGAACCCACGCACTATTGGGGCGAGATCACGCCAAACTTGCGCGCGATCGATATCTGGATTGGAGCGCCACAGGATCGCGGGCGCGGCTTGGGGGCTTCCATGATGCGCGCTGTGATCGAGCGGTGCTTCGCCGATGGTGCGGATGCGATCGTCATCGATCCGCTGGCGTCGAATCTACGCGCGCATCGCTTCTACGAACGGCTTGGATTTAGCGTCGTGGAACGCCGAGCCTTTGGCGACAGCGACTGCCTAATCTACCGCTTGGACCGCGCCGATTGGCGTCAAGGAATTTGAACCATGCCTAAAGTGCTTATCTCTGACGACCTGTCGCTCGCCGCCGTACAGATATTTAGACAGCGCGGCGTCGACGTCGATTTTCAGCCCAGCCTCGGTTCGGATGCGGCTAGGCTCAAGGAAGTCATTAACCGCTTTGACGGCCTCGCCGTGCGTTCGGCGACAAAGGTGAACAGCGAGATTATCGCTGCGGCTAAACGACTGAAGGTCATCGGCCGCGCCGGTATCGGCGTTGACAATATCGACGTCCCCGCCGCCACCGCCAAAGGCATCGTGGTGATGAACACGCCGTTCGGCAATTCAATCACGACAGCGGAGCACGCCATCGCGCTGATGTTCGCCGCGGCACGCCAGATTGCGGAAGCCAATTCGTCCACCCAGGCCGGCAAGTGGGAGAAGAACCGCTTCATGGGCCGCGAACTCTACGCCAAGACGCTTGGCTTGATCGGTTGCGGCAATATTGGGGGCATTGTCGCCGACCGCGCCCTTGGCCTGAAGATGAAGGTGATCGCCTACGACCCGTTCCTCTCGCCGGAGCGGGCCGTGTCGCTTGGCGTGGAGAAGGTCGAATTGGAAGAACTGCTTGCACGCGCAGACATCATTTCGCTGCACGTGCCGATGACGGAGAAAACCAAGAACGTCCTTTCAGCCGAAAATCTTGCAAAGACAAAGCACGGGGTGATCGTCGTGAACGCGGCGCGCGGCGGGCTCGTGGATGAAACGGCATTACGGGCGAGCTTGGAGAGCGGGCACGTCTCGGCGGCGGCGTTCGACGTGTTTTCGGTCGAGCCGGCGAAGGAGAACGTGCTGTTCGGCGCGCCGAACTTCATCGCCACGCCGCACCTGGGCGCCTCCACCAATGAGGCGCAGGAAAACGTTGCGCTGCAAATAGCCGACCAAATGTGCGACTACCTTCTCACCGGGGCTGTCACGAACGCGCTCAACATGCCCTCGATCAGCGCCGAGGAGGCGCCGCGCATCAAACCCTACGCAGTTTTGGCGGAGATGCTCGGCGCGTTCGCGGGACAGATTGTCGATGAGGGTATCGACGAGGTGGCGATTGAATATGAAGGCGACGTCGCCAAACTCAACATGAAGCCACTCACCGCCGCGGCGCTGGCGGGATTGCTGCGCCCGCTTTTGCAGGATGTGAATATGGTTTCGGCGCCGGCGATCCTGAAGGAGCGCGGCGCGCCGTTGACGGAATCCATCCGCGACGATGCGCCCACGTATGACAGTGTGGTTCGAATCAAGGTCAAGACAGGGGGGGGCTGGCGCACGCTTGCCGGTACGCTAATGGCAGGAAAGCCGCGGATAGTGGAGGTCAAGGGGATGGCGCTCGAGGCGCCGTTCCATGCAGTGACGCTCTACATCAACAATTCCGATCAGCCGGGCTTTATCGGTGCGCTGGGAACTCTGTTGGGCGAAGCAAGAGTAAACATAGCGACTTTCCATCTCGGGCGCGAAACTGAGGGCGCCGAGGCCATCGCGCTGGTAGGGGTCGATCAAATCGTGCCTGACGAGGTGTTGGCGAGAATTAGGGCCTTACCGCAGGTGCGTTATGCCAAAGTGCTTCGGTTCTAAGGCATTGGGATGCTAATTTCGGCATTAGCCTTTGCCCTTGGACGCGGGCGTGACTAACATTGCTGATGCGGAGGGAAAGCATGCGCAGAACAGCAACTGGTTTGGCCGCCTTGGGGGCGGCGGCGGCGTTCGCGCCTTCGGCGCATGCCGGCGTGAACGAGGTGCACCTGGGCGTCATGGCCCACAACATTTGCGTCACTGACTGCAAAAACGCCGACAAGGAACAGGGGCCGAACGTTGAGGTGCAGGTCTCGTTCGACTCGCCGGGCTTCCTCTCCTGGGCAGGTTCGCCACAACCCTATGTCATGGGCTCGCTCAACACCCAGGGCGACACCAGCTTTGGCGGCGTCGGCCTCGAATGGCGCTGGGATTTCGCCGACAAGTGGGCGATTGAGCCGGGTGTCGGCTACGTCGTTCACGACGGTGCGCTCAACAACCCCTTCGCCAACGGCACGCCGGAAGCGGCGGCGTACGCTGAGGAGAACGTGTTGCTCGGCTCGCGTGATTTGTTCCGTAGCTCAATCGGGCTGACCTACGATTTCGAAGGCCCGTTGGAAGCGGAGCTCTTTTTCGAGCATCTGAGCCATGGCCAAATTCTGGGCGAGGGGCGCAACCAGGGGATGGATCAGGTGGGATTGCGCCTGGGGTTCCAATTCGGAGGGTGACGACCGCCGCCCTGTGCGGCTAAGCTCCCTTGGTGTTTTGCGAACCGTGGGGGATTGCCATGACGCGCCGCTTGGAATCGTACTTCGCTGAACCTGGCAAGCGCCGCATTCTTGCGCTCGACGGCGGCGGGGTGCGCGGGTTCCTCACCATCAAAATTCTCGGCGTGCTTGAGCAGGAATTGCGCCGCCGCAGCGGCGATGAGAAATACACGCTGTCGCAATATTTCGACCTCATCGGCGGCACCTCCACCGGCTCTATCATCGCCACCGCGCTGGCGCTCGGTTGGAGCGTGGACGAAGTCTGGGCCACCTACGAACTTTTGGTGCCACGGATTTTTGCGCGCTCCTCAGGCGTGGGATTTCTGTCGCCGCGTTTCAAGAACCAACCGCTTGCCAAGGCGTTGCGCAGTGAATTCGGCGAGCGTGCGCTCGATTCCGCCGACCTCAACACCGGGCTTGCGATTTTCGCCAAGCGCATGGATCGCGGCAGCGCCTGGATCATGCTCAACAATTCGCGCTGGGTCTATTACGACACCAAGCTGCCCGGCGACAAATTCGCCCCCAATCGCAGCTTTAAACTGCGCAGCATTGTGCAGGCGAGTGCTGCGGCGCCGCACTATTTCAGCGGCGTGAAAATGAAGATCGAACACGCTGACGAGAAGGGGAAGAAGGCGCTGGACGCGCATTTCGTCGATGGCGGCGTCGGCGGCTTCAACAATCCCGCGCTCGAATTGCTGACCATCGCGCGCGATCCGGCCTACGGTTTCGGTTGGCAGGTGGGGGCGGATAATCTCTATATGCTCTCGGTCGGCACCGGCTGGATCCGCTCCATCACCCGCGCCAAGAGCATTCTCGAGGGGTTGTTTATCAAGCAAACGGTGAATGCGCTGCGGGGCATGATCAACGACGTCTCCTTGCAGCAGGTTGCTTACATGCAGGCGTTGTCGCGTTGCGATATGCGCTGGTACATCAATTCGGAGAAGCAGAGCCAGGGCGAAGGCGCTGGCGGCTACCTCGCCGCAGCGGCGCCGCTGCTGCACTATCAGCGCGTGGACGCGAGACTCGAGGATGAAAAAAACCGAGCCGGCGAATTGTTGCCTGAATGCCCGAGCGCGCTCCTGGGGCGTGCACTGACGCCGGCCGAAGTGCGCGGTCTCGACGAAATCACCAATTCCGCGCCGGCGAATCTCGATCTATTGAAGGACCTAGGCGCAGCCGCTGGCGAGCGTTTCATCAAACAGGCGCCGCCGCCGGTCAGCTTCGACCCCAATCCCTGGACCCGCACCGGCGACGCCGCGCCCGCGCCGCGCTAGGCTTGACGCGGCCGGCGAAGCGGACAAACCCGGTGTCGAGAGGAAAGTGTGATGTCCGCAGTCGTCGTAGTCGGCGCCCAATGGGGTGACGAAGGCAAAGGCAAGATCGTCGACTGGCTGTGCCACCGCGCCGACGTGGTGGTGCGCTTCCAGGGCGGTCACAATGCCGGGCACACCCTTGTGGTTGGCGACACGACTTACAAGCTTGCGCTGCTGCCGTCGGGCGTAGTGCAGGGCAAGCTTTCCATCATCGGCAATGGCGTGGTCGTCGATCCTTGGGCGCTGGTTTCCGAGATCGAGAAGATCGCGGCGCAAGGCGTTGCGATTACGCCGGAATTGCTAGTGCTCTCCGATCAAGCGAGCCTCATCCTCCCGTTCCACCGCGATCTCGACGCCGCGCGCGAAGCGCAGGCGGGCGCAGCCTCCATCGGCACCACGAGGCGCGGCATCGGGCCAGCTTACGAGGACAAGGTCGGTCGTCGCGCGTTGCGTGTGGCGGACTTGGCCGATGCTGAGTCGATCGCCTGGAAAATCGAACGTCTGACGGCCCATCACAACGCGCTGCGGCGCGGGCTCGATCTGCCCGAGATCGATGTCGCCGCGCTGAAGGCCGAGATCGCCGCTATTGCGCCCAAAGTGCTGCCCTACGCGAAGCCGGCTTGGCGCGTGCTGGACGACGCCTTTCAGCAATCCAAGCGGGTGCTGTTCGAAGGCGCGCAGGGGGTGCTCTTGGATGTCGATCACGGCACCTATCCTTTCGTCACCTCCTCGAATGTAGTGGCGGGGCAGGCGGCGGCGGGCTCAGGCGTCGGCCCTCGCAAGATCAGCTATGTGCTCGGCCTGGTGAAAGCTTACACGACCCGTGTCGGCGCTGGGCCGTTTCCGACCGAATTGCACGACGAGACCGGCAAGAAGCTCGGTGAAATCGGCCGCGAGTTCGGCACCAATACAGGCCGTCCGCGCCGCTGCGGCTGGTTTGACGCCGTGCTGGTGCGTCAGTCGATCGCCCTGTGCGGCGCCGACGGCATCGCGCTCACCAAGCTCGACGTGCTCGACGACTTCGACGAGATCAAAATCTGCACCGGCTACAGGCTTGGCGAGCGCGCGCTCGATTATTTTCCAGCAGCGCTTAAGGAACAGGAGGCCGTCGAACCAGTGTACGAAACTCTGCCCGGCTGGAAGCAAGCCACGCGCGGCGTACGCAGCTCCCGTGATCTACCAGCAGCGGCGATCAAATACATCCGCCGCATCGAAGAGCTGATCGGCTGCCCGGCGGCCCTGGTGTCGACCTCGCCCGAGCGCGAAGACGTGATATTGATGCGCGATCCGTTTAAGGCGTGAGAGGAGCCGCCATGGTTGTTTTCGTTTATGCGCTGCTGTTGGTGTTGCTTCTTGGACCCAGCTGGCGAATGTTGCAGATATTGACGTTTGTCGTTGCGGCATTGGTAGCGTTGATCGGGATCTTGGCGCCAATCCCGATCGGCCTTTTTCCCGCCATCCTGCTCCACAGCGCGGTCTTTTTCGGAATCGGCGCGCTCGTCGTGCGGTTAACGGGCGCCAAGCCGGGGAACAAGAGCAAAACCGATCCGGCGCCGGAGCGCTAGGCGAAGGCGGCTAGAACGAACCCGACACGGAAAAAACAAGCCAGGGATCGTGATCAAACTCGCGAAAGCGATACTGGACGTTGTCGAGTGCGCCGGCGCGGTTTGGCGAAAAGAAGCGCCGCTGGCGCTTGATCTCGCCGTCGAAGATGTTCGCGGCGACGAGGCGCAAGCGCAAGCCTTCGATCGCGGTGCTCTCGACAAAAGCATCGACCCAAGGGCCTTCCTCATAGGTGTCGGTTTCGTTGAAGCGGAACGATGTGTTTTCCGATTGCTTATAATAGCTCACGCCCCAGGCGAGTTTCAGCGCATTCAGATCCTGGCGGAATTCAAGCTCCAATTCTGTTTCCGGTTGACCGGAAAAATCGCGCACACGTTGGGTTATGGGATCGACCACCTCTGTCTGCCAAAACGTGCCGCTGGCGGTCACTTGCGCGCCGGGGATGAGCGTCCGGAGCGGCAAGGTAAGCCGGGTCGTGAGACTCCAGGCGTCGGCTTCGCCGATATTGCCGGGCGCGTCGAAGGAAACATCATCGGCGGTGCTTGGCGTATCCTGCGTGTCGGTCAAGTTCACCAAATCGGCCAGGTCCTCGACCCAATGCCGTGTAAGCGCCAGGCTGAGCGCCGTGTCGCCTGGTAAGCGGAAATCGGCGGCAAACTCGGCGCGCCAAGCGGTTTGGGGGCGTAGGTCGGGATTGCCGCCTTCGATGCGCGCGTCACCAAGACCGGCTGCGGAGACGAAATCGTTGAAATCGAGCTGGCCGATGTCGCGGTAGAAGCGCAACCGCGCTTGATTGTTGGCGCCGAAGTTTCGAGAAACTTGGAGCGATGGTTTGAAAAAGGCCAGTTCAACCGTTTTGTTGGTGTCCCCGGTGAAAGTAAGCGTGGAGCGTTCGCCGGCGAGCCGGGTTTCGACCGCCCAGCTATCGTTTGGGCGCCAGGTGTGGACGGCGAAAACCTCGGCGCGCTCTTCCTCTACCAGCACGTTGGAATTCTGAATTGACTGGACCACTGGCCCGCTTCCGTCGTCCAGTGTGAAAATCAGAGAAGCGTCAAGTGAGTTGAAGGCGCCCTCGCCGCCGAACTCAAGCCGGTGCTCCCCAAAAGCCCGCGAGAGCGAAGCGCGCAGAATGGTCTCACTGCTTTCGTTATCGATGCCTTGGCCAAACGCGGAAACAAAGTTCTCGCTGGGAGAAAATGAAGAGAAGATCTCTTCGTTGGTATAATTGCCGCGATTGGCGAGTCCGATCAGCGCAAGCGACCACGGGCCGAACTCGCGATCGTAATTGAGCCCGACTTCCAGGTTCTGATTTTTTTCAGTGAGCACGTCGGTCTCGCTTCCCAAGCTTGCGCTCAGGGGATCGGCGTAGAAAAAGCCCGATGTGGCGTGAAAGCGGTTGCGATAATATTGGGCATTGGCGCTGAGCCGGCCGCCGAACAGGGGTAAGGCCGCGTTGGCGGTGAGCGAACCCTCACGGAAATCACGGGGAGAGGGCGTGTCCGCTGTCCTGAGCAAAACTCCAGCATCGTCATAATACGCGCGCATTCCCGGTTGCTCGCGATAGTGGTTGTAGTAATCGACGCCGACGCCGTATTCGAACTGGCCGACGCGCCCATTGTAAGAGACCTCGCCCTGCGGGCCGGCGCCAGCGCCATTGTATTCGCCGCCCGCCCGCCAAATGCCGCTGCCGGCCGAGGGCGTGCGCACCACATTGACCAGCACCGATTGGCCCGAAGCGTCGCCAGACGCCTCCGCCCCGCGCAGCACTTCAACTCGCAAAACCTGGCGCGCTGGAATGCGCGAGAGGATCGAGTCCAGCGATTGGCTCTTGGCTGTCGGCCTGACGCCGTCGATCAACAAATTGCCTACCGCGCCTGAGAAGCCGCGTCGGTCTTCGCCGCCATCGAGGGAAAAGCCGGGCGTTTGTCGCACCATGTCGAGCGCGGTTTGTGGGCTGAATTGCGCAAAGAAGGCGGCATCGTACGTGACACGGCCAGCGTCGGCAGTCGGCGTGACAGCGCAGGCTGGGGTCGGCACACAATCTGAGGGCGCCGGGTTGGGAGCCGGCGCGTTTTGCGCATAGGCCACCCCGGTGAGTGCGAGGGCCGACGCCATGGTGCGGATCAACATGTACTTCCCCCGGTGAAACGACGCCGCCTTCGCTGCTCTGTATTGCAGGATGGGATCAGCCCTGTTTCTAGATGCTGACCTTCAGGCAAAATCGCGGCAGCTTGGCTGGGTTTGCGACGAGGGCGCGTGCGCGCGCGACAGCCGTAAAGAAAAACGCCGCCGGGCCTAAACCCGACGGCGTTCTTTTAGTCTCTGGTGAAGCGGTTCTAGCGCTTCTTGCCAGCCGGCTTTTTCGCGGTCGTCTTTTTGCCCGCAGCCTTGGTAGTCGTCTTTTTCTTCGCAGCCATAGTATCAACCTCCCCTATGAGTTGGGATGAACAAAGCTTCTGCTGCGATTCTCGAAATTGTAAATCCGATTGTTGGCGCTACATGCCCCCGACAGTGAGACCGCTGATGTAGAGTGTCGGTTGTCCCACACCTACGGGCACGCTCTGTCCACCCTTGCCGCACGTGCCGACGCCGTCGTCGAGCTTCAGATCATTGCCCACCATCTTCACACGCGTGAGCGCAGAGGGGCCGTCGCCGATGAGCGTCGCGCCTTTGATCGGCATTTTGATCTTTCCGTCTTCGACATAATAGGCTTCGGTGCACTGGAACACGAACTTGCCTGATGTGATGTCGACCTGTCCGCCTCCGAAATTAACCGCGTAAACGCCGCGTTTCAGGCTGGCGAGTATTTCACCGGGGTCGTGATCGCCGGCAGTCATGAAGGTGTTGGTCATGCGCGGCATCGGCCGGTGCGCATAGCTTTCGCGCCGACCGTTGCCCGTGGGCGCCACGCCCATCAGGCGCGCATTCATGCGATCCTGCAGGAAGCCTTTGAGGATGCCGTCCTCGATCAATACCGTGCGCCCCGAGGGCGTGCCTTCGTCGTCGATATTGAGCGAGCCGCGCCGATTTTCGATCGTGCCGTCATCCACAACATTTACGCCAGGCGCAGCGACACGCTGGCCGAGCATGCCTGAAAATGCTGACGTGCCCTTGCGGTTGAAATCGCCTTCTAGTCCGTGACCGACCGCTTCATGTAGCAGAACGCCGGGCCAACCGGGGCCGAGCACGACGTCCATCTCGCCAGCGGGTGCCGGCTCGGCGTCGAGGTTGACGAGAGCGATGCGTATGGCTTCGTCAGCCATCGCCTTCCAACGATCAGGGCGGATGAACACTTCGTATGGTTCGCGGCCGCCGCCGCCAGCAGACCCAGATTCTCGCCGACCCTCTCGCTCGACTGTCACCGACACATTGATCCGCACCAGCGGGCGATGGTCGGCGAAGCGCTCGCCATCGGGCCGAAGGATAGTCAAACCGCGCCTGGCGCTGGCCAGCGTCGCAGCCACTTGCACCACGCGGGGGTCCTTGGCCCGGCAATAGGCGTCGATCTCGGCCAGAAGGTCGGTCTTGGCGGTGAAGGCCGGGGCCTCAATCGGGTCGAAATCTGCATAGAGCTGACGGTTGGTGCGCGGGGGGCTCGCGTCGAGCGCGCCCGCGCGCCCGGTTTTGACCGCGGCGGCGGCTTCAGCGGCGCGCGCCACGGCGTCAGTCTCCAACACGCTGGCGTGGCCGTAGCCGGCGCGTTCGCCGGCCACAACGCGTAGGCCAAATCCGCGAGTGGCGTCGAAGGAGGCCGATTTCAGCCGGCCATCGTCCCAGAAGAAGCTCTCGGTTTTGGAATCCTCGACAAAAATCTCCCCGTCGTCAGCGCCGTGGGCTGCGTCGGCGAGCAGGCGCTGAGCGGCGTGCATGTCCATTTCAGAGGCAGTGTCGAGGGTGGTGCTGTGCCCGTCGGCCATGGCGTTCCTTCCTGAGTGAGAAGGCAATATAGGCGCCGAGTCGGTCCAATGCCCGGCCTTTATGTTCAGCGCCCATCGCCGGAATTGAGCACGCCCGCCAGATGTTCTCGGCGGGTGCGGGCGAACCTGGCCAACTCGGCGTTAGCGGGCGCCCAATCCGGGCTGATTTCGAGCGCCGTGCTGTAGTCTTCGTAGGCCCCGCGTAGGTCGCCCAGGCGCTCGCGGGCGGCGCCGCGGTTCAAATAGGCCTTCTGCGGGTCGCGCACCCCAAGCCCCAGCGCCTCGGTAATGGCCGCGACCGCCGGACCAGGCTGGTTCAGCATGACCAGGGCCGCGCCGCGATTGAGGTGAGCCTCGCCATTGCGGCGGTCGACCACGATGGCGGCGTCAAAGTCGGCCAATGCAGGCTCGCCTTCGCCTCGGCGCATGTAGGTCACGCCGCGGTTGACCAGCAGGATTTGAGAAGATTCGCGGCTTAGCCTGGGGTTGCGGAGCGCGCGGGTGCAGGCCGCGACCGTCACGTCGGTCGTGTCGCCCGCACCGACGCCCTGAAGGCAACGTCTGCCCTGGGCGTCCGAACCGATCACCGTGACCGAGCGCGGATCAATTCTGGGGTCCTGGGCCCTGGCCGGGGCGGCCCATGTGGCGATGAAGACCGCCGACAGGGCTGAAATTCCGGCAATCAAGCGCCTTGGAAGCGCAGCGCCGCTCATGCTAGCACCCCACCCGATTGGTGATTCAGAACGATCAAAGCGAGGCGCGGTTGAATGCCGCGCCCGGCGAGTATAGGCGCAGGGTGCGGCGCGCGCCATACCGCTGCTGACTCTTGAGGAGGCGAGCGCGTGAAGCGAGGTGCTTTGTCCATAGCGGCGGCCGGTGCGGCTGCAATTTTCGGGACTGGTTCGGCTTGGGCCGCAGAAGGCGCGCCAACGCCAGGCGGGGTGCATTTCCAGGAACCCGCCACGGCAGTGATGCGAGAGATCGTCAGTTTCCATGATCAATGGCTGATGCCGATCATTGTCGGCGTTTCTGTGTTCGTGCTCGCGTTGTTGTTGTGGGTAATAGTGCGCTTCAATCGCCGCGCCAACCCGACGCCGCGCAAATTCACGCACAATATTCTCGTGGAAGTAATCTGGACGATCGTGCCGGTGATTATCCTCGTGGTGATTGCTTCCCAATCGTTCCCTTTGATTATCAAACAAGAGACGATCCCGCAGAGCGAATACACGCTGAAGGTGACCGGCAATTCCTGGTTCTGGGCGTACGAGTATCCAGATCTTGGCGTCTCGATCACATCAAGCATCTTGTCTGATGAAGACATTGCGGCTCGCAACGCTGGCAATCCAGAGGTTCCGGCGCGCCGCCTGCTTTCGACTACCGAGCCGCTTGTGGTGCCGGTCGGCGCCAACGTGCATGTGCTGGTTACTTCAAATGATGTGATCCACGCTTGGGCGGTCCCGTCCTTTGGCGTCAAGGAAGACGCCATCATGGGCCGCGTCAACGAAACCTGGTTCAATGTGGACAGCCCTGGCGTCTATTACGGCCAGTGTTCGGAATTGTGCGGCAAGGACCATGCGTTCATGCCGATCGAAGTGCACGCCGTAAGCCGTGCAGAGTTTGCGCAATGGGTGGCGGCGCAGGGCGGAACCATGCCCGGCGCCCAGGCAGCTGGCGCGGGCGAAGCGCCCGCCGCCGGTCCGACGCGCTGAGAATTGGGAGAGCATAAGATGTCGCATCACGACGCAGCGCACGCGGGCGGCCACGACGCCCATGGGGACCATCGCCCCAGCATCTACGATCCCAGGCGTTGGTTGTTCTCCACCAACCACAAGGACATCGGCACGATGTACCTTGTGTTCGCGATCATCGCCGGCC
>CADEEA010000048.1 GCA_902826245.1 uncultured Alphaproteobacteria bacterium | reverse complement strand
ATCGCCGCCCGCACCAAGGAATATTCCGACCGCTTCGCCAACCCCTTCGTCGCCGCCTCACGCGGGTTCCTGGACGACGTGATCATGCCACGAGAAACAAGGCGGCGCATCATCCGCGCGCTGGGGGCGCTGAAGAACAAGAAGCTGGAGAACCCGTGGAAGAAGCACGATAATATTCCGTTGTGAGGGGGTGATGGCACGCAAGCCCCCACGTAAACCAACGGATGAGTTCGGCGTGGTGCGAGCGCCCGCGCATGGCGGGATGCAGAAAATCGTTGAGACACTGCCTGTAGTAAAAGAGGCGCAGGAGCAGGAGATCGGTCAGCGGTTTGCCGCGGCGCTCGCGGAGCGAACGCAGCGCAAGTGGTCTGTAGAGTCATTGCCCGAGAACGGCCACGACTTCTTGCTCGTGGGGTCAGACGCGGAGTTCGAGGTGCAAGCGGTCGAGATAGCCGCGAAGCGAGACTTCCTGACGCGCATTCCGATCGAGGACTGGAAGGAAAGCCGGCACGACTTCGATAGTGTCGCGGTGCTCGGCCCGGACGAGATCTGGGGAATTGACCCGGAGAAACAGCGCGCCGTCATTTGGGAAAAAATCGCACTCAAGCTTGCGAAAAACTATTCTAAGCCGAAGCGACCGTTCTGGCTGCTTGTCTGGACGACATACCAGGGCCTTCACACAATCTGGGTGGAGAATGGCGTTAAGCGCACATCACGAAACATCCTGTTTGCGAGGAAGAATCTGCGTTTACTTCCGAACATCGTTTTCGACGAAATCTGGCTTTGGACACCGTCCGCCAGCGGGGCGGTCAGCGTCTGGCCGGCTGACGAAGTGTCGCACGAGGCCGATGCCGACGCGCCCATAAAGCGGCGTGAGGATGGGCAGGTCGGCATGTTCATCCCAGCGACTATGTTTCAGGTCGGCTCGTCGAAGAAGCCTTAGGCGCGTTGGGTGCTATTGCGGCGATGAGGTCGGTGCTCTTGGGGATGTTCGCTCTTTCCTCAAGCATCAACACCGTCATTCCGGGGCGGCCGCAGGCCGAACCCGGAACCCAGGGGCCACAGCACATCGCTTGCCCCTGGGTTCCGGATCGCGCTCCGCGCGTCCGGAATGACGGAGGTAGGGGGCGGGACAAGAAACTCAACATCAGCCGGCGCAGTGCTACATTTGTTCGCAAGGTTCTGGCTTCGTCGTGGGTATCCGCTGGAGTAGGTTATGACTGGAACGGATTGGGTGATCGTGCAGACGGTGGCGGCTGCGTTCGTCGCGGTGATCGTGACGCTGCTGGCGATCAAACCGTTCGACCGGCTGATGGACCGGCTCTTTCCGCGCCGATGAGGCTGGAGCCGCGGGATCGTTTAGGGCAGTCCGTTGGCCCCCGGGGTTCCGGGTTCATCGCTGTGCGACTCCCCGGATGACGGAGTCGAGTTTTCAATTCGGAGCGCGCGCGCGTTCCCCTTCTCCCGTGCGGAGAAGGGGCAGGGATGAGGTGCGTGCAAACGCGCGCGGGCTGCGTGTCGGCGCGCCCCTCACCCCCGCCGCTTCGCCGCGACCCTCTCCGCGAGGGAGAGGGTGGGCACACTTGCCTCCGCACTGCTCCGAGCGCAGATTTGCCGCCACCCAAAAGGAGGCCCCCATGCGTGCACTCTGTTCAGCGCTGGCGTTATCCCTCGCGCTGTCGCTCCAGCCCGCCGCGGCGCAATCGCCTGACGACATGATGGCGCGCATGGAGGCCGTCATGGCCGACGCGCAAGCGCAGGCCGTGCGTCCGGGCGACGAAGAGCTGAGCTGCGATGCGCTGCAGGCCGAGATGGTCGCCACCATGCAGGACCCCGCCGTGCAGGCGCACATGGCGCAAACCGGCGCGTGGGCCGAGGGGCGGAACGAAGCGGCCGGCGACATGCGCGCGCAGATGATGGGTCAGATGGGCGTCAACGTGTTCCTGGGCCTGGCGACTTCTTTCATTCCCGGCGCCGGCTACGCGCAAATGGCCGCGCAACAGGCGATGGCGGCAGGCCAACAGGCGCAGATGGAAGAGCACATGGCCGGCATGATGCAGCAAGCCGAAGGCGCAATGACCATCATGCCCCAGCTCATGCGCGGGCAGCGTATTTATGAACTCGGCCAAGCCAAGCAATGCGCGTTCGTGCAGGAGCAAGCGCCGGCGCAGGAATAGCGTGTCGGGGCTGCCACCCGGTATTTCCGATTTTCCGCGTTAAAGCGGCGCGTAGATTTGGCGCCATTTCTCTGCTTCGCGCGCTACGTCCGGCGTCGGTTCGGGACCCTGGCCGAGCAAAGCAAGCGCAATATCGTGCGAGGGGTGGGCAAGCGTCATCGAACCATCGTTTGCGGTTAGCCACAGCGGTACACGGTTCTTCCTGAAATGGGCGAGAGCCTTTTGAAACGGCGGCGCCAGAAAGGCGTCGCGCGTACGCAGCGCAATCGCGACTAGGTAGCGTTTGTGAAGCAGGCTCGGCGCTGGGTCCTGCTTATAATCCATTATCAAAATGCCGGAGCGGTCTGGACGTAAATCCTCCGGCAATTCAGCCACTCTCCGCCAGCCGCAGAACCACTCGCGACACACAGCAGGGCGGGTCTCGTAAACTCCACATCCTCGCGATGTGCAGTGCTTGCACAAAGTCGCCCCAGGTTTCTGAAACTCGGGGTCGTCGACGGGGAGCACCTCGCAGCAGACGACGCACCCGCCACACTCGCGGCCTGCCGCAAGCGGGAGCGCGGTACGGTGGGGCAAGCGAGCATTATCTTCGATTGTCATAGGTCCTCGCAAATACGCCCGACAATGCGGTGAACAAGGCGGCGTGGCAACACTGTCGGCTACTCCGCTTTCCCGAACGGCTTGATCGGTTCACCCAGTTCGTAGAATTCCGAGCCCGCTTCAGTTTGCATAAGCAGGTAGCGTTTGTCGTCCTTCGGGTAGGACACCACATCGATCGGCCGGTCCTCGCCGCCCATCAGGTAGCAGCATTCTTCGTCAAATGTGTTGCGTAGCAGGTGCGGCACGGATGGCGTAGCGAAGCCCATGAAGTCTCCAGCGCCGACCTCCGTGTTCTTACCGTCGATCTCGGCGATGGCGCGGCCAGAGAGGACATAGATCCACTCCTCCTCCAGCATGTGGGCATGGTACGCGAAGCTGTCCTTGCCGGGGGGCAGCCGAACCAAGCTGACATGGGCGCGTTTCATACCTGCAAGGCGTGACAAACCGGCGGCGCGAAACAGCGAGTTCGGATTCAACCTCTGGGTAAAGGGACGCAGCGCCGGAACAATTTCCGCAGCGCGCCAAAGCGGTCTCACAGCTTCGGGCAATAGGTCCTCCGGCAGGTCAAAGCGGCTCGAATATCGTTCGCCAACGCTGCACTTCCTGAGCAATTGCTTCGGTCGGAGCAGGAGCGGGGCCAAGCAGGCAATGCGCAATTTCGGGCGCAGGGTGAGCGAGCGTCATTCGATCGCCGAAACACAGCCAAAGCGGCAGGGTCAATGTACGGAAATGGGCGATGGCGCGCATTGCATCGGCATGCTCGAAGTCCTTCCACGAGCCCACAGCAATGCCGCGAACATACAATTTATGCAGAATGCTTCGCGGGGCAGCCGGTTGCGCCAGCTCAAACATGACGCCGATCAAGTCCGGCCGCGCCGCTTCAGGCATCGCCGCGACCCGACGCCAGGCGCAGTGCCAATCGCGGCAAATCTCAGGTCTGTGGTCATAAATTGAGCAGCCGCCGCCGGTGCAATTTCGACACAGCTGACTCGCGGGTTTTTGCAACTCGGGCGTATTAATCTCGGGCAAAAAGCAGCACAGCGTGCATCCTCCGCAGGTCCGACCGTCCAACGGAGGCCCCAAAATAAGATCAGCGCCGTCAGCTTTTTTCATGGCGCTCACACTGGCTCATAGCTGCGCCAGCTTCCATCGAGGAGCACTTCGAGGGGCGCGAACGAAGCTTTGTAATCCATTTTTTTCGAACCCGGCACCCAATAACCAAGATACACGTACGCGAACCCGACTGCGCGCGCTTGGGCGATGTGATCGAGGATGACGTAATGCCCAAGGCTGCGGTGCGGGGCGTCGGGATCGAAATAGGAGTACACCAAGCTCAGCCCATCGCGCAGAACATCGACGAGAGCCGCCGCCGCCAATTCGCCCCTGTTGGGCCCTTCGGTGTAGCGATATTCGAGAATGTGGGTGCGAACCGCGGTCTCCTCCACCATGGCGACATAATCGCCATAGCTCATCGCCGCCATGCCGCCGTCGACGTGGCGGGCGCGCAGATAGCGGCGCAGCAGCCGGAACTGTTCTTCGCTCGCCTCGGCTGGACGCAGCGCGCGGGCGATATCGGCGTTCTTGCCCATGATGCGCCGCCAGCGGCGTGTGAACGCAAAGCGCGCCGCCGGCACACGCGTGGATATGCATGCCTCGCAGCCGTCGCAGCCAGGACGGTAAGCGATGGTCTGCGAACGGCGGAAGCCATTATGCGTCAGCAGGTCGTGCAGCTGCTCGGCGTGGAGACCATCGAGCCCGGTAAACACTTTGCGCTCGCGCCGGCCCGGCAGGTAAGGGCACGGCGTCCCTGCAGTTTTGTAAAACCGCAACGTCTTGGTGGGAAATGGTTTGGTCACGCACGTCCATCGTCGCTCAAAGGCGCAGTCCGTCAAGCCAGCGCGCGCATTGCGCGGCAAACGACCTAATAAACCTTTGCTTCGTTGCGTCCGAGCGGATCGGGCAGGGGTTCGCCGTCGGGCGTGAAGTGGAGCGAAACCGAGTTGATGCAATAGCGCAGGCCGGTTGGCTTCGGTCCGTCCGGAAACACGTGACCTTGATGGCTGTCGCAGCGCGCGCAGCGGGTCTCGAACCGCCGCATGCCGTAGGAATTGTCTTCAATGCTAAGCACGTGGGCAGAATCGATCGGCGTGTTGAATGAGGGCCACCCGGTGCCGCTTTCGAATTTCGCATCCTGGCGGAACAACGGCAGGCCACAGAGCCGGCAGGCGTAGATTCCCGGCTTCTTCTGGTTGAGCAGCCCGCCGCAAAACGGCGCCTCTGTTCCATGCTGCAGCAGCACGCGCCGCTCTTCATCGTTGAGTGCGGCCTCCAAGCGCGCGCGCTCGGGGCTGCTTGGCGGCGTCAGATCGAAACCAGATGTCGAAATCGGCATGAAAACTCCTTCAACCGCCAAGGGTACGCCCCAATGGCTCGCCCGGTTGCGCTGCATCATTGCTTACAACGAGCGGGGAGGAAATCATGACCCCTATGGCCAGCCTGATTCTCAATCTCGCGGTGGCGACCGGCATGGTGGCGGTGACCGTGGCGACGCACTTCTTCGGGCTGCTGACGTTATTGTATTTCCTACGTCGCCGGGGCGGGCGCTTCCGCGCGCTAGACAGCATCCTCGGTCAGGGCGGGTTGGTGCTGTTTGTGGTGTTTGGGCTGTTTGCGCTGCACTCGGTGCAAATCTGGCTGTATGCCGGGCTCTATCTTGCCGTGGGGGCGCTGCCCGATTTCGAGACGGCGCTCTATTTCTCCACGGTGGCTTTTTCGTCCCTGGGGTTTGGCGACATCCTGCTTTCGCGCGAATGGCGTTTGATTTCCGCGATCGAAGGCGTGAACGGGCTCCTGCTGATCGGTTGGTCCACCGCCTTTCTGTTGTCTCTGATGGCGCGGCTGAAATCGCTGGAGCACGATTGGCTTGAACGCCGAGAGCCCGATGCCGGACGAAGCCCTGATTGATCTGCTGCAGCGCCTGTCCATGGGTTTGGGCTTGGGTTTCCTGGTTGGCGTGGAGCGTGGTTATCGCCACCGCGACGCCGCCGAGGGCACGCGCGCGGCGGGGCTTCGCACGCATGCGGTGATCGGCCTGCTGGGCGGAATCGCGGGTGCGCTGTTGCCGGCGATCGGCCAGATTGGCTTTGCGGCGCTGACGCTGGCGTTCGCCTTTGCGCTGATAGCGTTCAAGCTGCGCGAAAGCGCGGTCGACAACGACATTTCCGTCACCGGCACGCTCGCGGCGCTGCTGCTCTATGCGCTGGGCGCCTACGCGATGTTGGGCGATCTGCGCGTGGTCGCGGCCGCCGGCGTGACACTGGTGGCGCTGTTGGCGATGAAGGAGGCCCTGCACACCTGGCTCGACAAGCTCACGCCGCAGGAATTGCGCTCGTCGTTGCTGATCCTGGCCGCGACTGCCATCGTGCTGCCCATTCTACCTAACCGCGCCGTCGATCCCTGGGGCGTGATCAATCCGCGCGAATTGTGGGTGCTGACCATCTTTGTCGCCGGCGCATCGTTTGCGGGTTACGTGGCGGTGCGGTTGCTCGGGCCCAACGTGGGCGTGCTCGCGGGGGCGGCGGCGGGAGCGTTGGTTTCTTCCACCGTGGTCACCGCTGAACTGGGTCGACGCGTGCGCGCGGCGCAGACCACCGCGGCGACAGCAGCAGCAGGGGCCGCGCTTGCTGGCGCGGTCAGCGTTACCCGAATTGCGCTCTTCGTCGCCGTGGCCGCCAATGCAGCGCTTCCACAAGTCGCCCCGGCGCTTGCAGCAGGGGCGCTGGTGTTCGTCGTCTGCGCCTGGACGCTGGTGCGCCTCGACGCAGGCCAGACCTCGGGCGAATCGCCGACTGCGCTGCATAACCCGCTCGATGTCGCCTCCGTGGTGCGCTTTGCAATGTTGCTGGGGGCGGTGACCGCAATCGGCCGCTTGACCGCAGGCGCCTTTGGCGAAGCCGGGTTTCTGGCGTTCGCGGCAGCGGGAGGTCTTGTGGATGTCGACACCGTCGCCATGGCGGTGGCGAGCTTGGTCCGGGGCGGGTTGGCGGCCGGAACCGCAGCGCACGCCATCCTCATCGCCGTGCTGGTTAACACGCTGGCGAAGGGCTTGATCGGGGGTATCGCCGGCGGCTGGCGCTTTGGCGGCCTCTATCTTGCTGCGGCGGCTGCGGCGGCAGTGGTAGGCGCGAGCGTTTGGCGGCTTTCGGCCACTATACCCTGGCTGCCATTGGGCTAGGATTGCTGCGATGCACACAAAATGGTCCCCCAGCGGATGGCGCGCCAAGCCCGCCAAGCACATCCCGGGCGATTATCCCGATCCCGAAGCATTGGCGCGTGTGGAGATCCAGCTTCGCTCCTATCCCCCCCTCGTGTTCGCAGGCGAGGCGCGCAATCTGAAGGCGCGGCTGGCCGAAGTCGCCGCCGGCAAGGCCTTCTTGCTCCAGGGCGGGGATTGCGCCGAGAGCTTCAAGGAATTCCACCCCGACAATATCCGCGACACTTTCCGCACCCTGATGGCGATGAGCGTGGTGCTGACTTTTGCCGGCTCGAAGCCAGTGGTGAAGCTCGGGCGCATCGCCGGCCAATTCGGCAAGCCGCGTTCCTCGGCCACCGAAACCAAGGACGGTGTGACGCTTCCCTCCTATCGAGGCGACAACATCAACGGCATGGAATTCACGCCTGAATCTCGCACCCCCGATCCCGAGCGTCTGGTGAAAGCGTATTCGCAATCGGCGGCGACGCTCAACCTCATCCGCGCCTTCGCCAATGGCGGCTACGCCGACCTACACAATGTGCATCGCTGGATGCTCGGCTTTGTCGAGGGCAGCACCCAGGGCAAACGCTATCGCGAGCTGGCTGACCGCATCACCGAGTCGATCCAGTTCATGGAGGCCTGCGGCATTACGCCCGAAAGCGTGCCGCAGATGAAGCAGGTGGATGTTTACACCAGCCACGAAGCGCTGCTGCTCGGCTACGAAGAAGCGATGACGCGCGTGGATTCCACCAGCGGCGATTATTACGACACCAGCGCGCACTTCCTCTGGATCGGCGACCGCACCCGCCAGCCAGACGGCGCCCACGTCGAATTCGCGCGCGGCGTGAAGAACCCGATCGGGATCAAATGCGGGCCGAGCCTCGATCCCGAGGAATTGCTGCGACTGATCGACATACTCAACCCCGCCAATGAGCCTGGGCGGATCACCTTGATCGCGCGCTTCGGCAGCGACAAAGTGGAGCAAGGATTAGCAAAATTAGTGCGCCCGGTGCTACGCGAGGGCAAGGCGGTAGTGTGGTCGTGCGACCCCATGCATGGCAACACCTTCGAAACCGCCACAGGCTTCAAGACGCGGCCATTCGATCGCATCCTAGCCGAAGTGCGCGCGTTCATGAACATACTGCCGGCCGAGGGCGCCTATCCCGGCGGCGTGCACGTCGAGATGACCGGCCAACAGGTAACCGAATGCCTCGGCGGCGCGACGGCCGTGACGGAGGAGGACTTATCCTCCCGCTATCACACCCATTGCGACCCACGCCTCAATGGCGCGCAAGCGATCGATCTCGCATTTTTGATCGCGGAACATCTTCGCGGGGTGCGCGTGGGCGAAGCACAAGCGAGGGCGGGGTGACTGGGGTTCCAGCCGAATGGTATGTTCTCACGCGCTTTGTAGTCGATGAGGCGACGATAGCGGGCGATGACCCACAAGCGATTATCGATCCGGTCTGGTACACGACCTACAAGGTTGAGCGCGATTTCTTCGGTCGATTGTTAGACTGCATACGCAGTCAGCCTGAGGCGTTCTATTTTGGTGGCGAAGTTCACGCTCCGCCGCCGCCGTCTAAAAGACGATTCAACTAATGCGCGCCGCGCGACAACTGGACCCCATCGACGCGATGGTGGTGTGGCGTGTGCCTTCCCCCCTTGAGGGAAGAAGGTGGCCCGAAGGGCCGGATGAGGGGTTTGCGGTTTCTCCGGATAGAGCGCGTTCCCCTCACCCGCCGCTTTGCGGCACCCTCTCCCCTCAAGGGGAGAGGGCTGGCGGCGTTGCTGAGAGAGGCCACTGATGCGCATCGCCGTACAAATGGACCCTATCGACACGATGGTGGTCGCCCGCGACACATCGCTCGCTCTGATGATCGAGGCGCAGGCGCGCGGCCACGAAGTGTGGTGGTTCACCCCTAACGATGTTTTCTACGATACCGGGTTAGTGAAGGCGCGGGCGCGGCGGGTCACGGTTTGGCTCAACGAAGAAAAGCACTACGAGACGGACGAAGAGCGCGTGCGCGCGCTCGACGATTTCGACGTCATCCTGATCCGCCAGGACCCGCCATTCGACATGGGCTACGTATCGAACACCTATCTGCTCGAACTCACCAAAGCGCTGGTGCTGAACCCGCCGCGCGGCGTGCGTAACATCTCCGAAAAGATGTCGATACTGCACTTCCCGGAGCTGACGCCGAAAACCTGGGTTGGGCGCGATCTTGAGGCGCTCGAAGATTTCGCCAGCCGCTTTGAGCAGGTGGTGCTGAAAGTGCTTTATCTGATGGGTGGCGACGGCGTGATCAAGCTGCGCGCCGACGATGTCGATTTCCGCGCTCGCGCCGCGAAGTTCATGGCTGCCGTTGGGCGCGAGCCGATCCTGGCGCAGGAATTCCTGCCGGCTGTCGCGGGCGGCGATAAGCGTCTGTTCGTGCTCGATGGCGAGCCGTTCGGCGCGGTCAAACGCATGCCGCAGGAAGGCGAATTTCGCGCCAATCTGCACGCCGGCGGCGTCGCCCACGGCGCTGAGATCGACGCTGACGACCGCCGCATCGCTAGCGCCGTCGCGCCGCTGCTCAAAGCCGAAGGCATTCTCTTCGCAGGCCTCGACGTGATCGCCGGCAAGCTGATCGAAATCAACGTCACCTCGCCAACGCTTGTACAAGAACTGAAGCGTTTCGGCGGCCTCGATCTGCCGAAGGGATTTTGGGATCGCGTAGAGGCGATGCGCTGAGCTATCGCGAGAAACTCGAAGCCGCGGGGCTTCGCTTTTCCGGCATGAGCCCAGACGGCGTTCTGCCCGAGACCGTCGAACGCGACGACCATCCCTGGTTCATCGGCGTACAATACCACCCAGAGCTAAAGAGCCGCCCGTTCGAACCGCACCCGCTGTTTGCCAGCTTTATTGCGGCGGCGGTGGAGCAGAGTAGGTTGGTGTAGGCCTACATGCGTCGCATATGCATGCGCCAGAGCGGCAGCCACGAGACGGCATCGGTCGCGACGGACAATTCCCATGTGACGAGGCCATCGCTCGCTTGCTCAAAAACGATCCGTCCGCGCTGTTCACCGTTGTCAGTAGCAAGCGTACGATAAAACACGCCGCGCGCGCCGTCGAAGACGCCAACATAGGGCGCATCGAAGGCCGGTCGCCGTTGGTCCATCCAGTAGATCGCCCATGTCTCGTTGGTGGGATCGAAACGACGCACGCTGAAACCCCACATGGCCTCCGGCGCGGACATGCCTTCCCAGAATAACTGCACCTCGCCCCGCCAATGTTCGGTGACGACACAGCCATCGCTCGAGACGCGAACATCCGTGCGCGCGGGCAGCGCGAGCCACGTGCCATTCGCCTGGCGAATTTGCTGCTCGACGTTCCAGGCGCCCTGCCAGAAGTCGAATTGCCGGTGCTCAGCGGCGGCGCACGTCGGCTCACTGGCCCTTCCAATCGGGGCAGTCACGCACGCGCATAGGCAGAGCGCCAGCGCGGCAAGGCATGCAACGGCAACAGTTCGTGAGATCATCATTCGATCAGAATGCAACAAGCAATCCAGGGTCAAGGAGTATGCGATGAGCTGCGCGGCTTCAGGCGCGCTCGCCAAATCGCAGCAGATGACCGCGGCCCCAGGTGCGCATGGCCTCGAGTATCGGGCGTACGCTCTCGCCATGTGAGGAGAGCGCGTACTCAACGTGCAGAGGCATCTCGGAAATGACAGTACGTGTGATCAAGCCCTCGCGCTCAAGATCGCGCAGAGTTTCGGAGAGCACTTTATGTGAGATTTCCGGCATAAGCCGCTGCATTTCGCCGAAGCGGCGCGTGTCAGAAGCGAGCCAGTAAAGGCAGATCATGCTCCACTTGCCGCCGATAGCTGTAAGCGCGGCGGTGAGCGGGCAGCCCGGAAGAGTTGAAGTCGGATCTGTTGGTGTCGCGGCCATCGTGGCCCCCAGTTACCCGAAAGTGCGTAATTGCCATAGCGACATATTGCAGTTCAATCAGGGGCCAGCTCGGCGTGGCGAAGCGAAGGAGAGGTCTATGTCCCAATCATTGCGCGCAATTCTCGCTGCAGGCGCATTCGCCTGTGTTCTCGTTGCGGCGCCTGCTGCGTTGGCGAGAGGCGTTGTGATCGATCCCGATGGGCTCAGCCTGTGGGATCAGATCGTGAGCTGGTTCGCCAGCCTTGGTAGCGGGAGCAACGACGCTGGGAACAGCTTGGATCCTTGGGGTTAGCCAGGAACGGTCAGCAACAAGGCGGCCGGCGGACGGCCTTTGCGCACGGGAGCTACATAGTGAAACGGTTCGTATTGGTGGGCGCTGCGGCGTTATTCATGACCTCGGTGTTCCCAAGCGTTGAAGCTCAGACGGTCGGCAGGGGATCCGAGCGCGGGGAGATGGTCGACCGGTTTTACCGCGGCCGCGCCGTGATCAATGCAGCGGTGCAGGCAGTTGGAGGCGCGCAGGCGCTGCGCGGCGTCAACGCCGTGGCGTATGAAGCGTACGGCGACGTTTCCAATGACATACAGGGTTACGCCGCCGCGCGCATAGGCAACCCAGCGCGCGACGGCGGCATACGCGTGGTCAATCGCTTCGACATCGCAGGTGCGCGCTTCTACCAGCAAATCCAACAACACTATGACAGTGGCTACGACAGCGCCTTCGCCACTATTTGGCGTGCGGGCACGCAATATGCGCCGCGCTGGGTGTCGCACGACTACACCGAAACCGCCAATGCGCCGTCACCATTTGCCGCCGGCGGGCCGTTCATGGTCGCCTCACGCTGGGCGCCTCCCCTCATTCTGCAACGCGCATTGCAGAATTTTCGCTCCGCTGCGTGGGTGGGCGAGGGTCAGACCGCTGATGGTCCGGCTGATATTGTTGAGTTCTCGTTCGACGAAGCCACACGCTTTCGCATCCATGTCGCCCGCGCGAACGGCCTGATCCGCCGCGTGGAAGCGATTGCGCCTGACCCTATCTCGGCCGACGATGTTTCGATCGCGGAGCTGAGTGGCGAGCAAACGATCTCCGGAATCGTGTTCCCCACCCACATTCGCGCTTTGCGTCGCGGCGCGACGACGCAGACGCTGCAGGTCCGCGGCGTCTCGATCAATCCGACTTTTGCCGAGACCGATTTTTCGCCGCCTGAGGGTTTCGCTCGCGTCGAGGTGTCGGCGCAAGTTCGCGCTACGCAGGTCGCTGGGCGCGTGTATGAAGTGAGCGGGCTGGCCGGGGGAGCCTATCAGGTTCCGTTCGTTGTCATGGACGATTTTGTCGTGGCCTATGAGGCGCCGCTTGGGATAGCGCAAACGCGGCAGGTGATCGGGGAAATTCGGCGCATCGCCGGCGACAAGCCCATCCGTTACGTTGTGATCAGCCATTTCCACAACGATCACGCTGGCGGAGTTGGCGCCTATGTCGAGGCGGGAGCGACGGTGTTGTCGGCGGCGGAAAACGAGGTCGTGCTGGGAACCTACGCGGCCTCAAACCGACCTCAGTTTCAAGGGCTCGAGGGTCCGCGCAGCGATATGACCATGCAATTCCAGGCAGTTCCGGAAAGCGGCTACGACATCGTCGACCGCGCCGGAAGCCATTTGCGTGTTATCGATTTTGCGGGCAACACCCATGTCGATCATATGCTCGCTCTGTTCGATCCGGAAACCGGCGTGTTCATGGGCGCCGACCATTACATTGAGGCCGTGCTCTGGAACCCTACCTTTGAGCGCACCGCAGACTGGGTCCGCCGCAATCGCGAGGCGTCCATGATACTCGGCGTTCACACGCGCCCAATACCCCGGGACGATTTCCTTGTTACCGCGCAACGTCGCCGCAGCGAACCGCGACGCGGTCGCATCACCTGGGAGGGCAGAGGCCGCTAGCAGAATGGCACTCACCCCGCCGCCATCGCCATAATAAGCGCCGCCGCCGCCACATTCAGCCCGAAACCCACCGCCAGCATGCGCTTCAAGCTCACCAGCCCCGACGAATAAGCGATCGCGTTGGGCGCGGTGGCCACCGGCAGCATGAAGGCGAAGCTCGCAGCAAGCGCTACGGGAAACGCGAGCGCTTGTAGCGATGTGTCGGTGGCGGTGGCGACCGCGGCAACCACGGGCAGCATGGAAGTCAGCGTCGCCACGTTGCTGGCAAGCTCAGAGACCAGGATGGTGGTGATGACCAAGATCGCGACTAGTCCGAACGCAGAAAGTCCGTCCATCCCCGCGATCCCATCGCCGATCCATCGCGCGAGCCCCGTCGCTTCCATCGCGGCAGCGAGCGATAAGCCGCCGCCGAATAGAATGGCGATCCCCCAGGGAATGCGCTCCGCGGTAGGCCAGTCCATCAATTTTTCGCCGCCGCCGCGTCCAGATGGTACAAGAAATAAAACGAGCGCGCCGATAATGGCGATGCCGGTGTCTGTGAGGCCTCCGAGCCCGGGCAGTTCGACCAACAGCGTGCGCGTCATCCAGGCGAGCGCCACCAACGCAAATACAAGTCCAACCCGAAGTTCCGGCCGCGCCATCGGGCCAAGCGCAGCCAACGCCGTATTCACTACAGCGCCAATCGCATCGAATCGCGCGTGGGATTTTCTTCCGAACAAGGGCAGGCACAGAAGCACCCAGGCGATCGGCAGCATCACGAGCATGATCGGAAGCGCCTTCGCCATCCAGTCGAGGAACGCGATCGGCTCGCCCGCTTCGACAAAAAAGGAGAGCGCGATGCCGTTGGTGGGCGTGCCCACCGGCGTGCCGATGCCGCCAATGGTGGAGGCGTGGGCGACCCCCAGCATCAGCGCCCCGCCGAGGGCCAGGTCCGGCTTCCCATCCGGCGAAAGCGCGCGTGCGGCGCCCAGCGCGATCGGCGCCAGCATTAAAGTGGTCGCAGTGTTGGAGATCCACATCGAGATCAGCGCCGACGCCAGCATGAAGCCCGCCACCAAAGCCGCCGGCCGCCCGCCTGCGACCGATACGATCGAAAGTGCGATACGTTCGTGCAGTCGCCACCGCTCCACGCACGCCGCCAGCATGAAGCCGCCGATGAACAGAAACACGATTTCGTTGGCGTAAGGGCTGGCTGCGTTCTTGATGGAGGCCACGCCCAAGAGCGGCAACGCCGCCAGCGGCAGTAAAGCCGTCGCCGAAATCGGTATCGCCTCGGTGACCCAGAAAACCACCATCAACAAGGCGAGCGACACTACAAGCCAGGCTTCCCGCGACAGCCCCTCGGGCGGCGCCATGAATTGCAAACCAATCGCCAACGCCGGCCCGAGGATCAGCCCGACCCAACGCCCGATGCGCCCAAACCCGGTCTGCTCGCCGGCGATATCTTCACCGCTCATCGAATTGCCCCCGCTTGTACCTGCGCCCGCGTCTTACCCTAGCGCCGCTGGCTGGGAACCCCCGGAGTGGTGCGCCTCACCGCCAGCCCAAAATACAACCACATTCGTCATTCCGGGATCGCGAAGCGATACCCGGAACCCAGGGCGACGACCGCGATTCTTCAACACTCACTTCGTGGACGAAGTTTCAGCCCTCGGCGTGCCTGCCCCTGGCGACTGAATTCGCGGTCAGGCCGGACGGCGATCCGCACTTCGGAGAGCATCTGCGGTGAAGCGAGCATGGGCGTGAAATTCGGCTAGCCACGCGGGAACGATTCAGCTTCCTTCCAGGCTACGCTTCTCGTGTTCTGCCGGTTGAATGCGTGCATCTCACCACAGATAGGACACTTTGCGTTTCCACCCGCGGACATCTCCCAGACAGCGGAGTTGACACCAAGCCGGAACGTTTTCTCTGTTTTCGGGCACTCCATCACAAGCGGCAGATGAGGATTGCGCATGACCCGAATACCCGGGACCAAGTTGTCCTGTTGCTGCGGCTGAGAATTTCTCCGCCGATGTTGCAACAAGTTCAGGCGCGCCGTCTCTACGACAAGCCGTGGTTCGCGCTTGACGGCTAAGATGCTCGAAATCCGCTGAACGAAGTCGTCCGCGCGAAAATCCCGTCCGGGGAGGTGATAGACAATGGTCTTCCTTGCCAGCTTGGGGTCCTTTGTGATCCGAGAAATTTCGGCAACGAGACCGTCGCTAAGTGTCGTTGCATCGACGACTATTACGGGCGCCAAGACCATCAAAGGAACGACCACCTTCTCCCAGTCGACGCGGCCTCGTTGATACATGTTGCCATAGATTTCGCGACTAGCTTCATCAAGCCTTAAAGAGCGACCGGCCACCGCGCGGTGAAGCGCGTTGGGGTCAAAAAAGAACATGACGCGGTGCCCGCCGGTTTGCATGAACATCAAGTCAACAAGCGCCCGCCCCGCGTTTGACGAGGAGGCTCCGAGAACCAGCACGCCCGGCGGTGCAGTCACCCAATGAGTCGTCGCAAGTCCGACTGTGAGCGAGATGAAAGAGAGACCTGCAATTGTTGGCGCGAGCGCCGAGAGGCGCACAGACAGGCCTTCAACGTCTACAAATAAAGGGAGCGGCAGGAATAGTGCGCTGACGACGAGGAAGCGACCCGCCCACAAGAAGAAGCGTTTGCCGCCTGACGCAGCGCGTCTCGTCGCACGCGCGGCCGCACTGTAGTGCTGCCCGTAGAGCTGTGCGTCATTCCAACGGATAAAGGCGATCCCCACGAGCAGTAGGCCAGGGACGATCAATCCTAGATAAGCAAGATCAAATGCCGGCATGTTTCCAGGCATTCGGGTCAATCTCCACAGAAGGATGATCCTGGATCAGGTTAGCACGGCGGGGCCCAGGCGAGGCAAGAAGCCAAGCAACGCGTTATTTCTCTAATCCGGACGCCCCGTGCGGCCGCGAGCCGCGTCTTGGCGCATTCCGCTTCCCAGCCTTTCAGGGAGCACCGGCTAACCCGCCCGCTCGAAATACAACCACCTTAGTAATTCTGGGGCCGCTGGAGGCGAAACACGGAACCTAGAGGGAGCGCACTGGGGCGGAAACTTCATTCGCAAGCCCAGTAAGTGGTTGAGGAATTAGCGCTTGTGTCCCCTGGTTCCCCCTGGGTTCCGGGCATCGCTTCGCGATCCCGGAATGACGCCGGCGTTGGGTTGTTTGAAATGCCCGCACGGGAGGTTGCCGTTTTCACGCAATGCCCGCTGCCGCCTCGAACTGGCGCAACGCGCGCGCGAGCAAACCCGCCCCGCCCTCGCCCGGCTGCAGCTCCACGGCGTTGCGTTCGAATACGAGTGGGCCGGCGCTGTCGTCGCCGGCCGCAAACGCTGTGCATTCCGCCACCGAGGCGATGCGTTCGGCTGACGCGCGCGCGGCCGCGAGGTCGGAGCAGGGCAGGGCGAGCACGATCACGTCCGGCCCAAAAGCGGCGCCGCTATCGACCTCGCGCAGCAAACGCACAGCAAGGCTCGCAATTTCCGAAAATCCGCGCCGCCAGATATCGTCGGCAGGGGCGCTGGCCCCGAAGGCGGGGGCAACACGCACCGCGACCAAACTAAGCGGGCGTCCGCTGGCTTGGTGGTCGCCCGCCAATCGCGCCAGATGCGCCTCGAACGCAGCCTGCTTGAACAGTCCCGTGCGTGGCTCGCCCATCATATCGCGCAGCGCGCGCAAGCCGTGCTCGGCGCGCCGCCGGCGACGTTCGCCGCGGATCGCCTCAAACAGCCAGCCCAGGCTCGGTGCAAAAGGCTCGCTCGCCGCCGCCACCGCGCACGCACCGCGCTGAATCGCCGCCGCAGCGCTCGCCTCGTCGCCGGGTGCGGTGAGCAACATGGTCGGCAAGTGCATGAGCGACGTATTGCTGCGGAGTGCTGCGCAATGAGCCAGCGCTTTCTGCGGGTCTTCGACGCCATTCAAGATCACGGCGTCGAACACTTCGTCGTGCAAATGATCGAACCCGGTAAAGGAGGAGAACGCAGCCGCCACCGAGCCAGCGTGCGCGCCGAGGACCCTTTCTAACTCAAGATAAAATGTGCTTGGCGCTCCGATATAGAGCGCCCGGAGTGGTCGTGGGCTGGGGCTCTTCGGCGCGGCAATGGCAAGCGCCGCGGCTGTCGCCATGCGGCGGGCATGCTCCTCCTCGAGCACAGCCAGACGAAGCGCTGCCTCGATCTGCGCCGCGAGCAGTGCGGGCGCTGCATCGAGGGCGATGGCGGAGATGTCGCTTTCGCTGAGGTCAGTTTCAGGAGGCGTGGCCCGCAGCAGCGCTGTAAGCACCGCCATGGGCGGCGTGTCGCTGGCGCGAGCGGCGCTCGCGATTCGCTCGGAAGCGTCGGCGACAATCGTGATGTCTTCGCCGTCTGGCGCTGGGCGGTACGGTCCCGGCAGCGCCATTGCAGCGATGCCCGCCTTGCTCAACAGCGCCTGGGCGAGTCGCGCTTGGCGTGCATCTTCGCTGCGGACGACAATGCGCAAGGTTAACGCTCCGGCGCCCCAAAACTCGTCTCATCGGCGCCGGTTGCACCTAGCCTCCGAACGGGCGAGGAAGCAAACGGCAAGCTTAATGGAGCGCGTAGATGGCATCAGGACCCCTCAACGGCGTCAAAGTGGTGGAGTTCGCCGGCATCGGCCCGGGCCCGTTCTGCTGCATGTTGCTCTCGGACATGGGCGCTGACGTGGTGCGTATAGACCGCGCTTCCGGCAAGCGCGGAGGCACCCCAAAGGGGCCGCCCGCCTATGATGTGACCTCGCGCGGGCGCCGATCGGTGGGGCTCGACCTCAAGGATGCCCGCGATGTGGAAACCGCGCTGGCGCTGATCGGGAAGGCCGACGCGCTGGTTGAGGGTTTCCGGCCCGGTGTGATGGAGCGGCTGGGCCTAGGACCCGAGATCGCGCTCGCGCGGAATCCGCGGCTTGTGTACGGGCGCATGACCGGATGGGGACAAAGCGGGCCGCTCGCGAACGCTGCTGGCCACGACATCAATTACATCGCCCTGACTGGCGCGCTGCATGCGATGGGACGCAAAGGCGAGCCGCCGGCCCCGCCGCTCAATCTGGTGGGCGATTATGGCGGAGGCGCGCTTTATCTCGCGCTCGGCATCTGCGCGGCATTGTTTGAGGCGCAACGCTCCGGCAAGGGGCAAGTCATCGACGCAGCCATGACTGACGGCGCGGCCTCGCTGATGGCGACCTTCTACGGCATGCGCGCGGCGGGCATTTGGAGCGACGAGCGCGACGCGAACTTCCTCGATGGCGGCGCCCATTTCTACGACACCTACGAGTGCAAGGATGGCGGGTTCGTGTCGATCGGCTCGATCGAACCGCAATTCTACGCCGAGCTGCTGGCGAAAACCGGCCTGGCTGACGATTCCGAATTCGCGGCGCACTACGACCGAACCCAGTGGCCCGCGCTCTCGGAAAAACTCGCCGCGAGGATCAAAACCAAAACGCGGGACGAATGGTGCGCGTTGTTGGAGGGAAGCGATGTCTGCTTCGCGCCAGTGCTCTCGATGGCCGAAGCGCCAGCGCACCCCCACAACAAGTCGCGCGGGACGTTCGTCGAGATCGGCGGAGTGGCGCAACCGGGGCCGGCGCCACGCTTCTCGCGCACGCCCAGCGCCGTGCAGGGGCCGGCGCCAGCGCCCGGTGAGCACACCGAGGAAGTGCTCGCCGCCTGGCGGATAAGCGCTTCCGCTAGCTGAAAACCCGATTCAGGCGCGGTTCAACCGGGGTGCGCTTTTATCATCCCCGGTTCCGGACGATTTTTCGTCCCTCGCTCGATCCGGGGCCAAGTTCTCGTCCCAATCCCGGGGCGAAACAGAGCGCCGGCGGCCGGCTCAGCCGCCGGCGCAACTGTTTTGGGATGGGGCGACAGGAGCTGTTGCGCCCCCGCGCGCCGCCCCCTAACACGAGCGCCGAAAGGCGCGCTCCAATGCTCAAGAAGGTCTATCCCGACGCGAAGTCCGCCCTCGAAGGGCTGACGTTCGACGGCATGACGATCATGAGCGGGGGCTTCGGCCTCTGCGGCATCCCGGAGAATCTGATCATCGCCCTGCGCGATAGCGGCGTGAAAGGCATCACGGTTATTTCCAACAATGCCGGTGTCGATGGCTGGGGCCTCGGGTTGTTGCTCGAAACCAAGCAGATCAAGAAAATGATTTCGTCCTATGTCGGCGAGAACAAGGAATTCGCGCGCCAGTATCTGAGCGGCGAACTGGAACTGGAGTTCAACCCGCAGGGCACGCTGGCCGAACGCTGCCGTGCAGGGGGCGCGGGCATCGCGGGCTTCTATACCAAGACCGGCGTCGGCACTTTGGTGGCCGAAGGCAAGGAAACGAAAGTCTTCAACGGCGAAACCTATGTGCTTGAGACTGGACTGGTGGCCGATCTCTCGCTGGTGAAGGCCTGGAAGGGCGACGAAGAGGGCAACCTCATCTTCCGCAAAACCGCGCGCAACTTCAATCCGATGATGGCGAGCGCGGGCAAGAAGTGCGTGGCGGAAGTGGAGATACTCGTGCCGACCGGCGAACTCGATCCGGACGCGATCCACACGCCGGGAATTTATGTGGACCGCGTCGTGAAGGGGAGTTTCGAGAAACGCATCGAGCAACGTACTGTGTGCAAGCGGGAGAGTGCGTGATGGCGATGCAATCAGGCTTGGCCATGTTGGCGGTGGGCGCATTGATTTCAGTCACAGCTGCATGCGCTCGCGAACACGAACTCGATGCCGCCAAAGTACCGGTTGTTGCAAACACCTCGGAAATGTGGGTTTGCACATATGTTGTCAGGTCCACTGATCTCACGTCAGGCCGTCAAGAGCACGAAGCCCGAATCACAAGGCTGCGCGTCTGTGAATCGGAGTTGACCCACATCCAACACGGAACACGATTTCCCCTGGCTCACAACGATGAGAGTGATAGCGATCAGTGGGTTTGATGCGCCACGGGCGAACAATGAAAGGAGTCTTGAGGCTACTTTATGGGTATTAGACCGACGCTCCGGGTAACTCTACCAATCGTTGGTCGGCGCTGACGGCGTTGCTCTTGGCATACAAGAAAATTGTGTCAGGGAAGCTGCCCAATAGTCGCCCGCGCCTGCCTCGGGTCCCCGCTAATACCGGCGTGACGCTGGCATTTTTCGTGATAAGCTGTCCCCATGATCGATCTGCTCAGCCGCATCACCTCGGAGCCGGACAAATTCGGCGGCCGGCCGTGCATTCGCGGCTTGCGCATCCGCGTCATCGATGTGCTCGATCTCTTGGCCGCTGGCCTCTCTCACGCCGAAATCGTGGAGGAACTTCCAGACCTTGAGCCCGACGACATCAAGGCGGCGCTTGCCTTTGCCGGGCGGCGCGTCGATCATCCGTTGATCGCTGCCGAGTGACGGTTTGGCTGGACAACCACTTGTCGCCGGCGTTGGCGAAGTGGATCGCGGAAGAGTTCGGCGAATCATGCGTTCAGGTGCGCGACCTGGGCCTGGCGCGCGCCGCGGATAGGGCCATCTTCGAAGCCGCTAAATCCGCAGCCTCCGTACTGATCACCAAGGACCGCGACTTTGCCGAACTGGTGTCGCGCATCGGTCCGCCGCCGGCGATTATCTTGCTGTCATGCGGCAACACCAGCAACGCGTATTTGCGCACCATTCTCGGCGCCCAGCTTGCGCTGGCATTGGAGCTCATTCGCGCGGGAGAACCCCTTGTTGAAATCGGCGGACAGCCTTAGTCCAAAGAAACTGCGTCGAAGGAAGTTCCATGCCCTGGACCCGTGATCAACTCGCCCAACGGGCCGCGCGCGAATTGCGCGACGGTTTTTACGTGAACCTCGGCATCGGCATTCCGACGCTGGTGGCGAACTACATCCCCCCCGGCATGGAAGTAACGCTGCAGAGCGAGAACGGCATGCTCGGCATGGGGCCGTTTCCGTATGACGATGAGGTCGACGCCGATCTTATCAATGCCGGCAAGCAGACCATCACCGCGCTGCCCAAGACCTCCTATTTCTCCAGCGCCGACAGCTTCGCCATGATCCGCGGCGGCCATATCGATCTCTCGATCCTCGGGGCCATGGAAGTGTCCGAGCGCGGCGATCTCGCGAACTGGATGGTGCCGGGCAAGATGGTCAAAGGCATGGGCGGGGCGATGGACCTGGTCGCCGGCGTCAAACGCGTCGTGGTGGTGATGGAGCACACTTCGAAAGAGGGCGCGCCGAAGCTTTTGAAGAAATGCGAGTTGCCGCTGACCGGCGTTGGCGTCGTCGATCTGGTCATCACCGATCTCGGCGTGTTCGAGATCGACAAGCACGGGAGCGGGCCGATGAAGCTCCTGGAGCTGGCCGACGGCGTCAGTCGCGACGAGATTGCGGGCAAGACCCAGGCTGCGTTTGTCTGAGAGCCGCCTAAGGTAATGGCGCTCGCTATCGATTCGCAAAAATGAGGAGCGTCGACGGCTCCGGGCGCGCAACGCGCCGCCTTTCCCGCTAGGCGCGCACGCCGTTTCGCGCTAGGGCCGGAACATGAAACTGCTCCTGGTCGAAGATGACCCGAAGGCCGCGCGCTCGCTGCAGCAGGGACTGCGCGAGGAGGGCTTTGTCGTCGATCACGCCAATGACGGCCATACTGGACTCGAACACGCCATCTCAGGTGGGTGCGACCTGGTGATTCTCGATGTTTCGCTGCCGGGAATCGATGGCTGGAGCGTGCTCAAGCAATTGCGCACCAATGCCAGCGATCTTCCGGTGATCATGCTCACCGCGCGCGATGCGCTCGACGACCGTGTCAGGGGGCTTTCGCTCGGCGCCGACGATTATGTAGTCAAACCATTCGCCTTTTCAGAGCTGATCGCGCGCATCCGCGCGGTGCTGCGCCGCAGGGACGGGCGCGGCGCCAACACGCTGGTGTTCGAGGATCTCACCCTGGATCTGGTCAAGAGCAAAGTTCGGCGCGGCGAGACCGAAATCGACCTCACGCAAAAAGAGATGCAGCTCTTGGAATTGTTCATGCGCCATAAGGACGAGGTGCTGTCGCGAACCTATATCGCGGAGCGCGTGTGGGAGGTGACGTTCGACGGCGACAGCAACGTCGTCGACGTCAGCGTGTGGAGATTGCGCGGCAAGATTGACGAACCGTTCGAACGCAAGCTGATCCATACAGTGCGCGGGCGTGGTTATGTCCTCCGCTGAGGCGCCGCCGCGCGGGTTTTGGCAGCGCCTCGGTCTATCGCGGCGGCTGGACATTCTCTATTTTATTCTGGCCGGTTTCGACCTTATCACCATCTGCATTGCACTTTACCTCAACCACATCGCCACGACCGCGTTTGAGGATGGTGTGCGCATCAGCGCCGTCTGGTCGGCGCGGCAGGCTGACGTGCTTCAGCTTTCGCGTCTGGCCAAGGAGGCGAACGCCCCCGGAAACGAAGTTTTCTTCACGCGACAGCCGCGCCAGGAGCGGGCGAAATTCGTGGCGGCGCTGGCCCGGTTCAACGCCGAACGCCCGCGTGTGGTTGAGCGGATCGAGCGCGATCCGATTTCGCCTCGCGATGGCGAGCTGTTGCACCAAATCGCGCTGATCCAGGACGCCGTCGACCAGATGGCGGAGCAGACCGAATTTGTGTTGCAAGAATTTGCCCGCGGCGAGGAACGCGGCGCCGGCCGCAACATGGCGGTGCTCGACCGCACCTTCCACCTGTTGCTGGGGCGTTTGGACGACGCGTTGGCTGCGGTCCAGGTGGGGCGCGCCGAGCATCTGGAGCAGCAATTATCGCGCGTCCGAGAATTACGAAGGCTGGAGATCATCATCGCCAGCGCGGTGATTGTGATCGTCTGCTTCGTGGCTCTCTACGGCTCTTATATTGGGCGCTCTTTGCGCGCCAGCGAAGCGCAGCGCGCCCACATGCTGAGCGAAGTCGCCGCCGCTCGCGATCGTCTGGAACATTATGCCGATGACGTTTCCCACGAATTGCGTGGCCCGATCTCCAAGATGCGGCTTGACGCCGAGGTGTTGTTGCGGGTCGACCGCTCGCCGGGCGAGTATAGGGATGGTGTCGAATCGATCCTGATCGAGACCCAGCGTCTGTCGACAATCGTGGAATCGCTATTGTTCCTCGCGCGAGCCGATAACGCCGCCATGACGCCGCAGCTTACGCAGCTCGACGCCGCGCGCGAGCTTGAATTGATCGCGGAGTTTTTCCGCCCCGCCGCGGAGGAGGCGGGCATTCGCATCACGGTGAAGGCTGCGAAGGTGCGGGTATGGGCTGACCGATCCTTGTTTCAGCGGGCGGTGTCCAACCTGGTCAGCAACGCGCTTAAGCATGGCGCCGGCGGTTCGCGCGTGGAAATCACTGCAAAGGCGGCTGCGGATGGCGCTGTCGTCGAAGTTGCCGACAACGGGCCCGGCATCCCCGCCGAATTGCTGGAGCGCGCGTTCGAGCGATTTCAGCGCGCCGACCCCTCTACCGAGGGGCTTGGCCTGGGGTTGGCCATCGTAAAGGGCGTCATGGACATGCACAAAGGATCGGTCGAACTTGCCCCGGCGCCGGGGCGTGGCCTGGTCGCACGCATGCATTTTCCAGAATCCTCCTAATTGCTTTCGCGTGTGGAGGGAAAATTACAGAGACGTGATCTTCCCGTCATGATTGGGTGAGCGCCGCTGCGGTAATCTGAGACCTGCTGGACGGGTTGAAAGCCAATGGCTTGGAAGAAGCATTCCGCCGAAGAGATCGTGGCCACGCTTGATCGCGTGCGCGTTTCGATGAACGCAGGGACCCCGCTAGTGAGGGCGATCGCCGCAGCGGGCGTGTCGAAGGCGACGTACTTCCGCTGGCGCGCCCAATATCAGGACTTGGACAGCTCGCAGGTTTCGGAACTCAAGCAAATCGAAATGAAGAACGCTCGTCTACGCCGCGCCCTGCGCGAGTTGGAGTTCGACACGGTCATGGGCGCATAGCGCTCAGCTCCGCAAGCGCGCAAAGCCTTGCGTCAAATCGTCGATGAGATCCTCGACGCTCTCAAGTCCCAGCGATACGCGCAGCAACGGCCCCTCCGCCTCCCACGGGATGACGCTACGCACAATCTGGGGGCCGCAAGGGACGATCAGGCTCTCATAGCCCCCCCATGAAAAGCCCATCGCGAAAATCCTGAGATGTTCGAGCATTGCCGCGACGCGCTCGGGCGGCTGGGGCTTCAGCACGAAGGCAAACACGCCCGATGCGCCAGAGAAGTCGCGCGCCCACAAGGCGTGATCGGGGTGTGAGGGCAGGGCAGGGTGAAGCACGCGCGCGACTTCACTGCGCTCCTCTAGCCAGCGCGCCAAACGCACCGCCGCATGACCTTGATGCTGCAGGCGAAGCGCGAGCGTGCGCATACCGCGCAGCACCAGATAGGCGTCATCCGGCGACGCGTTGAGCCCGAGCTGCCCATACATGGCCTGTACGCGCTCATGCCATTGCGGCGTCCGCGCCAATACCGCGCCCATGAACGCGTCGGCATGGCCGGACTGATACTTGGTCAGCGCCTGCACCGAGAGATCGATCCCATGGACAAGCGGCTGAAAGTAAACGCCCGCCGACCAGGTGCTATCGATAATGGTGGCGACGTTCCGCGCCTGCGCCGCCGCCGCGATGGCGGGGACGTCCTGGATCTCGAATGTGAGCGATCCGGGGGATTCCAGGAAGATCGCACGGGTTCGCTCGGTGATGATATCGCCGATGGCGGCGCCCGCGCGCGGATCGTAATACCGGGTTGCGACGCCAAAACGCTTCAACGTCTGTTCGCAGAATTTGCGCGTCGGGCGATAAACTGAGTCTGTGACCAGGATTTCGCCGCCGGCCTCCGCGACGGTCAGCAACGCCAGCGTACAAGCGCTCAAGCCCGACGGCGCCAAGGTCGCGCCCGCGCCGCCTTCAACGGCCCGCAATGCCTCGCGCAACGCCTCCTGCACGGCCATGCCTTCGAGACCATAGGTTTTCTTGCCTGGATCGTAGAGGTCGTCGGCCATGGGCTGCTGCAAGGTCGTGGCCCGCTGCACGGGCGGGTTCACCGCGCCTTCGTTGCGCGCAAGATCTCGCCCAGCGAGCGCCAGGCGTGTCTCAAGTCGAAACTTGGCGTCATCTGCTCCGCGCTTGCCCATGGTCAGACGCCGGTCGCGATGGCGGTGTCTTCGCGGCTGCCCCATTCGGCCCACGAGCCGTCATAGATTGCCGCGTCCCATCTTCCCACGCGCGCTAGCGCTAGCGCCACAATTGCCGCAGTAATGCCGGAGCCGCATGTGCACACTGGCGCCTTGTCGAGATCGGCGCCGGCTCTGGAAAGGATCGCCGCGAGTTCTTCGCGCGAGCGCAAGAAGCCTTTGTCGGTGATCAGGGTTGAAGCCGGCGCGCTGAGTGCGCCCGGCATATGGCCGCCGCGGAGCCCAGCGCGCGGCTCTGGCGCATCGCCAGTGAAGCGCGCATGCGGGCGCGCGTCGAGCACCGGTCGGCGCGCCTCTTCGAGTGTGCGGCGCATATCGCCGAGATCGGCGACCAGGTCGGCGCGATACTGGGCGGTGAAATGGCGCGGCGTGCGCGGCGCCGGGCGTCCGCTTTCCAACGGCAATCCCGCCGCCTCCCAGGCTGGCAGACCGCCATCGAGTACAGCCACGTCGTTATGGCCCATCACCCGAAACGTCCACCACACCCGCGCTGCAGAGAGCAATCCGTGGCTATCGTAAACAATCACCCGCATGCCGTCGCCGATCCCAAGCGCACGCATTGCGGAAGCAAATTTTTCGGGCGACGGCAGCATGTGCGGCAATGGGCTCTGTGTATCGGCGATAGCGTCGATATCGAAGAAGATAGCGCCCGGGATGCGCCGCTCCTCAAACAGCGCCTTTGCGTCGCGTGGGTCCCCCGGCATGAACCAGGTCGCGTCAATGACGCGAATATCGGGCGCATCGAGCCGTTCTGCCAGCCATGCGCAGGAAACCATTGGGTCTTCGTTCATCGGAGGACGCTAAGCGCGCGCGCGCCAAGTTTCAACGCCGCTTGGCTTGCCGGTTGCGCAGGTGCACCTCCATCATCTTGGCGTCCTTGAGCCAGCGGCCGTGGGCGGCGATATTGGCCACCGCCAGCCCGTACCAGCCCGCGCGCCAAAGCCCGCGCATCAGATAATGGTGCAGGAAATACCAGGGCCGCGCCGCGACCAGGCGCAGCGCCACATACCAGAACGGCTTCAGCTTGGTGTCGTTGGCGCGCGAAGTGGAATTGCGATTGAACTTCTCTTCGAGCTGTTGGAGGTCGCGGAACGAACAATGCAGGATCGGCGCTCTGAACTTGCCGATGCTCCAGTTCGCCGGGATTTCCAACTGGTCCCAACCGGAATGGTCGCGCGCGTGAATCTTGCGCCGGTCGTAGAAACGATTGCGATACACCACCGCCGCATGCCACCATGGTTCGCCCACGGGCGGCTTGGTCACCAGTTTGAATTGGTAGACGTTGTGCGCGGGCGTAGCGCCATCGGCGAATAGAGCGCCGATTTCAGCGGCCAGTTCCGGCGTGACGATTTCGTCGGCGTCGAGATCGAGCACCCAATCATGGGCGCAAGCGTCCTCGCCCAGGCGTTTTTGCTTACCCCCGCCAAGCCAAGGCGACCGAAGCACGCGCGCGCCGGCCGCCTCCGCCAGTTCGATGGTTTTGTCGGTGGAGCCGGAATCGACCACCACCACTTCGGCGGCGATTTGCAGCGCCGCGGCGACCACCTCGGCGATGAGACGTTCCTCGTTCTTGGCTCTGATATAACAGGAAATCGGCGCAGCCATCGCGGCCATGAACATTGCGCCAAGTGGAAATGCAAGTCTGACCGGTCGGGATCCGGATGGCCTTTCGTCTGGTGGGCCGGACGATGAACGCATGGTCAGCAACGTGCGGCCTTCGACGGGCTCAGGCTGACGCAGAATGGCGTCACGCTAAGCGTGTCGAAGCCCAACGCCGGCTGCGGTGCCGATCCTCGGGTGATTCCCGTCTCGCGAATGGAGTCTGGAGCGGAGAAGGAAAACGGGGATAGATTCAGTTCTATCCCGCCGCCGCTCACAATGTTTCAAACACTTAGCGAAAGATATCCGACCGAGTTCAGTTTCGCTTAAGCTTGCCCTTGTCTCGGCTACAGGAGGCGATTGAGTGCACCAAGCCAAACGCGGACGAGACG
>CADEEA010000047.1 GCA_902826245.1 uncultured Alphaproteobacteria bacterium | reverse complement strand
ACCGAACCAGCGCCCGCAATCTGGGCGTCGATCATTGGACGATTGAAGTCGCGCTCCGCCAGGCGCTCGATGACGCGCGCTATTGGGTCGAGCACATCACGTATCCGCCCGATGAGATCGCCGTGCGCTTTCACCACAAGCTCGTCGCCATTCATCCGTTTCCAAATGGCAATGGCCGCTGGTCGCGCCTCGCTGCTGACCTGCTCGCGCTCCAACTCGGGCAAGAGCGCTTCACCTGGGGACGGGGTTCGATCGTGGCCGCATCGGAGACGCGCCAAGCCTATGTCCGCGCGCTCAAGGCTGCTGACGCTGGAGATATCGCACTCTTGTTAGCGTTTGCTCGAACGTAACAGTGAAACGAAGTCTTCGTATTCAGCGCTTCGACCGCAGCGCCAAAGCGATCGCGTGACTCAAATAAAGAATACCGGCGCGAACCCGCCGCCGGGCGTGCGGAAATTCGTGGTCTGTCCCTGATAGAGACGAGCGGCGGCGATGAGCGGCTCGCCCGCATAGGTGTAGAGACGCACATCGACTTTGCGCTGCACCCGTTCGCCGTCAACTTCGATCGTGCGCTCGCCGGGCGGCGCGAAATCCTGGGCGATGTAGGCGCCTTCGAGAATGCTCGCCCAAACACCCTTCGTCAGCTTGTCGCCGCGATAGACGGCTTTGCTGGCGTGGCCTGACGCCGGCTTGAAGAAGAGGCTTTTGCGTTCGCGCCAAAGCGCGTCGGCATTGTCGTGTGTGACGCACACCGCGCGCGGCACGCCTGACAGAGCCGCGACGGCGGAAGCGTCCAATCCCCACGCGCGCAATGTCTCGTGGTCCGAGAGGAGGGTGAGATTGCGCTTGTCGGCGACGAGGGCGTGATTGCGAGGGTTGGGCGTTAAGACGACCGTGCCGCCCTCATAGGCTGTGCGTAAGGCCCCATGCCGGGGATCGTCGAGCGTGAAGTCGACGAGGCGGTTATAGACAAGGTCAATCGGGGCGCCGCCCTCTTGGAGCACGTCGCACTCGAAGCGTAGCGTGGACGGATCAGCGATCACGGCCTGATAGCCCCGGCGTTCGAACAAGCGCTTCGCCAAAATGAACTCCGGATAGAGATATTGTTCGTGCGGCGCATTATCGACGATGGCGATGCGCTGGAGTGCGTCGGTTCTACCTTGGCGACGCCATTCGGTTTCAAATATGTCGATGACGCGGTTTTCGAATTGCGCGACGGATTGGCGTGCAAGACCTTGCTCGACTTCGTCGCAGCAAGCGATTTGCGCTTGCGCAAGAAAGGCGTTCAGAAAGGCGCCGCCGGCATTGGTGTTGATCTCGATGAGTTTGGGACCATCCGGCGTCAGATGAAAATCATAGCCCATGAAGGCGCCGATCGGGCCGTGATCGATATGAGCGAGGGCCGGCGCCCGGGAGAGGGTGGCCTGTTGGTACTGGGGCAGGCGCGTGACCGCCTCAACCGCATGCACGATCGCTTGCATTGCGTCGTCGTCCGCCTTGGGCAGAAACACAGGCGCATGGGAAAACAAGTGCGGACGCGACTTGATGAAAAGTTCGAAGAAGGCGGCGTCGCCCGCCTCGTTCTGCAGCGAAGTCGCGAGAGCTTCTCTATCCAGCGTCACGCAAAAGCACCCGCGACTGAGCTGGTCCGCCGCTGCGCGGTTCTCTCTGGGGATCCCGCTGATGCCTCGTCTCCAATGCGCCGGATAACGCCGTTCAGTTCCGTGGCGGCGGCGATGGTGTTCGAGACGGTGCCATATTTGCGGATGTTCTTGTGCAACAGATCGATGCGTTGGTCGGATTCCGGTGTGTCGACAATGATTTCATAGTCGATGGAGATCATTTTCGGCGGCGCGTCCTGGCGCTTGCCGTGAACGCGAACCTCCATACCCCGCAACTCAAACTTCAACATTGGCGCAACGCGCTCGGCGCCCTTGATCATGCACGCGGCTATGGCGGCAAGGAGAAGCTCGGCTGGATTGAAAGCGTCGGAACGGCCCGCAAGATCCGTGTCGAGCGTGAGGGAGGCTCCTTTCGCCTCAGCAGTGCTGCCGTGGGCATCGACACGGTAGGCTTTGACGCGGTATTCGAGCATGGGTGTTGCGGTCATTATGTATGTCTTGCTCTCACCTCGGGGCAGGAAACGGAAGCGTCTCAAAGGTTCGCAATGACCTTTTGAAGCATACCGCGTACGGCGCCCGCAGTCTCCGCAAGTGCTGGGTTCTCGATTGCCTGCATCGATGCGACGGGATCGACTGCCGCGATCTCGACCCTTCCCGGCGCTTCCTCACGGACGATCACGTTGCACGGCAACATGGTTCCGATTTTGGGCTCGGCCAACAGGGCGCGGTGGGCAAACGATGGGTTGCACGCGCCGAGAATGAGATAGGGTGGCAGGTCGGCGCCGATTTTGGCTTTCAGCGTCGCCGCGACATCAATTTCACTGAGGACGCCGAAGCCCTGTTCTGAAAGCGCCGCCTTCGTGCGCGCCACAGCCTCTGCAAACGGGGCGTCGATCGTTCGCGCAAAATAATAGGTCATCCGAGACATCCCACCGACTGGTTCAATGCGGGGCGGCGTTAGCGCAGAGTCTGCACCTCGGTCACCCGATACACCAACGGTTCATCGGCGGTGTCTTTCACGGTGATGTACTCGCCGCTGACGAACTTGTGACTGTCGAGCTTGAAGACTGGTTCGTCGTCTTCAGTCGCGGTACGATCGTAATCGAAGAACCAATTGTTTCCCCGTCGCGCGAGACGCCCGAGGCGCACGGCGCCGTCCGAGGCAAACGCTCTCACGCTGCATTCGTCTTTATGCGCGCGCCACTGATCCTCGTCGAGCAATCCGGTGTCAGAAAGCGGCGCCACGAGTGTATAGCCGCGGCTGTCGTCGCCTTCGGCTACACCCGCGTCTGGATTGCGGGCCAGGCGCATAACGATTCTACTTAGCGGCATGTGTTCCCCTCCTATGGGGCGAAGATCAGCTTATCTAAAGAGGCCGATAGGCGGAAGGCGACCTTGATCTTGCGCAATGGGCCAACGTGCGCGCTATAGCAGAAGATAGACGCGGAGGACGGCATGAGCGCGCGACTGCATTTCTATGGCGCCGCTGGCTGCGTGACCGGCGCATGTGCGCTGGTGGAGATGGGGCCAGCCAAAGTGCTGGTCGATTGCGGTCTGTTTCAGGGGCCGAAGACGCTCAAAGCGCTGAACTATGAGCGATTTCCGTTTCGGCCGGAGGAGATCGACGCGGTGCTCCTCACCCACGCCCATATCGACCATAGCGGGTTGCTGCCGAAATTGGCGCTGCAGGGGTTCAATGGGCCGATCTATGCGACTGAAGGGACGATCGAGCTTTGCCGCGTGATGCTGCCGGACGCGGGCGCCATTCAGGAGATGGAAGTGGAGTCGCTCAATCGGCGCAATCAGCGCCGCGGCGGACAACAGGTTACGCCCATCTACACCAAGGCCGATGCCGAAGAGACGCTTAGCTTGTTTCGATCCACCCCGTTGAAAGCTTGGCGCGAGATTGCGCCCGGTGTGCGGGCGCAATGGTGGAATGCCGGCCACATCCTCGGGGCGGCGTCGGTTGAGCTCGAACTCACTGAAGACGGGGCCACACAGCGGATCTGCTTTTCCGGTGACATCGGCCCTGGAGGCAGAGAGTACGCCGACGATCCAGAGGGGCCGGTCGGCATTGATCATCTGATCGTTGAGAGCACCTACGGTGATGTCGAGCGCCGCATGGTAGGGCAAGCCGAGCGCCGTAAAGCCCTCGCCGAGGAAATACGCGCGGCGCATGCCGCTGGCGGTCCTTTGCTCATCCCTGCGTTTGCCGTCGAGCGCACGCAGGAACTTATCGTCGATCTTCTCGAACTGATGGAAGCGGGCGAGGCGCCGCCGGGACAGATTTTTCTCGATTCGCCTTTGGCCATCCGCGCCAGCGAGGTCTTTCTGGAGCACGGCCGTCTCGACGATGGCCAGCATCCATTTGGCAAGCTGCGCCAGTCACGCTGGCTGCAATACACAGAGAGTGTCGGGGAGAGCCGGGCCATCGAGCGGTTCAAAGGTTGGCACGTCATTATCGCCGCGAGCGGCATGTGCGATGCGGGCCGCGTGCGTCACCACCTGAAGCGATTATTGTGGCGAGAAGAGGCGACGGTCCTGATCGTTGGCTTTCAAGCTATCGGCACGCTCGGGCGCTTCCTCCAAGAGGGGCGGCAACGGGTTCGTATCCAAGGCGACGAGATCAAGGTTAGAGCGCGTGTTCGGTCGCTGGATGTCTATTCCGGTCACGCCGATGCGATTGGTCTCGTCAATTGGGTGAAGGCGCGCGGTCCTGTGAGAGGTTCGATCTTCCTTGCGCATGGCGAACCGCAGAATCTTACGGGCCTGAAGCGACGCTTGGTCGAGTCGGAGGCGGCGGACGGCAAAATTCTGGTCGCGGAGCTTGATCAGAGCTATCGCCTGCGGGCGGCGAGCACCGGTGAACGCGAGAGCGGACCGGCGCCGCGTCTTGAACCAAAGGCGGTGTCGCGCCTGGACTGGCACAATGCGCGGGCGGAATTCTTGTCGGCGCTGCAGGACAAACTCGAAGCCGCCGTCGACGACGCCGCCCGCGAAGAGATTTTGCGCGACCTGAAGGGACGCCTCTAGGGACGAGCGCGTGCTCCGGTCCCTTGCGTCGCGGCGCGGACTTGATCGCCATCTGCAAGCGAGTCGGCCGGGAACAAGATCACGCGATCGCCGACGCTCAGCCCATCAAGGATGACGCGGTACTGGTCGTCGCCGACGCCCACGCGCACGGGCGTGAGCCGCGCTCGCCCCCGCTCAATCCGGAATACGGCCCAGTCGGCGCCGTTGCGCACCAAGGCGTCGCTCGGCACGCGCAGGGCATCGGGCAATTCGTTGACGTTGATGCGTGCATCCAGCCGGAACCCGTGTCCAAGCGCGGGCGCTGTTGTCGGATCGGCGAGCCGGAGGATCACATTGACCCGCTGTTCTTCGACGCCCAGCGCGGAGATCTTCGTGTGTGCATAGGGCTCGACCCGTGTGACGCGCGCGGCGATCGGCTCATCGCCGCCCCATCCCTCCAGAGTCGCGGAGGCGCCGGCCTGGATGAGCGTTGCGTCCTGGGTCAGAAACTCAGCGACGACTTCAAGGTCGAAGGGATCGCCCATCTCAAGGAGCGGTGCGCCGACGGCGACCACGCCCTGACTTTCTTGCAGGATGCGTAAGACGCGCCCAGCGGACGGACTGCGGACGGGTGTTGCCGATTGCGCCCGTGCGCCGCCGCGTCCCGCAGACACACGGGCGCGCTGCAAATCGGCGCGCCGCGCGACGACATCGGCGCGTGCCGCCCGGAGCGCGGCGTTGGCCGCGTCGAGCGCTGCGCGTGAGGCAAAGCCTCTCTCCGAAAGATGTGCGACTCGCGCCTGGTCGCGTTGCGCCAGTTCGGCGCTGGCCTCTGCTGCGGCAAGCGCTGCCTGCGCAGCCGCGATCGCCGCATCGGCCTCAGCCGCGGTCCGTGCGTCCAGGAGCGCGGGGTCGGCTGGCGCTATGGTCGCCACCACGGCGCCGCGTTCCACAGCGTCGCCAGGATGGAGCGATATCCTCTGCACTTCGCCGCCAACGGGTGCGGCGATGACAAAGACGTCGTGGATGCGCGTGCGTCCCTCGTCGACGATTGTGCGTCTCACCTCGCCGCGATCGATGGTCGCCGCTTCAACCAGCGCAGGCCGCGGCAGGAAGAGCCATGTCAGACCGATCGCAAGCAGGACGCCCGCCGAGAGCCAGAGCCATTGCGCCATCGAGAGCCTGGGAATGGTGATGTTTTTCATGGTTCAATCCCGGGCCTTGAGGACGCCCACCATGTCGAGGCGGTCTATGCCCAGACGGACGATGAAAGAGGCGCTGGCGACGCACGCAAGCGTGAAGGCGATGGCGAAGGCGTAGCCGCCTGGATTGAAGATGAAGGTGAAACTGTACATGTCGGTTTGAAAAAGCCGCATGAGCCAGATTCCCAAAATCGTGCCCAGCACGCAACCAAGGGGAATGGCAAGGAGAGCCAGGACGAACAATTCACCGACGAGCACGTACGACGCCTCGCCGCGGGTAAACCCGAGAACCCGCAATGTCGCCAGGTCGCGCTCTTGCTCGGCCATCGTCACACGGGCGGCTGAGAACGCAACGCCGCCAGCCATCACCGCGGCAAACGCGATGTAGAGGTAGTTCATCACGCCCACGCCCTCGTCGAATGCACGCCGCATTGATCGTTCGGCCTGGCGGAGAAAACTGGCGCCCGCGAGCGCCGGCGTTTCCTTGAGCTGGGCGTTGAACGCTGCGTAGCGAGCAGGATCAAGCGAAAGGTGAGCGCCGGAAATCCGTCCCGGCTCACGAAACAGGCGCCCGAGATCTTCGATATTCATATAGGCGGATGAGCCGACCATCGGATCGACGATGGCTGACACGCGGATGCGCGCTTGCACACGCCGGCCTGACACCTGCTCGATTTCGATCTCGTCGCCCGGGCCTGCGTGCAGTTTCGCCGCGAGCGCGCGGGCCAAGGCAATGCCGGCGACAGGCGGCTCCATCGCTTGGCCGTCACTGCCGATGAGGCGGCTGAGCCGCGCATTGAACGGCAGACCTAAAACGGCCTCGCGGACTTCGAGCCGCCCGTGGCGAAGCACGACATCGTCGGCGCGAAACGGCTCGGCGGAGATCACGCCGGGCAGATGCGCGACGGCATGCATGACGCCGATCTCCCGGGGCGCCACGAATGACAAGGTGACGTCTTGTCGATTGGCGACTGAGAAATGCACGCTGAGCAACTGGGTCATGACCGCGGGAAAGGCGCTAGCAACCACGAGCAGCGCGATGGCCAGCGCGATGCCAATTACGGTCGTGGCTGCGCGGCGCGGAAAGCGCTGGATTCGCCGCAGGATGATGCGTGACTTTGCGTCGAGGCGCGCGGCGAACCTGGCGAGCATGCCTGCCGAGCGTGAGTAAACGGCCGGGCGTGGCGGGGCGAGCGCTTCGGCAGGGGCGAGACGCACTGCACGCCAAACCGAGAAGATCGCGCCGATGCTGACCGCGACGATTGCCGCCGCCCATGCGCCGGCGAATGTCAGCAATCCCGCCGAAAACGCCAGCGTCGGGAAATGGTAATAGTCTCGATAGATGTCGGCGATCGCGCGGCCCAACACCACGCCGGCGATTGAGCCGAGCGATGCGCCGATCAGGCCGAACATGAGCGCGCTTTTGGCGTAGTGCCAGGCAACCGCGAGATCGGAATAGCCGAACGCCTTGAGCAGACCGATATTGGAGCGTTCGGTGGCGATGACGCGACCGAGCGCGATGTTGACGAGAAAAGCCGCGATCACAAGAAAGAAGGCGGGCAAAAAAATCGCCATGGTTGTGAGCTGCTTGATCTCCTCGGAGAGGAAGCGATCAGACATCATCCGATCGCGGCCATAGGCCCCGCTTGAGCCAAAGGCTCTCAGAACTTCATCGATGGCGCTTCTTACGCGCTGGTCGTCGGCGCCGGGAGAAAGTCGGAAGATCGCGTCGTTAAAGGCGCCGCTCATGTCGAAGGCGCGCGCGAGGGCGGTTCGTCCCATCCAGACCACGCCAAATCGCTCGGGCTGTGGAAACAGCTCACCCGGCGCAGAGACGAACACGAATTCAGGGGAGTTGGCGATGCCGACGATGGTGAGAACGTGCCTTCGGCCGTGAATGGTCGCCGCCAGGTTCGCGCCAATCCTGAGATCGAGCGCCGTCGCAAACGCCTCGCTGACGATGGCCTCGTCTGCCTTTGCCGGATCAGGCCATCGACCGCGCACCATGGCGAGATCGTTGATGCGCGGCCGGCCGCCCAGTGGGAGCGAGATGAGCCGAGCCGAGGCAGGCTCTACGATTTGTGGCACATCCAACAGGGCATAGCCGGATATGCGCGTTTCGATGGCGGCCACGTCCGGGATACGTGCGAGGTCCGCAGCGACGCGATCAGGCGCGCGGACGAGCGAGGCCGCCAGGTGCATCATGCGATAGTCGGCATAATAGTCCGCGCGTGTGTGCTCCAGCGACGCGCGCATGCCGACTGACATGATGAAGACAGACAAGCCGCAGCCGAGCACGAGCGCAACGGAAGCGGCATGAATGCGCATTCGCCACACATCACGCAGCAGCTTGCGGTCGAGCGGGCGGGCAACGAGTTTCACCACTTCAACTCCGAGGGCGGCGCGCGAACAGCGTTCGTCTCGATCGTACGAATGCGTCCGTCGGAGAAATGGATCACTCGCTCACCGAGACGCGCCACATCGGCATTGTGGGTCACGATGAGCGTTGTGGAGCGGTAGCGCTTGTTGATCTCGGCAAGGGCCTCCAGCACGCGCACGCCTGTCTTGAGGTCGAGCGCACCTGTGGGTTCATCACACAGCAGGACGGCCGGCCGTTTGGCGATGGCGCGGGCAACAGCGACGCGCTGCTGCTCGCCGCCCGACAATTGCGCGGGAAAATGATCCATGCGCTCGGCGAGCCCGACCAGATCTAGCGCTTCTTTCGCGCTCAAGGGGTCTTCGGCGATTTCGCGTACGAGGTCGACATTTTCCCGGGCCGTGAGGCTGGGGATCAAATTGTAAAACTGGAAAATGAACCCGATGTGCCGGCGGCGAAAGTCCGTCAGCGCGCGCTCGCGCATCGCGGTCAGCGCCGTTTGGTGGAACCAGACTTCGCCGGAGCTCGCGCGGTCGAGTCCGCCGAGGATGTTGAGCAGCGTCGATTTGCCAGATCCAGATGGGCCCAGAAGGACGATCAGTTCGCCTTGTGCGACGTCGAGATCGACATCGCGCAGCGCATGTACTGCGGTTGGACCGTCTCCGTAGACTTTCGACAGCCTTATGGTGTGAAAGGCGGGTGACGGATCGGTCTCGGCCGCTATCGTCATCGAGGCAGCTCGGCACGAAGCGCATCGGCCAGCAGAGCCGCAAGCGTGATGACGTTGGTCGCGTGTGGAACGGCATCCGTAGACGCGATTGCGCTCACACCGGCGGCGCGCAAGCGCTGTTCGACCGTGCTGTCAAAGAGTGCGTGCGTAATACAGGCGACGATATCGCGCGCGCCAGCGGCCTTGAGTATCTGTGCCGCCTTGATCAGCGTGCCGCCGCTTGAGCAAATGTCGTCGACCAGGGCCACTGTGCGGCCGGAAAACGCGGAGGCGTCTTCAAGCGAGAGACGCACCTCATCATCGCCAAGGCGCTTCTTCGTAAAGAGGCGATAATCCGCGTTCAGCGCGGCTGCGACTTGTCTCACCCAGGGTTCGGATTCCACGTCCGGTCCGACAACAAGATCCGCATCAGGCAGCGTCTGCGTCAGCCAAGCCGCAATGGCGGGCGCGGCGGACAGATCTGTTGCTGTTGTCTGTGGAAAGACAGCGGCGATCGATGGCGTCCTGTGGAGGTGTGCATCGACAGTGATGATGTGGTCGAACCGATCGCCAAGTAGATCCCCGATCACCTGCTGACTGTTCGGCTGGCCGGGCGAGAAAACGGCGTCCTGGCGCAAGTAGCAGAGATAGGGCGCCACAAGAATGAGGCGGCGCGCGCCGGCGCGTCTCCACGCATCGCAACCCAAGAGCAAGGGGATGAGCTTTTCATCGGGGCGCGCCAACGAGCGATAGACAATTGTTGTCGGCGCCGTCTCTGGAACTGTCGGCAGCACTTCGCCATCAGGGAAGGCGTGAACGTCGACCAGTTTGCAGTCGATCCCAAGCGCACCGGCAAGCGTGCGCGCTGGCTGCGCTTCGTCGGCAAACGCATGAAGGATGACCGGCGCTGGGCTCATGATAGGTGAAACCCGCACTCGGCGTCGGCGGCGCTGGCGGCATAGTCGAAATCCGCCCGTTCGACGCCGTGGATCCGATAAAGCGGCTCGCCCGCGCGGACATTGTCGCCTTTGCGCTTGAGAATATCTATCCCAGCCCCTGCGTCGGTCGGCGCCCCTGCAAGGCGCGCAATGCGGGCGATGCGAAGACAATCAATGCCTTCAATCCAGCCGTCCGCCGGGGCCGCGACCTCATGCACGAGTGCGCCGAGGGCGCCCGATATGGGCGACGGGCCTTGCGCCTCTGCGATCTGTTCCATCTTCTTCATGGCGGCGCCGCTCGTCAGGAGCTCCTTCGCGCGCGCTTCGCCCTGACCGCCTCTGACCTCCGGATCAAGTTCTAGCAGGCGCCCAGCAAGACGAATGGACTTCTCCAGCAGCTCGGCGGGCGCATCGCTTGCGCCGTGCAGGACGGCCTGGACGTCGCGCATTTCGAGCGCCGGACCAATGCCGCGTCCAATGGGCTGCGAACCGTCAGTCATCACGACATCGACGTGCAAGCCCAGGCGTGAGCCGACAAACTCGAAGAGTTTGCGCAACCGAAGGGCCGCGCGCGTGTCGCGCACCTTGGCGCTCGGTCCCACGGGCACATCAATGATGAGGCTGGTCGAACCGGCGGCGATCTTCTTGGAGAGAATGGAAGCGACCATCTGATCAGGCGTGTCGATGGAGAGGGGCCGCTCAACCGAGATCAGCACATCGTCTGCGGGTGAGAGATAGACGCGTCCGCCCCACACGACGCAGCCGCCGCACCGCTCAACCACTGCCCGCATTTCGTCTTCATCGAGATCGACCCGCGCGAGCACTTCCATCGTATCGGCGGTGCCGGCAGGCGAGGTGATGGCGCGCGATGAGGTCTTCGGAAACAGGAGCCCATGAGCGGCCACGATGGGGGCGACGATAAGAGAGGTGCGATTGCCGGGAACGCCGCCGATGCAATGTTTGTCGACCACGAGGCGATTGTTCCAGTCGAGCCGCTTGCCGGCGCGCGCCATCGCATCGGTGAGCGCGAGCGTCTCGTCCGCGGTCATGAAGCTTGCGCAGGCCACCAGAAAAGCGGCGATCTCCATGTCCGACCAACGATGATCCACGAGGTCGTGCACGACGTCGGAAAGTTGTGCGGCTGTCAGCGTGTCGCCACGGATCTTGTCGAAGATCGCAGACGTCGCCAAGGGCGGCGGCGCGGGCGCGACATCGACCAGAGCGCCCGCGAGAGCGCCAAGGCGACGAAACGCCGGCTGCGTGAGACCTGCCTCGTCGGCGCTCACCAGAAGTGGGTCCTCGGCGATCACAACGCTGGCGAGGATGCGCTCGCCGCCAGCGTGGATTTCAACCTTGCGAGAACCCTTCAAGCGCTCGGGTCTCAACGCTCGGCAATCGCGCGATAGGATGAGCACGTTCTCTCTGAACGTATCGATGGCGATCGGCTTGATCTTCAGTTGCACTGGACTTGCCCGAAAAATGCTCATGAGGAGGGATGATGGCGGGCGTCGGCAGCGGCGCCCGCGCCGGAAGCGCCGGAATTTCGCCTTGTGGTGCGCGCGGACTCGGCCACGCGCAACCATACGCCGCTAACTGTGGCGACAACCATGGACGCGATGAGTATGGGCACGCTGGGGGCGGCAACACGGAAGATGGAGGCCAAGGCGGGGGTGGTGAATATGGCCGTCAGTAGAACCACAAGCGCGCCCGCGATCGACCAAAACACACGCCGGTGCGGCGCTAGTAGGCTGCCGTCGGTCGACATCGCATCGGCGAGGGCGAGGACGAGATTTGCCAGAACAAGCGTGATAAAGGCGCCGCCGCGCGCGACAGGCTCGGGAGCGTGCTGCAGAAGAAAGGCGTAGAGACCGAATACGCCCACGAGGACGCCCACGCCTTGAGCGAAGGCCTTCACGAGTTGGCGAGGGCCAAAGAGTGTTTCCTTCGGTGGCCGTGGCGGTCTTCGCATGGCTGCGCGGTCACTGGGCTCGCCTTCGAACACCAACGCGCAGATGGGATCGATCGCCAACTCCAGCAGGACGACGTGCATTGGAAACAGCATTGGCGGCATGCCGAACAGGATTGGCAATAGCGCAAGTCCCGCGATGGGGACGTGGATTGCCGTGATGTAAGTCAGCGCGCGGCGCAGGTTCGTGAAGATGCGCCGGCCCATACGCACGCCGCCGACAATCGAGGCAAAGCTGTCGTCGAGCAGGACAAGGTCAGCCGCTTCGCGCGCAACGTCGGTGCCACGCTTGCCCATTGCGATGCCGATATGCGCTGCTTCCAGGGCGGGCGCGTCATTCACGCCGTCGCCTGTCATCGCGACGACTTCGTCGTTGGCTTTAAGCGCCTGGACGATCGTCAGCTTCTGCTCCGGCGCGACGCGGGCAAACACACGGGCGTTACGGAGGCTGCTCTGCAGTTCAATCTGGGTCTGGCGCGCGACATCGGCGCCCAGCACCACGCCAGCGCTCACGTCGATGCCGGCGCTTCTCGCAATGGCGAGCGCCGTCGCCGGGTGATCGCCGGTTATCATGATGACTTTGATGCCCGCTGCACGCGCCTCCTGGATGGCTGCCGGTGCATCGACACGGAGCGGATCGCGAAAACCGATCAAGCCGCGGAACTCAAATGGAGCGCTCTCCGGCGCTTCGGGAAATGGCGCATCGTGTCGACAGGAGGCGACGCCCAGCACGCGCAGACCATCTTCCGCCAAGGCCCGCAAGACTTCCGTGAGTTTGACAACCTGCTCTTGCGGCAAGCGGCATAATTTGAAAATGGCTTCAGGCGCGCCCTTTGCGCCGGCGATCCTTTTATCGCCGCCGCTTCGCCACACTTGAACAACGGCCATCATTTCCGGGCGCAAAGGCCACGTGCGCTCGATTTGCGTGGTCGTCGACGCGGCTTGTTGTTCGAGGGGCAGCAGCGCACGAATGGCCTTGTCCATGGGATCGACAGGGCGCGGTGCGGATGCAAGCGCTGCGAATTCGAGTACCTCGCGGCTGATACCAGTGGGAAGCGCGTCGTCGTGGATCGCAAAGTCTTCCGCTTCGGTCCAAAGGCGAGCGACGCGCATGCGATTTTCGGTGAGCGTGCCAGTCTTGTCGACACACAGAACGGTGGCGCTGCCCAGCGCTTCGATGACGGCGCTGCGCCGTACAAGCACGCGATGCGACGCGAGCCGCCAGGCGCCGAGCGCCAAAAAGACGGCCAAAACCATCGGAAACTCTTCGGGGATAAGTGCGATGGCGACTGTGATGCCGGCAAGCGTTCCGCCAATCCAATCCTCGCGCAACAGCCCGTAAGCGAGCGCGATGATCCCGCAAAAGGCCAAAGCGAGAAGACCGAGAAGCGTAACGAGCCGTCCTGCCGATTGCTGCAGCGGCGTGGGTTCTTGACCGATTTGCGCGAGCGACGCGCCAATCTGGCCGAGCGCGGATTTTGGCCCCGTGCGGCTGACGCAGATGACGCCTTGGCCCCTTACGCTGAGCGTCCCAGAGAAGAGGTGGGGGCTTGAGGCGGCGCCTGGGCCGGTGTCCGCCGAGAAGGCGTCGGCTTCGGTGGCGATGCACTTAGAGACAGGGGCGGACTCGCCGGTCAATGTGGATTCATCGACGCTCAGTACATCGCCGCTGATCAATAGCCCATCGGCGGGAACGCGCTCGCCCTCGCCGATAAGCAAGAGATCGTCCGGCACCAATTCGCGCGCAGGAATCCGTATGTCGGCGCCGTCGCGGATAACGCGAACGTGTGGCTGGGCGAGTTCGCGTAAGGCCGCCAGTGCGCGTTCGCTGCGCGCCTCCTGAAAGATGACGAGGCCAATCGTGGCCAGCGCGCCGGCAAGAAGAAGCAGGCCTTCGCCAAGGTCGCCGAGCACCATGTAAAGTATAGCTGCGCCAAGCAGCAGCAGGAACATGGGCTCGCGCATTGTTTCGAGGGTGATCTGGAGTAAGCCGCGACCCTGGGTTTGCGGCAGCTCATTTGGCCCTATTTCGCGTAACCTGCGCGCCGCCTCAGTTTGCGTAAGGCCGCTCAAAGAGGTGCTTGTCATGGACGGTGGGCTCACGGATCAAAGGCCCGGTATGGACAGACCAATATGAGCCCCTCTCGGCCCGCACGGGAAGTCTCGTTCTCTCCCGATGCTCGAAACCGGCGCTTCAATAGACGGCTGCGTCATAATTCGACTTGATCTTGCGCAAAGTTAGTACGCCGGCGCCGCGCTAGCCTTAATCGGTCGCTTCTGGAGCAGCGGAGAGAACGCGTGCATGACTGAAACGGCCTCAACGCAATCCGAACGGACCGTTTTAGTCTGGGATGCGCCGACGCGCATCTTTCACTGGGCGCTTGTCACCCTGATCGTGGTCGCGTGGCTAACAGGCGAAGGCGAAGGCCAGTCAGCCGCTTACCATCGCTATGCGGGCGAGGCGATCGCGGGCATGCTCGTATTTCGTTTGGTTTGGGGATTTGTTGGCGGAGAGCATGCGCGGTTTGCGGATTTTGCTGCAGGGCCGGCCGCTGTCCTTGATCATGTGCGAGACGTATTCTCGAAAACGCCAAAGCGGCACCTTGGACACAATCCTCTCGGCGCCCTTGCGGTCTTTCTCCTCCTTGCGAATGTTGCGGCGATCGTCGTGACCGGGCTGTTTAGCGGCGGCGAGGACAATTCTGGTCCGTTCGCCGGTGTGTGGGGGCTGGAACTCTCAGAGGTGCATGAAATGGCGTTCCGCGTGCTTCAAGCGCTCGTGGCGCTTCACATCTTTGGCGTGATCGTGGAGACGTTGAAGGCCCGGGACGCGCTGGTGCCTGCCATGATCACGGGCAAGAAGCGCCGGCGTTCGGATGAGCCCGGGGTCGACGCGCGTCGTGCGAGTGCGATCGCGCTCATCGCCGCGCTGCTCCTCGGAGCGGCTGTATCCGCCGTGCTTATTAGCCAGCCGCAGGTTGTGCTGTCCTCGACCTCTTTGGGCCAATCCCAAGCCGAAGAAATGGACGACTAAGCGTCGCCTTTCCTGTCGCGCTTGCTTCTGGATTTGCCTCTTAGGGAGAGGCGGATTTCGCGCTACAAGTGACGTTCACGGTGGAGGAGATCGCCATGTCCTATCGGACCATTCATTTAACTCTAACGCCACACCCAACGCCAACATCAAAGAGCGCCATCGACTACGCGTGCCGGGCAGCGCTCCGCTTCAGCGCCAAGCTGAACGTCACCAGTCCCCATTTGAGCGTTCGCACGCCGACGCATGTGATCGCTGGCGGCATGATGGCGGGCATGGCGCACGAGTTTGAGCGTGACGCTGCCGCTAGATCTGCCGAGCTTGAGCAATATGTCCGTGAGAAAGGCGCTGGCATCGGTTTGGAGGTCATTGTTGCTCCGATCCCCGAAACTTGGCCATCGTCTGCGAGCGACATGACGCGGCGCGGGCGCACAAGCGATCTGTGCATTTTGGGACTGCCGCAGACGGGCGCTGAGGGCCGGTTGGATGTAGAGGATTGGATCTTCGGGGTTGGCCGGCCATGCCTTCTCTATCCTGATGAGTCTCAAGACGCCTTCGGGCTGGAGTCGATCTTGATCAGTTGGGATTTTAGCAAGTCCGCGGCGCGCGCGGTGTGCGATGCATTGCCGATACTAAAGGCTGCCCAGAATGTGCGGATCGCGACAATTCGCGGTGAAAAGGACATCCGCATCGAGGACCCCAAGACACCCCTTCTTGAATTTCTTGCATCGCACGATGTGAAAGCAGAGTTTGTGGAAGTCGAACTGGGCGCCCATTCGATCGGGCGCACAATCTTGGACCAGGCGCACAACGCCCATGCCGACCTGCTTGTCATGGGCGCCTATGGCCATTCGCGCATGAAGGAGTTCGTGTTGGGTGGCGCCACAAAGGAAATCTTGAATACGACTCGCATTCCACTGTTCATGTCGCACTAGAGATGGCGAACCGATCCAGCGGGAGGAGTGCGTGATGACGACGGTCGCCGATCGGGCGTTTCTGGAATGGTCGCGCGGCTACGGTGTGATCCAGCATACGTCGGAGACGTGCGAGCGAATCCAGGCTCTGGTGAACCGCTTGGCGGAGGCGGGCGCGCAATCCGAGGGCCAATGCTACGCGATATTGTCGGCGACGGATCGTCTGGCCAGCGCCGCGATGTGGGTCGTGGCGCATATGACTTATGCAAACCGTGTAGATCTCTCAGGTGCGGCGCTTTCAGCGGCGTCCTTTAAGGCAACGCCAGAGGGACATACGGGCGGCGCTTTGAATGTGGCGCCAGCCTATATGGGCTATCTGGCGGCAAACACCCTCACGTCGAAGACCAGGGCGTGGATTTTGGGCCAGGGACATTGTGTTGCGGCGATCGAAGCTGCGAATGCACTGGTCGACAATCTCTCGCCGACACAGCGCTCACGCTACAGCGCTGATGAAGCTGGCCTGTCACGGCTTTGTGCGGACTTCTACAATTATGAGATCGACCCAGCTGGTCGACCCGGTGCGCCGCTTGGCAGTCATGTGAACGCGCACACCGCTGGGGGACTCTCGGAGGGCGGCTATCTCGGCTTTGCCGAAGTCCAGTATGTGCACATGCCACTGCCCGGAGAGAGCCTTGTTGCGATCTTGAGCGATGGCGCGTTTGAAGAACAGCGCGGCGGCGACTGGGCTGAGCGCTGGTGGCGCGCTGAAGATTGCGGGTTGGTCGCGCCGATCATGATCTTGAATGGACGCCGTATCGAGCAGCGTACTGAGATCGTGCAGGATGGCGGGGTTGCGTGGCTCAGCCGCTATCTTGATGTGAATGGCTTCGATCCGATCGCGATCGATGGACGCGATCCCGCCGCCTTTGTCTGGGCGATCCTCGAAGCAGAACGCCGGCTGGATGAAGCCGCGGCCGCGATACGCGACGGACGCGCGGCGTATCCGGTCAAGCTGCCGTATGCAATCGCGCAAACAGAAAAGGGATTCGGTTTTCCTGGCGCAGGGACCAGTCGCGCGCACAATCTTCCGCTCGACGGTTCGCCGCGGGACAACGAGGCGGCGCGCACATCGTTCAATGAAGCAGCAGGGCGATTGTTCGTTTCTGAGAGCGATTTCGCTGTCGCGCGAGCGATGTTCACCGTCCACGACGCGCAGGGACGCGTAAAGGAGCGAGACAATGCCCTCGCAACGCGTCGCCCTCAAACGCCTGTATTGCCTCCGCCGCCTTCGATTGCGGTGGGCGGCGTATATTCGTCAATGGCCGCGATGGATGCTTGGGTGGTCGCCTTTGCGCAAGCCAATCCCAAGCTGCGCTTTCGGGTAGGCAATCCTGATGAGTTGAAAAGCAACCAGATGGGCGGCGTCCTCGATGCCCTGAAGCATCGGGTCAATCGTCCCGAGCCAGGCGGCCCGGAATCGATCCATGGTTCGGTCATCACTGCTCTCAATGAAGAGGCCGTCATCGGCGCTGCGCTCGGCAATAAAGGCGGACTCAATCTCGCGGTAACCTACGAAGCGTTCGCGGTGAAGATGCTCGGCGCGCTGCGCCAGGATATTATCTTTGCGCGGCAGCAAATCGAGGCCGGGCGGTCGCCGCAATGGATTGGTATGCCGCTGGTCGCGACATCACACACCTGGGAGAACGGCAAGAACCAGCAATCCCACCAGGACCCGACCATTGGCGAGGCGTTGCTGGGGGAAATGTCAGACGTGTCGCGGGTGATGTTCCCCGTCGATGCTGCGACGGCGGTCGAATGCCTCCGTCGCGTGTATTCTGATCGCGGCGTGATCGGGTGCCTTATTGCGGCCAAGCGGCCCGTGCCGACGATCTTTGATGGCGCGTCGGCTTCGATGGCGCTTGATCAAGGCGCGGCGCACGTGGAGCTGACGAGCGGGCCTCAGCTTCAATTGGTGGCCGTTGGCGCCTATCAGCTCATGCAGGCGCAACGAGCGGCGGCCAGATTGCGCGAGCGGGGTTTGCGGGTTCTGACAACCTGCATCCTTGAGCCAGGCCGCTTGCGTACGCCGCGCGACGAGTTCGAGGCGCGGGTCACTGTGTCGGATGAAAATATCCAGACCATGTTTCCTGCGGGCGTGCCGCGTGTGCTTGTCAGCCACACGCGGCCGGAGGTTATGACGGGTGTGCTGCGGCGCATCGACGAAGGACCCGATAAGTTGCGCGCCCACGGGTATCTCAGTCGGGGCGGCACGCTCGACGCCATGGGGATGTTGTTCGCGAACCGTTGCACATGGGCGCACCTCATCGTTTCAGCAGCTGGTCTGGTCGGCGTTTCGGCTTCTGATTGGTTGACGCCGCCGGAAGAGGCCGCCGTGCTCGGGCGCGGCGATCCTACGGCGCTCTGGTAGGGGAGCGCATGCATGCCCGAGTGGCTCCTCGCGCTCAATGTGGGTTCGTCCAGCGTAAAGTTTTCGGCCTTCCCGCGCGCCGCCGGTTCCGAGCTTCTGCGCGGGGCCGTGTCCAGCGTCGACGACCAACCACAGTTAACCCTGCGGCGAGCGGGCGAAGGGTTATCAGTAGGCTCTTGCGGCGCGCTCGTGACCGACCTGCGCACGGCAATCGAACATGCGCTTGATGCGGCGTTATCTTGCCTGGATCGATCGAAGTTGGTCGCTGTGGGACATCGCATTGTTCACGGCGGCGCTGACTTCACGCGGCCAAGGCTCCTGACCACGGAAACGGTCGAGGCGCTTTCTCAGCTTGAGCGGCTCGCGCCCCTTCATCAGCTGGCAAGCCTGGCCGCAATTGATCTGGTAGCGCGCCGCGCGCCAGATGTTCCACAGTGGGGATGCTTCGACACTGCGTTTCATGCGACGCAACCTCGCTTCAATCAAGTTTTCGCGCTGCCCGCGGAATTGGCGGCGCGCGGCGTGCGGCGCTTCGGCTTTCATGGCCTGTCATACGAACACGCAGCTCAGGTGATGAGACAGCGCTTTGGCGGCGGCGGGCGCGCAGTCGTTGCGCATCTTGGCGCCGGCGCCAGCCTTTGTGCGCTGAGGGATGGCGTGAGCGTGGCCACAACCATGGGCATGACGCCCTTGAGCGGCATCCCCATGGCCACGCGACCCGGCGACCTGGACCCCGGTGCAATTCTCTATCTGTTGGAAGAGCTGGGCATGAGCATTTCAGAGGTGCGCGACGTGCTGTATCGGCGTTCCGGCTTGCTGGGGCTTTCGTCCGAAAGCGGGGACATGCGGCGCCTGCTTGCAAGCGCGCGCCCGCAAGCGGCTGAAGCCGTGTCGTTCTTCATCGAGTCGGTTCAGCGTGAAATTGCTTCTCTCGCCGCCGCGCTAGGCGGAGTTGACACGCTAGTGTTCACTGCCGGCGTCGGCGAGCATGCGCCGGTCGTTCGCGCCGGCATTGGCGCCGCATGCGCTTGGCTGGGCGTGCGCATCGACAGCGCGCTGAATGAGGCGAATGCGGACGAGATTCACGTGCCTGGAAGCGCGATCCGCGTGGCGGTCGTGCGCGCTGACGAGGAAGCAATCATCGCTAAGCATTTGCGCGACACTTTACTGTCGTGACTTAGCTACGGAAGCTGGCGTAGGACTTCATCTAGACGACCGCTCCGAAGATGCGGCCAATGCCGGCAGTGATCGCCATGGCTATAGCGCCCCAGAATGTGACTCGAATGACCGCCGTCACCATGTTGGCGCCGCCTGCGCGGGCGCCAACGGCGCCGAGCAGGGCGAGAAACGCCAGCGACGCTACTGAGACCGCCGGAACGAGCGTGGCCACGGGAGCAACCAGCACAAGTACAAGCGGCAATGACGCGCCGATGGCGAACGTTGCGGCCGATGTCAGAGCCGCTTGAATGGGACGCGCGGCCGTCATGTCCGAGATGTGCAATTCATCGCGTGCGTGCGCTTTCAACGCGTCTCTTTCCGACAATTGCACGGCCACTTGCCGCGCGAGGTCCGGTTCAAGCCCGCGCTCGACATAGATTTGGGTGAGTTCTTCGAGTTCAAAGCCGGGATCGTCGTGAAGCTCCTTTGTCTCGCGGGCGAGGTCTGCCTTTTCCGTGTCTGATTGCGAGCTCACCGAGACATATTCGCCGGCGGCCATCGACATGGCCCCGGCGACCAGTCCGGCGATCCCTGTGAGGAGAATGTCGCCTCGCGTTGCGGCGGCGGCGGCGACGCCAACGATGAGACTAGCGGTTGAGACAATGCCGTCATTTGCGCCCAGCACAGCTGCACGCAACCAGCCGATGCGATCTACGGCATGACGTTCGGTCTGAAGACGGAGACGGCTCACTGGCGGATCCCTTCGCGGGTGTTGAAGTCGAGGATGAGTTCGCGGCGCTCTGGTTCCGCGCGCAAGGCGCCGCTGTGTGCAGCCATGATGCGCGCGACGATGGCGAGGCCAAGGCCGGCGCCCGACGGACTGGCGTGGTCTGCGCGTGCACCGCGTTCAGCGAGTTCAGCCAAGCGTTCTGGTGAGAGGCCGGGTCCTTCGTCACGCACCGCCAGACGCGCGCCGGGACCGGCAATGACCGTGACCACGCCGCCTTCGGGCGTGACCCGCAGGGCGTTTTCAATGAGGTTGCGCAGGGCGGCGGTTACCGCTTCCCGGCGACCAAGGAATGTCGTCCCGCCGACCTCTTCGAATGCGAGGTTGCGTGAGGATTTGAGAGCGATCGGCGCCAGAGCGCTGATCAGATCGGTGGCGATGTCTTTCGGCTCGATCGATTCTCTTGGCGTTTCCGCGGCGGATTGAGCGTCAAGCCGCGCCAGCAAGAGTAATTGGTCGACCAGCCGGCTTAAGGCTGCGACATCATCCTTTAAGCCTTTCGCGACTTCGCCCGGCAATTTTTCCAGCTCAAGCGACAAGATCGTGAGGGGCGTTTTGAGTTCGTGTGCTGCATCGGCGGCAAAGGCTTCTTGTGCTTCTGCGGCGGCGTCCAGACGCGCCAGCAAGCGATTGACCGCCGCAGCGAAGGGTTGGGCCTCGGTAGGAAGGGCGTTGTGGTCGATGCGGACGCCGCGGGGCGCTGTTTGCGCGGCCCGGTCCACATCTATCGCCGCTTGCGTCAAGGGGCGCAGCCCCGATCGAATGACCATCGCGCCTGCGACGGCCACGAGGCCCAGCAGAATGATCAGCGGCGCCACGACGTGATCGGCCACTTCGTGCGCCAATTGCATCGCTGTCAGCGGCTCGTCCGAGCCGACGACATATTCAAGCGCAACCAGTCCCAGCAGCACGAAGGCGCCAAGCACAGCGACGAGGCCGAGGCCCAGGGCAAGTCTCCCGCCGAGAGAGCGGGGTCTCACGTCCGGTCCTCCAGCAAATAACCGACGCCGCGAATTGTGTGCAAAACGCCCTGGACGCCGCCTTCATCGAGATGTTTGCGCAGGCGCGAGACAATGGCCTCAACCGCGTTTGGCGTGACTTCGGAGTCGAACGAATAGAGCGCGGTTTCGATGGCGTCCTTCGACACCACCGCGCCCGCGCGGCGCAACAGCACCTCCAGGAGATCGAGCTCTCGCCGAGAGAGATCGAGCGCGGCGCCACTGACGCTCGCGCGTCGGGCCGCCACATCCAGCGAGATTGGCCCGGCCGAGAGGATTGGGGCAGCGCGCGGTCCAGGGCGGCGCAGAAGCGCGCGCAGGCGCGCGGCAACTTCGTCGGCGGCAAACGGCTTGGTCAGGTAGTCATCGACGCCTGCGTCGAGGCCGGCCACGCGTTCGGTCAAAGTCCCGCGCGCGGTGAGCGCGAGCACGGGCGGCAGGGACGCGCTTCGCCGCCGCTTGAGCCATTCCAAGCCGTCGCCGTCCGGCAATCCGAGATCAAGAACAATGGCGTCATAAGCGGCGGCGGCCAGGGCGTCATTCGCCGCCGACAAGGTGGGGGCGCGGTCGCTGGCGAAGCCATGCTTCGCCAGCGCTTCCGCCAGCAAGGCGGCAAGTCTCGTAGCGTCTTCGACGATCAGGATGCGCATGGGCGCGTTCTAAGTTCGACGATCGGTTCGCTCGCGGCTTTCTGCCTCGCCATCGCGCTCGGCGCCTTCCGTGTTTTCGCGTTCCTGATGCAGGATCGTTCCAGCATAGGGATCAAGGATCAATTCGACGGCGCGCCCGTCAACGGTGCGAGCGCGGGTTTCGATACAGCCGCCTTCTCGCTCCCAATCGCCGATCCTCGTCAGGCCGGCGGCCGCAACCGAGCGTGTCAGGGCAGCGCGATCCAACTCAGTTTGCCCAGCGCGAGCGGCGCATATGTGCTCCCGTGCCGAAGCGGCCGGCGCCGCGAAGCCAAGCACGGTCAGGGCCAGAGCGGACGAGGCGGCGATATTCAGAATGATCTTCATAGCTTGGGTTCTTTCAGAGGGATTTGAGCCAAATCAGTCTTCGTCACGGTCGCCATCGCGGCCATGTTCTCCGCCGTCGCGTTCTCCGGCCTCGTTGGATTCCGCGGAGGCGTGCGGTGCAAAGGCCTGCGGATCGATACGTGTGGCGCCGAAGGCGGCGGCGCCCACGGCGAGGGCCGCGACAGGAACGGCCAGACTTGCCGGTGGCGCTGCGTCGTGAGCGTCAGGATAACGATCGGCGTGCTTTTTGCCCGTGACCATGGCCAGCAGAAGGTTGTCCTTGGCGAGGTGCGACATGACGAGCACCGCCGCCACGTGGACGCCTACAAGTGCAAGCAGCGCGTAGGCGATGAGTTCGTGGGCGCCTTCGCCGCCAGCTACACCGGTTACGATGGTTGCGCTGGTTAGGGCGAGCAATGCCAGAACGGCGAGCGCGCCGAGTGGATTGTGGCCTATGGACGGCGTCGCCTTGCCCGAGAGCAGGTGGCGGATATGGGGACCAATCTTCGAGGGACGAATGAAGTTGGCGAAGCGCGCGTGCTCGCCGCCTACAAATCCCCAAACCAGTCGAAACGCGATCAACAGCGCTGCGATCCATCCAATGGGGATGTGCCAGGCAGAGAAGGCGCTGTCCTCTTCGGAAGAGAGAAAAGCGAGCGCGATGGCGACGACGAGAAGCCAGTGAAACAGTCGCACGCCTGGATCCCAAACGCGGATCAGGTGCGGCTTAGGGGGTAATTCGTTAGACATGACCGCCTCCTTTCGGAATTTGGTCTAGCGACGCTGTCTGACCACAGCCTGACGTCCCGAAAGAAGCGTTATGGTTGAGCTTGAGCCGTGAGCTCTGGCCGATCGATTGGCTGCCACTTTAACAGCCCTGAGTTCGGCACGCGCCGGAGGCGCTTGGTTCGCCAACTCGAATGACAAAGCCCTGCGTCCCGACAGCTTCAGGAAGCCATCGCGCGCAGGCGGCGTCACAGGTGAAAAGCGAAGCGTGCCTTGACGCCGCCGAGCACGATGGCATTCAGTTTGAGGAGTTTAGATTTGGCGCGATCATTCGTTTGGGCGGTGTCTTTGTGGTCATCCGCGAACATTCGCCGGCAAGCGGAAATGCGCGACGGAGGAAATGCGCGACGGAGGAAATGTCGGTGGTTTGTCTGTCCCTTTCCGAAAAGGCGCGAAAATACAGCGTTGTATGCTTCCGCGAAACAATCGAGTGGGAATAGGGGGCTCCCAAAAGATTGTTAAAATCAACATGATGTAGGCAGTTGTTGATAATGTGCGCGGGACAATCAACGGCGACGAGAGCTCTGAGCGCGCTGGTGAATGGCGCCGTTAGGGAAAGCGTCCTTTAGGGTGCCCGGTTCGCAGGATTTTGTAAACTAAGAACCATTTGAGCCTGTGGCTCGCGCGTCAGGGAGCGCAGCCCGGAGGGCGGAGACGCGCCTTGGGATTGGCGAAGCGGCGCGGCTTCGTGCGCAGCACAAGAAGGCCGCCCAAACCCTCGCCCGCCGTCGGCTCGATGAGCGCCTCAAGGCCTTTGCCGGCCTTGGGGCTGCTCCGCCCATGGGCTGGGTCCGCGCCCTTCGCGATGCCTTGGGCCTCACCGGCGCCCAATTGGCCCGCCGCCTCGGCATCCGCCCCGCCAGCCTCTCCGAGCTTGAGAAGAACGAAGCGAAAGGCGCCATCACGCTCGCCACCTTGAAACGCGCGGCCGAAGCTCTCGATTGCACGCTCGTCTATGCGCTGGTCCCCAACAAGAGTCTGGACGCCATGGTCGAAGAGGCGGCCAAAGCGGCGGCGAAGAAAGAACTCACCGCCGCGCTCCACACCATGGAGCTCGAAGCCCAGGGCGTACGCGCTGGCGACAAGCGCGAGATGCTGGCGGCGCTGGCCGCCGACATTGCCAAGGCTGGTGGCAAGCGTCTCTGGGGCTGACGGGTATGAACTCGCCGTAGTCGATCTGGACCGCGCCGAAATTCAGCACGCGGCCCAGCGGCGACTGGCGCGAGAGTGTTCACAATCGTCCTGCCAGGCCTTGACCGCAGCCGCGTCGCTAGTAGTTGTAGCATTATTGTCTGACAATAATGGGCGCTGGGCGTTAGACCCGCAGGCGCTTAGTTCTCGGTGAAGTTGGCGGAGCACTGCGATGTTCAGGACCATAAAGCCGTCCGCAGCGAGCGCAGATCGAGCGCGACTATCCGGCGGGGAAACGCTTGAGCAGTTGGTGCGCGCGGAGGAAGGGTTGGTTTCGCGGCGCATTTTCACCGATCCCGAAATCTATAGAATTGAGCAAGAGAAGATCTTCGAGCGCGCCTGGTTTTTTATCGGCCATGAGAGTGAGATTCCCAATCCGGGCGACTTGGTTACCCGCCCGTGCGGCGTCGATCCCGTCGTACTGGTGCGCGACGATGAAGGCGTCATCCGTGTTTTCCTAAATTCTTGTCGGCACCGTGGCATGCGCGTGTGCCGCACCGACAAGGACAACGCACGTTTTTTGCGCTGCCCCTATCACGGTTGGGCTTATCGCACTGACGGGTCGCTGGTTTCGGTGCCGGCGGAGAGCCATTACGGGCCAGGCGAATTGGAGAAGGAAAAGCTCGGGCTTATCCCCGTTGCCCAGCTCGGCATCTATCATGGCCTCATCTTTGCGACCTGGAATGAACATGCGCCGCCACTCAAGGAATGGCTGGGCGACATGGCCTGGTATCTCGATATTATCGTCAATCGCACCGGCGGGATAGAGATCGTCGGCACGCCACAAATCTGGGACGTCGATTGCTCTTGGAAGTTCGCGGTCGACAATTTCACTGACAATGTGCACGTGTTTTCGGCGCATCAGAGCCTCGTGCAATTGGGCATGCTGCCCAACGACCCCGACTTCGCCTGCCACGGCAATATGATCACGACCGGCAACGGTCACATCCTGCATTTTGTTAAGGGCGCGCCGGGCGAGGCGGCGTTCTTGTATCTCGGCTTGCCTAAGGAGATGTGGCCGCTCTTCGACAAGAACTTAAAGCCCGCGCAGAAAGAGATCGCCGCCGCGCACGGCATCAGCGCCGGCACGGTGTGGCCGAACTTCCATTGGTTGCAATTGGTGACCAGCGGGGAGATGAACGGCCATCCCCACGCTTACCTCAATTTCCGCCTTGAGTTGCCATTAGGCCCGACGCGCACGCGCATGTATTCCTGGCTCGCCATCGACAAGGCCGCTTCCGCCGAATACCGGAAAATTTCCTACGAAACTTACGTGCGCACGTTCGGCCCTGGCGGCATTTTCGACCAGGATGACATGGAGAATTGGGAAGACTGCACAATCGCCAATGTCGGCCCCGCCGCCAAGCGCCACACGTTGCACCACACGATGGGCGTCAACCGCAAGACCGATCCGAACTGGCCCGGACCGGGGCGCGCGTATTCGGATTCCTATGGCGAGATGACTCAGCGCGCTTGGTATGCAGAGTGGCGGCGCATGATGACGGCGGCGGACGGAGCAGGGAAATGAGCGGCGCTGATCATCTGCCGGGTTCGCCGTTGCACAACGAAGTGACACACTTCCTCTATGTTGAGGCCAAACTTCTGGACAATTCGCGCTATTCGGACTGGTTTTCGCTCTTCACCGAGGATGTACGCTATTGGATGCCGGTGCGCACCACGCGCTTTCTCGCCGCGGGCAAGGGCTTCGACGAGGACATGGCCCTCATCGACGACAATTACATTTCACTCAAGACGCGCGCCAAGCGGTTGGAAAGCGATTCCGCCTGGGCCGAAAGCCCGCCCTCAAGGACAAGGCATTTCATCACCAATGTGATGGTCAAGGATGGGGCGGCAGGTGAGATTGCGGTCTCTTCCTGCTTCATGGTCACCAGAACGCGCTCGGATCGTGATTATCAATTCTTTACCGGCGTACGTGAAGATTCCTTGCGGTGCATAGAGGGCGGCTTGCGGATAGCGCGCCGGAAAATCCTTATCGACCAAACCGTGATCACCAACACCAATCTCTCGATCCTGTTCTGAAATGAACGTCTCGATCCGTGTCGCCAAGCTCGCTGAGGTGCGCGAGGGCTTCGTTACTCTGCTGAAAGTTGCAGGCAAGGCCGTGGTGCTGACGCGCCTGGGCGAAGACGTGTTCGCCTTCGACGGCATTTGCACGCATGCGAAATATTTGCTCGGAACATCGCGACTGGTGCAAGGTTGTCAGATCGAATGTCCGGTTCACGGCGCGCTGTTCAATGGGCGCACGGGAGCGGTGGAAAAGGGGCCGGCGGAGACGCCGCTGCCGTGCATTGCGGCGCGCATTGAGGGTGAAGACGTAATTATTGAAGCGGACTGGCCGCAACAGGCGTGAGGGTGAAGACCATGGGTTGGCTGGACGGCGAAGTTGCGCTCATCACCGGCGGTGGCTCAGGCATCGGGCGCGCGGTGGTGGAGCGTTACGTCGAGGAGGGCGCGCGCGTCTGCGTCACCGATGTGGTGGGTGAGCGCGTCGAGGAGCTCAAGAGTCGCTTCGGCGACCGTGTGACCGGGTTGGTGGCGGACGCAACCACGCTTGAAGGCAATCGCTCCGCGCGCGCCCACGTCATCAAGCCGCCCACTGACGACAAGACCGTGCAGGTCGGCTCCCTGGTCACCGTCCGCTACGAGGACGGCACGGAGGAGACGCTGGCAGTGGTCGGCCCGTGGGAGGCTAGCGGCTCCAACGCTGCCGTCGCCAGCACGTCAGCGTTCGGACGGGCGCTGCTGGGCAAGCGCCCTGGCGACACCGCCTCGGCCAGCGTCGACAAGGATTCCATCACGGTGCAGATTGCCGATGTCACATTGCCGGCAGCTGCCACTGACGCAGTGCAAACAGGAGCGGAGTAAGGGGATATCCGTGGAGCAGGCCAATCCATCGTGGTGATTCGATGCTGGCTGGTGATGTCACCGAGCTTCGCGACCAGATTCAGTACCAGGGTGGTCTGGCTGGCCTCAATCCACCCATCACCTGGAACCCGACCTCAATCAACCAGGGAGACTGGATTCTTGCCAGCCACTTCCGCGACATGCGGGCAGCCATCCAGCGCCTGTGGGACAGCAAGAATCGTGGTTCCCTCCCCATGTGGAGCAGCGGAACCCGCCCGGGTGGGCCGAGTGAAGGTGTAGCCCCCACCTCGATTCTCGCGACTGACATCAATGATCTCAGGCACTGGCTAGATCTCTATATCGACAATCATCCTCGCACGGGCATTGATACGAAGAGCTATGATGCAAGTGCCATGAACCGCCCCATGGTTGACAATCAACAACCAAATCCTTCGATCGCCAATATTCGGGCTGTCATGCCTCCTGCACCGAGCCACTTTATGGCGCGCTGCAAAGTAAGTGCTC
>CADEEA010000046.1 GCA_902826245.1 uncultured Alphaproteobacteria bacterium | reverse complement strand
TGCTCGGCGTCACCGGCGACGGCGACAATATCATCACCCAGTCCGACTTCATCTTCGGGCCCTAAGCGCGCGACAATTCGTGCCCAACAGTCCTCGCACATGCACGCGACGAGGCGTCCTGGTCGCGGGGATGCGGATCGGCCTTGCCGCGCGCGGGTGCGTGCACCAGATTGCGCCCGCTGCGCTCATGTGCCAGCGGCACACTCACGCCGGGGAGTTGAGAGTCGGTGAGTATTGCGGACGCCCTCGGCCAGAATGAGCCCATTCTGACCGCCTCGCGCCAAGGCCACGGCGGGAAGACGTATATTTTGACGCCTCCCTCCCCTGCTCGCCGAGCGAACCAACAGACCCGCGCCATTTTTTCCCACCAGATGTTTCGCCTGCCGCCGGTGCAGCTGGCTCTGCGCGCAACACGAGTAGTTCTGCGCGCGACACGAGCCGCTCTCCGCGCCGTTACATGGCGCCCGCGCCGACACCAGCCCCTGCATGAACAGCGTCTCGCACTCGATCTTGGCCCGCAGGATGTGGTCCTCATGACCGTGCACAGCCTTGATCAGTTCGACGCGCTCTTTGCGTGCGTGCCTTTTTTCGCACTCGAAGCGCCTGCACCGGCCAAACTGATCCTCTACATAGAGCCCACGCTCGCGGAATTGCCGCAAGAACAGCTTCGATTGCTGGGTCTCCAGCTGCGTTCCGGCGCCCCGTTCGCCAAAACTTGGCTCTGCACCAACGACGCAGGGGTCGCTCAGCGCTTGCGAGAAGAGCTCGATTTGCACGTACATGTCTGCCCGCATGACAAAAATTGGCCCGAGCCCGCCTCCTTGACCTTTCTCGAAGCTCCCCCCTCCTTGGAAATCAGCGAGTTCGGTCCTGTCGCGCTTTTGATAAGCGCCCTTTGGGGGCGAGTCGGCAGCACAACGGTGTTCGACAACCAAGCTCGTTTTCTCCTGGAGAACGGCGCTCTTCTAGTGCGCATTTTCATCGACCACTATCCGGGTGCGACGAACGACGCCCCCGAGGACCTCCTAGCTGAGAACTTCAGCGCCGTTCGCCCCCATATCCACCTCGTGGCCGAGCGCGACACTGAGCACCAATCGTCGACGCGTTTGCGCGCAAGTTCGGTCTACGCCTCTGGTTCGGGCGTACGCAGGTTCGAACTGGAGCTTGCGGGCGCAAAATGTAGCGTTCCGGGGTTGCTTGCGTGGGCGGGCGAGGCGGCTGACCTGGCCATCGTCAATCACGCCGCGCACATGGCCTTCGCCGAACGCATAACAAGAGCGCCCATAGTGCTCGAGACTCATGACGTGCTCACCGAACAGCTTGCGTTGCATGGCTGGCCCGACTTCGTCTCGCTTCGTGGCGAACCCACAGAATCGCGACATGCCGAGGAACAGTCGATCTGGCGCCGCGCCGCCGTGTGCGCGACCATCTCGCCAGAGGACCACGCCAAGATCGCGCCCCATGCGCGCCTCGCAATTCTTGTCAAACCCGCGGCGACCGAGGCAACACCCTCTTTACGGCCATGGTCGGAAGTTGTGAGGGCCAACCACCTCGATAGCGCGTTCGCCGCCAGTGAAGACATCGACGTCCTGCTGTGGGGCGATTGGCACGCTGGCAACGTGCGCGCAGTCGAATGGGTTCTTGGGCAAGTTCGCCACGCTGGCGGCGACGCCTTGGCTGAGGCGCGCTTCGCAGTCATTGGCCGCGTATCCCGACTTGTCGGACCGCCCCTGCTCCACCAGCGAAACACCGTGAGTTGTGACTTCGTCGATAGGCTTGAAGATTTCTTCGGCCGGTCCAAGGTGCTAGCGCTGGCGGACCACCAAGGAAGCGGAATCTCCATCAAGGCCATCGACACGATACGCTACGGGCGCGCCTTCACCACGACCTCCGCGGGCATGCGCGGATTGTCCTTTGATGCGCTTGAGCACCGCCCTAGCGACACCGCCTCCGCCTTTGCCGCCGATCTGATCGCTCTGCTTCAAAGCGCTGAGGCGCGAACGCGCCGCGCAAATTTGGCGCGCGAAATCTACGCGCGCAACATTTCACTCGCAGGTTATAACAAGAATTGGCGCGCGATTGTGGAGCATGCGACGCCAACCTTTTTTTCCCGAGAGGTCGTGGAGAGCGAACGGCGCCGACAGCGTTTGGCGCGGGCAGGCGCACCCATGCCTGCCGCCCTCGCGCCTGTGCTGGCGCGTTACAATGCCAGCCACTCAGATTCCTCGAAACACCCCGAAGAAGGAGCGCCTTCCTCGTGAACGATTCCAGTCGACTGACGTTGGCGGCGGCAATCTGCACCTACAATCGTTATGATGTGCTGCCCGGCGCAATCAATTCCCTGCTGAAGCAGGATCTCAGCGAAAACCAGATCGAGATCATCGTCGTCGATAACTCGCCGGACCAGGAGGCAGCGGGGCGCTTCGCGCGGGGTTATGAGTCCACACCGGTGCGCTATCTGCTCGAGCCCATTCCTGGCTTGTCCAATGCGCGCAACGTCGCAGCGAAGGCTACAGTCTCGCGTTTCATCGCCTATATCGACGACGACGCCGTCGCTGCACCCGATTGGGCAAGCAATCTCATCGCAGGATTGCGGACTTTCAGCCCCAAGGTAGGGGTAGCTGGCGGGCGCGTGACGCCACGCTGGATCTCGCCTCGTCCCGAATGGCTGCCCGACGAGTTGTTGGGCAATCTCTCGATTGTCGATTGGGGCGGTCAAGCTCGCGAGCTTGGCGCCCAGGAATGGATTGCGGGATGCAACATCGCATTCGACCGCGAACTGCTTCTGGCTCTGGGTGGGTTTTCCCTGGCCCTCGGGCGCACCGGAAGCAGCCTCGCTCTTCTTTCCAACGAGGAAAATCAGCTTATCGACGCCATCCTGCATGCCGGCCGCAGCGCGGTGTATCTGCCTGGGGCGTGCGTAGAGCACTTGATCGAGCCGTCGCGGCTTACACGGAGCTGGTTTCGCCGCCGCGCTGCGTGGCAAGCGGTGTCGGATTTCATCACAAATCCGCAAAAGACGGGCCAGTACAGCGCTGCCGCCGCCGAGCGTGTGCGCCAAGATCTGCTAAACGGGCCAAGCGAACTGCCGCCTGGTTTCGCGCGGCCGCACGCGAACGCCGAGCACCTGCGCTGGGAAACCAGCGTCGCCTACGATCTCGTTGTAGCGTTGCTGAGCGGGGGAGTTGAGATAGGCGCCGGCGCGCACTCAACCTGGCGCGACAAGCTGATCGCCTACGCCCGACGCGGCGTGCAACAAAGTAAAATGATACGCGCCGTAGTGCGTCAGTTGCGCAATCTGGGCAAACGCGAGGCCTGACAGGCGCGCTCCCAGGGACGTCTACGAGGGACGAAGGTATGTCACCGACCCTGAAAAATCTATCCACGCAGAACTTGAGGTCACGACAAAGAATGTCCTTAGCTCATCAGAGCATCCAAAAACTGACGATCAGTATCGTCCGGTATCCGCGCGTCAGTGTCTTCCCGGATCAGTGACAGCAGGAGTTCGCTCGGCAACAATTCCTGGTCCAGCAGGCCTCCAAAGATAATTCCAGGGAACTCTGGCGTTCGGCTTGCTTGGATCTGAACAGTCCGAATTCCCTGGAGAAGTCCGTTCCAGAACAGCGTTTCGTGCCCATGAAAACTCTGCGCGAAGCCAGTGTAGGTCGAGCCTTCCCATTCCATGGGGGCGCTCGTCCAGGCGCCAACAAACGCGCTCATTGGTTCTCGCGCCCCGACCGCAAATTCATCTGCGACGCCCATGCCGCCAGCGAGAAATATGCTGGGCCGCATATTCGTAGTTAGAGTTCCGTCCCGTAGCGAGCGGTCGTACACCGCGTGCCAGTCAACAGCGCCCAACGACTTGACTGACTTATCGGGTCGGATGCGTATGTAGAGGTCGAAATCCTCGCGGGATGTCACAGCCAACTGATGCGCAGCATGCATCTTGTAGTGCATTTTCTGGGAGTTGGTGAAGTTCGCATAAGGAGGCCGCATGTGATCCTCCAAGATCACACGCTGGGCGCCGTAGAATTCTTGGACGTCTTTCTCAGTGACGAAGGCGCTCTTGAGTAGATGCTCAAACAATCTGGGAAAGCGCCGTTCCAGGAATGGCAATCCGGATTTGACGACCTCTCGTTGAAAAACCGATAAGAAATGGCCGCCGAAGCAGCGCCCCGCGTGCTCCGGCGTGGGATATTTGCGCCCTACCTCAGTCCAGGAATGGACAAAAATCCGGCAGTGGCTGGGGTCGAGCCCAAAGTGACGCCATGACTCGAAAGCTTCCTTATAGCCACGCAGCTGCCCTGATATGCAGATTGCCGTGCGCAATGGGCGCTCTCTCGTAAGAATCCGCGCAGGACGTTTTGAGCCGACCAGAGCCTTGGCCATACGATTGAGGGTCAATGCCACCGGCGCGCTCACATCAGGCGATGCATCGAGCATGGCCTGACACAGCGCAGGGGTTAGCGAAGGATGGTGGATTTCATTCAAGATCAGCAGATTGTAGAGGAGCATTGGCGTCGTCTCAGCCAATTGGTTAGCCAGCAGATCCTCTGTCAATTGTCTAAGCGCCTCGATCGAGCGAGATCCCTGTAGCGGCGAGTTCGTTGGAAACAGGTAGCGAAGCACGGGCATCTCGTAGTTGTTGAGAAGATCTCGTACTGAAGGTAATAAATCGGTGGCCTGACCAAACCGAAACGACAGAAGACGCACGACCGGGGCCGACGGTGCGCGCTCACAAGCAACACTCACAAGCCGATTCACCGCGTCGGTCTGCCCGATCTGCTCGGCGCGGCAGAGTTGGACAAGGAGATAAGGCGCCCGTGCGGCATTCTCACCCTCGTCGAGTAGACGCTGCAGCTCGGGATCGGCAGGAGCGCAGGCATCTTCGTTGGCGCGCGCCATGAGGTTGCGGAAGGCTGCTTCTGCTGACGCCTGATCAAGCACAGTACAAGCCCCCCATTTCTTGGCTCCCGCGCATACCTTGACCTACCTCATTGCGCGACGCGCGCGCGGCCATCAGCCGCGGCGATGGAAAATCTTACCGACCGGAACCGGCTCTTGCACCAAGAACGCTGCGACCTCCAGACCCTGCGCCAGCACACCATTTATACTTGGGCATACAAAGAGCGCACCCTTGTGACTAAGAGTCCCGCGATGTCGCAGCGAATGCGCAGTCGCCTCGAGAAAAACGCTCGGGTCACGAAAAAAATAGACGCCCGCCGACGCGTGATCGGAAATGACGCGCTTCTCCGCCGCCTCGACAACGCGAGTGCCATCCAATCGGAAATATGAATACGCAGGATCGTTGGAGATGAAGCAAGGCGTCGCGGCGCCGAGTTCTTCGTCCCAGTCAGTCCAAAAGTCCTCAGGTCCTGTAAACAGGATATCGGCAAGATCGACGCAGAGCGGAGCTCCGCCGGCCGCGAGCGCCACGCCCGCGAGAGTGGAAAGAAGTGCACCTCCGCTTAGGTGAGAGACAGTCACCACCTTGCAACCGGGCCAGTACGCGCCAAGCGCGCTACGCAGCGCTTGCAGCTCCTCCACCTCGCGCACGACAAAAATGTAGTCGTCGCCCTCAAGCTCGGATCGCCAGGAACGCGTCTCCAGCGCTGCGGCCAAAAGCGTCCGTCCGTCCGGCAATACATGGAGCGGACGCAAGCCCCACTCCGCGGAATACAGATCCGGCCCCGCGAGAGGTACAATGCACTTCATGCGGCGTAGCGCAATTTGATGTAGCGCTCCAAATCTTCGGGCGTGCCTATGCCATGCATCGCCGTGGCCGGGACTTCATAAACGCCGAAGCGATATCCCGCCGCGATCGCGTAATTATAGGTCGGGCAGACATAGAATTCGTTATTTACACGCTCGTTACGCGCAATCATGTCTATCGCCGCATCGATAAAGTAGCGGGCCTTTCGAAAATAGTAGAGTCCAACGGTCGCCAGGTTTGATATTGGCTTCTTCTCCTGCACCTCTGTCACCAGACCCGTGACGCCTGTGCGAGCGAACGACCATTTCGGATCACCTACGTCGTCACGGAACACGAGGATCGACCCGTCCAGACCGCGCCCTTCGCACTCACTTACGAAATCATTGCAGTCGAAATCAACGATTTGGTCGCAATTCGCAATGAGCAGGGGGTGCTCCGGATCGCAGCGCTCACGCGCCAGCAAGACGGTGCATGCGGCGCCCTCGGTAACTCGGTCCACCCCGACGAACTCAACATCACCGCGGTCACTCAGGCGCCGAGCCCACTGCCGCTCCGCCTCCAAATGTTCATTTCGGGCGAGCAGTACAAAACGGGCGGAATTGACGTTCAAATTATCTATGACGCGCTGGATCATCGGCGCGCCACCGACATCGATAAAGGGCTTGGGCTGCTTATAGCCCGCTTTGAAGAAGCGACTGCCCAACCCCGCCATTGGAATGACCACCGACACTTGCTGGGGCGGCCTTTTCACCGATGCGCCGGCGATCGAGGCGATCGTGTAGTTCTGACGCACACGCTCGTAGTGCTCTATACGCTGCGGGGAGTAGAAACTTTGGTAGTGTTCGTGGGGGATGTCGTAGACGCCCACCTTGCCGCCCTCAAGAACGACCTCGTTGAGTGCAGGTGAGATGTAATAATGCCCGTGCGTTGAACGACTATTGCGAATCGACGCCTTCACTGCGCGCACGAACTCCCGGCCATGTTTGAAATAGTAGAAACCCGCGATCGCGCGTCGGCTGATCAGGCGTTTCTCCGCGGCTTCCACCACCGCTCCAGATTGGTCAACGCGCGCGAAAGACCAGCGTGGGTGGACGGAGGGAAACGTGATGATGCCGGCATCGAGGCCTTTCGCTGTGAATTCAGACAAGGCGGCGGCGGTTCCCGATTCCAGAACCTGGTCGCCATTGCAGATCACCAAGGGGGCCGCATCATCGATGTGTTCGATCGCGAGCAACGCACTGCATGCGGCGCCGGCGGTAGGACGGTCAATCGTCACGATCTCGCAGCGATCCTCTGTGGCAATGCGGAGCGCGAGGTCGAGGCTGAATTCCGCGCAATCCTGTCTGCGCACAATAAAGATGAAACGGGCATCTGAGTCGGCGGCGCGCAGATTGTTGATCACGCGTACAATCATGGGCTCGCCCCCAATTTCCACCAGGGGCTTGGGAAAGTGGAACTCCGCGCGCGGGAAGAGGTCCTCTGATCCAGCCAGCGGGATCAGGAACCTCATGGGCGTTGCTCCGCTTGCTGCAATTCACGCAAAATGCGGTCATAAGTCACGTCATTAGTAGTCCCCACCACCACCACATGTCCACCAGATGCACGCGCCGCCTCAATCCCGTGATCGTTGTCCTCCACGATGAGACATTCCTTCGGCGTCAGGCCGAGTTTCTCCATGGCTTTCTGATAGATGTCTGGATGCGGCTTCGGGCGATCCACATCCTCGTTTGAGAGCATGAGATCGAGGTACATTGCGAGCGAGGATTTCTCCATCATCACCTCGACGGTTGGACGGATCGAATTCGAGCAGACGGCCAGCTTATAACCTTCTTGTCTCAAACGGGCCAAGGCGTATTGATGGTGGAAGACAGGTCTGCAGCGCTCGAACGTGAGTTGAATGGTCGCGCTCTGCTTGATCTCATTGATGAAACTGTGAAGAGCCTTCGGCAGACCCCGGCTGCGCGAGAGCATGTCCAGCTTGGTTCGCGTTGGCAGGCCGTCGTAAATCGCTAGGTGTTCATCGCGGCTGATTTCCATGCCGAACAAGCCAAGAGCCTGGTTGAGCGCGAGATAATGCCAGTCCTTCGCGTCGACAAGCACGCCGTCCATGTCGAACAAAATGGCTTGAATCTTGGCCGCTTTGGCGCGTGCGGGCTTACATGGAGCGGTGCTCGACTTCACGGGCCTTTGTTTCGCCGACGTGACGGCCTCATTGGTGACTCTCATAAATTGCCCCCTCTGAATGTCTGAGCCGCCTCATCTGGAAAGTCCGTGCAAAGCATAACATCCGGATCGCGCAGGAACATGGCCCAATCCGCCCAGACCTCTTTGTGCGCTCGCCCATGCAACTCGGGTGAAACCAATGCGACTTGTTTGCCGGCGGCACGATGCTCAGCGACGACATTGGCCGTGATCCAATCTTCTGTAAAGCAATCCACCCAAACGCCGTTGGCACGCTCGTAAAAAGCCGGGTATGGCTCGATTTCCGAGTGACGCGTGAAAGTGCAAAGTCCCGCATGCAGATAGCCAAGCGCATCGGGTACCGACATGTCGAACACAAAGCCATTTGGCACCCTCGCCGACATGAGGGCGCTGGCAGCAAGATTGTGCAGCCCTGCAGCCTTCACATTGATTGCAAAAGCGCCGGGACAGTCGTGAAATTTGTAGAGTTGAAGCACCTCATCAAACGTAACCTGCTTGGGGCCCGTTGGAACATCATGGGCGATGACCAGAACCCCGTTATGATCGCGGATGTCGGTCTCAACGCCGAATCCCGCGGCAAACGCCCGCTCAAACGCCGCCATCGAGTTTTTCTCATTTGGTGCAAGCCACCAACCCCGGTGCGCCAAAATCATTGCGGCGTTTCCCCAGTCTCGTCCCCAGCCTCGGGGATGAAGCTCGAAGAGCTGACCCAGGCCTCACATGTCAAGCTGCAATCGCTGGAACCTCGAGAGAGCCAATTTGTACGCCCCCGCAGAACGCGCCGTGAACAGCACACCAGATCCGCCATCATCTGCATTGCGGCCCGCCACTGGGGACGGCGGAGATCTGGAGGACTACATTGCGCTTGCACACTTACTTTGCGGCGGGCTCGGGGATATCAGCGCACGCAACCTGAATCATGACGCCCGCTTGCAGGAGTATCTCATTGTTGGTCTCGATTTCACGACGCAACCGATCACACAACCTATCGAGGCCGCCTATCAACACCGCCTCGTCCAACAGCGCGCCCATCACTTGCCGCCGCACGATATCTTGACACCCCGCGACGTCCGGCAATGCGCGAAAGACATCCTTAAGCCTCACTGTCAGCGCCGACTTCTCGAGCCGTCGGCACCCCCGCGCATCGATTACAGAGTGATCTCTGAACCAATGATATAGCTCGCGGTCAGCACTTGTGTTGTCGTACATCTCTTGGATCAGTCCCCGGTAGGTGTCGGGATCGAGCTCCGCGGTTGAAACCGGATTGACGTTGTCGCTGATGTCGATGTCTTCCGCGATGTCGAGCGCATCGAGGACGGGCCGTATCGTTGAGTCGAACTCGTCTGTCTCGTAAATGTGCTCGAACAGCGACAGCACCGAAATCGCGCGCTCGGCCAGAGTCTTTCCACCGCCAAGTTCCGCCGCCGTCGGAAACAGGCGCACCAGCTGTTGGCTCATCGAGTCCGAATTTTCAGCGACAAATTTGTGGAGACTAGGCGGCTCCACTCCGTTTCGGTTGGCCACAAGTATGTGGTGCCGATAGAAGCTGAGCAATTGCTTCTCTGGATGGCGGAGACCAGTGAACAGAAGGGTGGGTTGATCCCAAAGCACCTTGACCATTTCCTCGCTCAACGTGTGCCCAAACACGAAATAGAGGTTCTTTTGATCCGGAATGGCGTAGAACTCCGGTCGCCCCCACATCCTATTCTCCTCAAAGCTGGAGAAGATGTAGAACTGACCATCGACCAATTTGCGCCTGACGAATGTCATCAGCGAAGTGCCGGCGCACTTCGGCATGTGCAAGCCCACGCAGCGTTGAATTCGGGACGTCAACTTGACCACCTCCGAAACCGACCCCAGAGAATTGTCAACTCCTCGATTCCTATTGAGAAAGTGTCGATTCCGGGGCCAAGTCGAGCCTAACTCACAAATTCGGCATCTGGCAGCAACGCGGCGAGCGCCTTGTTGACTGCATCGGAGCACAGTGTCCGCCGCACCGCATCGAACTGGTCTGCTGCAAACATGCCGTCATCGATAGCCGCGATGGTCTCGATGATGCCGTCAGCCACCGCCTCTGGCGTCTCGCGGCCTACCACGACACCCAGTTTGTGCCTGCGCACCAGGCCACCGGAAGCGCTGAGTTCGTTAACAAGCACACGCCTTCTTGCCCAAACAAATTCCGCGAGCGTAGCGCTCGCCACGTAACGCTGGCTGTCCTGGTAGAGCAGAACGCCGACATCGGTCGCCAACACATACTTGGCAAACTCGCGCTTGGTGAGGACCGCAAAATTCCTGTAGTCGGCCGCTTCGCGAACATCGACACGCCCAGCGACCCAGTGCTTGTTGAGCTGTGCAGTGATGTGGGCGCCGGTGAAATCGCGTCCGTTGCCCGCAACGAGAACAAAAACTCTCTCGCGCACGTCAGCGGGCAGAAACCCTAGAGCGTCGAGGAAGAGTTCAATGCCCTTTCCTTTCCGCAACTCGCCGAGCAGCGAGAACACCACCTGCCCATCGCGCGCGCCGATCGCGTTTCGATCGCCAGGCTCCAGCCCGGTGTAAGAGACCATGTTTACCGGCGGATGCGGGACATAGTGCACGTTCGCGGCCTCGTGTACCGTCTGCAGTTGGCGCGCAAGTTTTTCACTCATCACGAAAATTCCAGCCATGTGGCGAGACAATTGCCGGAAATTCGCTGCCTCCTCTGGGGTCGCGGGGTAACGGTGAAGGAAGCCGTAGACCGGCACTCGTTGCCGCTTGACGAAATCGAGAAACACTTGGTGCTGCGTCGGGTGCACAAACGAGCATGCGGTAAGGAATACAAGACTCTTGACCGAACTCGTCATCGACCGTTCGACGTATGCCAGCGAAGGCGACAAATTGCCTGACCAGATGTCCGCCGTGGTTGTCACCAGTTGCGTTCCAGGAATCTGGCCGAAGATGTCAAAAAGATACGAGTGCCCGGGGACGCATTCGAAAAACACGTGCTTGGTCCTGGGCGCAATAGCGGCGCTCGGCAGATAGTCCTCGCATGGCTCTACGGCGTCCGAATCCACCGAGTTATCCTGAGTCTCTTCAAGGCCAACGCCCTCGGGTATCCCTTGAAAGAACTCCCGATCAGCGACGTTCTTTCCGGCGAGCAGGTAGGTGACCAGATGTTTGATCAGTTCCAGCTTAGCATCGAACTCCGATGGCGTTGTGCTGAAGAGGAGTCCGCCAATCGCCGGCAAGACCTTCAACTCACGGGACAGTCGAAGGATCTCGGTCTTTGACCAGTTGGGATAAGCCGCAGGCGGATCCTGCAGCAGCTCTGACACCGCCTGCCAGGCCATCCTGCTCATGAACCAACTCTTCTGAAGCCGCTCGGTGGGAACGACGTGACCAACAGAAGCGTCGGGCGCATACCACCCTCTGCCGCCAAGCGCGCGTATCTTGTCCTGCGCTGAGGCCTCCTCCGCCGAGAGCAACGTGTTCGAGCCAATCCTGCCGATCTGCTCGTCGAAACCGCCAATCCGTCGCAACCAACTCGCTCGAAAGGCTATGTTCGCACCATAACCATATTCGTGCTTCGCGAGTTCCCTCTCTTCATCGCCGAGATCGAGGATAGAGAGGCAGCCTTCGAATCTAGGCCCCAGCCAGTACGGCCGCTCGCTCTTCCAAATGGGATCGATCCTGCCGCCGACGAAGGCGACGCCAGGATCGGCGCGGAAGCAGCGCTCGATCGAGCGCAGCCATTCTTGGCCAGGAACCGCGTCGTCATCGAGGTAGACGATAACATCGGACTCGCATTCCTCCAGAGCCTTGTTTCTGGCGCGCGACAATCCCGGAGGCGAACTCATGATGACGGAGACGTTGGGCGCCAATTTGCGGCGACGGAAAAATGCCGCGCTGGTCGCGGCGTCCGTGCTGTTGTCGACAAGCAGAACACGAAACCGACTCTGCTGCATGGTTTGCGCTTCTAGCCCGTCGAGCGCCTCATCGAGGTACTCAAACCGATTGTGCAGGCAGATTGCCACAGTGACCATGTGCGCCCGTCGTGCTGCGTTCATTCCCCGCCCCTGATTTGGCTGAGCCATCATTTGGCCCGCATGACTGTCCCAGATTCTAAGACCGCCCTAGCATTGAACGCGCCATACGCCGCAATCCGGGCCATCGGCTCAGAACCTGGCGTAGTCCCTTAGTGACCTTCCAGCTCGTGCTGTTGGCGATCGCCTCGTAAGCGGACTGCGCTTCGCCCAGCTGTCGATTCGCTTGTTCGAGCTGTCCGTGAAGCTGCGCGATGGTCTGATCCTTGATCGACAGGAGCGGGTTCGAAAGCACGTCGCGAGATTCCGGTTGCACATTTGTCGGCGAGGCGGCGCGCCGCTGCACCTCTGACTCCAGCGCGGAACGAAACACTTCAAAGCACCTAGGATGCACCACATCCACGATATGCTCGCTTGACCGACCGATTTCTTCTGCGCGCGCCATTAGATCACGCCGCTCTCGCTTCACGAACGTCAGCGTGTTTTGGGCGTACCACCACTCGACGCGGGCGTCGTGCCAAACTCTCGGACGGATGATGTCGAAGCACTCGTAGCCCATGTCGTCAAAATGGCTGAGCCAGTAACTTGGCCAGCGTTCATTGTAGTGCAGGGTGCCGCCCTGTCCCGGCAGCGCGGCGCCGAACAGGATGAGATCGCTTAGCCCCGTGATGTTGGCGACAAAACGTTGCGCCCATCGATGCGGGAGATGTTCGGCAACCTCAAAGGTCGTCGCCAAGTCGAAACGCTCTCCGACAAGCAATGGTTTGCGCAGGTCGACGGTCTTGAATTCGTTTGGCTCAATCTCGAGAAACTCCGTTCCCGGCGCACCGCCATCGAAGCCAAGCACCCGAGTTGCACCCGCCAGTTTGAAGTGATGCAGCCAGGTTCCGGTGCCACACCCGACATCCGCAACCGACCTGATCCCGGGAAACATTTCGGTGACAATAGGGACAATTGCACCGGCGGATCGCGACGCCCCGTTCACCTGGGCGGCGTAGAAACTCCGGTCATACGTGCCCGCTAATTTTGCGCCGTCCACTCTGTTCCCCGTCCTTCGCAATTTTAGACTAACTACAAAGCACTAGTCAGGTGCACAACTGAATGCGCCAGAAAATGCTGTGACCATGCGAGGGTCGCCCCATGCTCGTGGCGCGCCATGGCCCGGTCTGAACCATCTGCGCCCTCGACTCTCCTGCGAAGGGAAACCGATTGAGCCTGCGCCGATGGGCCCGGTTCGGCGGGCGCGCAATTCTCGGTCGGCCAATCGGATGCGGCTGCGGGCCAGCTCCCCCGCAACGAATTACACAACCTACTCGACCTCCGCGTCCGAGCCTGCAACAGCATGCCGGGATTGACGTGAAATCTATGCCCTCCTACTAACCCGCCGACGAGACTTGTCCTGGGGATTACCATGCGCACTTCGCTGGCAGCACTCGCCGTCCTTGCACTCGCTGCCTGCGGTCAAGCGCAAGCGCCCGCGCCAACGCCCGTAAATTACGTGGCATGGGCAGATGTCCCCACGGAGGCGATCTGGTCAAAGCCGGGAGTCTCTTACGCGGTCGCAGACGGCGTCGCGGTCGTCAGCAATGTTGCCGAAGACGCGGAATCGACCGGCTGGACCGGAGGCGTTTCAGTGCGCCTCTCTCCCGCCCAGGAGGCCGCAGCTAGCGGGCATACAGTGAAGGTGACCGTCCGCGCATTTTCGCCCGACCCGGGCGCAATTCTCGGGGTCGCCTATTCTACCGCGGAGGTGGGCAATAGCGGCTGGCAGCAATTTCCCCTCACTACGGCGCCCGCCGATTATGTAATCGGTTTCGACGTGCGGCCCATGAGACAGGGCAACGGCGACTTTGTCGGTTTTCGCTCCTACGGCCCCTCGAGGGTGCACATCGTTGGATACGCAGTTGAGGTCGGTGCAGTCGCCCCGCTTCCCGGCGCGGCCACGGGCGCACCCCAATCAGCGGCGGCAACTGGGACGGCGGCAGCATCGCCCAAGCAGGACTGATTTCCACGGTTCCCCGAGCAACGCGCGACCTACGACGTGGCGGCAGTCGAATGCGCAGAATAGGCGGCGATCACCTCCTGCGCCGGGCCAACCAACACAAGCCTGCCGCGTTCAAACCACGCTGCGACATTGCAGACATTGCTGATTAGCGAAAGAGAATGGCTGGCTAACACCAATATCTTTGAGCGCGCGATGAACTCGTTCAGGCGCACCTGGGCCTGCTCAACAAAGGCGGCGTCGCCGGCGCCCAACCACTCGTCCAGCAACAGCACATCACCGGCGATCGCGGTGCAAAGGGCGAAGGACAGCCGCGCTTTCATACCATCGGAGTACGTGCGGAACGGCATGTTGATAAATGGACCTAGGCCGGTCCATTCGGGAATTTCCCGTTGCGCACGCGTCACCTCCGCAGTGGACGCGCCCAAGAGACGCAGCGGCAGTTCAATATTCTCCATCCCCGTCAAATCGGCGTTGATGCCCATACCCTTGTCGATGAGCGTGATCATGCGACCGGTGACCTTCATCCGGCCGCGCTGCGGATGTGCAAGCCCGGCGATCACACGCAGGAGCGTTGATTTGCCCGCGCCGTTGTGGCCGATGAGACCGAGCCGATCCCCCTCGCCGAGTTCGAACGACACCTCTTCGAGCGCTTGCACGATCGTGTGTCCGCTATCGACGACCAATTTCGCGCCCGCAACCTGACGCATGAGAGCCATCTTAACGGATCGTCCGCCGAGCTCGTAGACTGGGTAATGGAACGAGACGTTCTCCGCGACAACACGAACCATGTCGAACTACAACCACAAAAACATTTTGCGTCGGCACAGTGCGAGCGAAACCACGGCGGCCACACCGGAAATGCAAAGCAATGCGCCTACAAACAACCAATTATCCGCTGAGGCGGCGCTACCGAGCAAGGGTTGCCGCACCACTTCCAAGAGGTGAAAAAATGGGTTCGTGGTCACCACATATTGACGAGACACTCCGTCCGGCACCCAGAATATGGGCGTCACGAAAAACGCTATCTGCATTGCGCTAGAGATGAGCGAAGCGAGATCGCGAAACCGCAGGCAGATTGGTGCGAGCGCTACTCCGACGAACCATCCAAGCAGAACGAGCGCGCCCACGCCAGGAATGGCGAGCCACGCCGATGGCGTGAGGCTATGGCCGAGCAAGAAGAGAGCAGTCAGCACAACAATGGCGTTGTGTGCGAAGATTATCAGGTTGCGGTAGACCATCCTCGCCGAGAGCGTCGGGATTGGAACATTTACGCTTCGCAGGTGATGAGTGGCTTCGACTGCAATCAAGCAGCTTTCGTTGATGGTTGTCGACACGAATGTCCAAACCAAGAGACCGCAGCCGAGATAGGAAACGTAGGCCTCGTAAGGTTGATCCAAGACATCGGAGTAAAGTGAGCCGATAGCGAGAACCATCGCCGCCATCGCTAGACTGATCCAGAAAGGCCCGAGCAGAGACCGGCGATAGCGCATTGCGATATCGGTGCCGGCCATGAGCATCCAGACCCGGTGACGGGAGATGACCGAAGCCCATTCCGCCGCGTAGGCAATCATGACGCTTTCTCGAGGCTTGAAGCTGCCGAACCTAGACCCGCCGAGGGCTAACAAGGAGGCGCCCTTGTATAGTCCTATCGCCTCTTAATCCGGCGGTCCGATCTTGCGATGATAAGAACTGAGTTTCGCTTCATGTATCAGCGACTCCGCAGAGCTCTCAGAAAAACTCGCGTCGATCACAAACAGTGCTGGGTCCACGGTTTGCAGCGCTGGGTCCACGGTTTGCAGTGCTGGGTCCACCAAATCCGCGGCGTCGCTCAGGTCTAGCGCGGCAATCTCAGTAACTCCGCCCAACTCGCCGTTTGAGAGGACTTCAACATGGGCGCGATCACGGCTCAGCGTCGGCTGAACCGGCGACACTGCCGCTCGGCTCGGAGCGCTGTCGAGCGCATCGAGCATTGCGAGAACTTCCGCATTTCGGTCCCCTTCTTGCAACGGAAGGACGGCGGCGGGCATGCTCTCTCTACGTGTCGCGGGCGCCTGCATTGACACCGGACGAACGCGACCGGTAGCCGCCATCGCCTCGCCAACCAAAGACAGAGTGACGTTTTGCGCGCCGTCGGACTCGCTCGCCTGCCCGCCGCCTACGAACGGCGTTGCGACACCCACTACGGCCAACGCTGCGGCCAAACCTGCCGTGCTCCGAACCACCATTCTGTTTCCAGCGCCCTGCGCGGCATACGCGGCCGCCGTGGCTGCAAGCCCCCCGCCGCCGAGCGCCGCTCCATTTCGCGCTTCGGCACGCGCAGCCTGCACGGCGGAGACCTCGGCTCGCAGCATCTCACCATAGGCGCCGCCGACAACTGTCCTGAGTGGGCGCCCTTCCAGGGGCGGGGTCGTCCTATCGGCCAGGCAAATAATTGCGTCCTCAGAGGGCTCGCCCAAATCGAGCGCAGCAAAGGAGGCGGTCCACACCACGACGCCGATGGCGCCGGCGCCGACTCGCGTCGGCCTCCCAACAGAGACGCACAGCGTAAACGCGCCGAATGGCGAAAGTTCGCGCGCTATTTCCCCCGCCAACGCCACGTCCGCTGGAGCATGGAGGACGACAACGACATTGCCGCTCATCCCAAATCCCTCGCTCTTAGATCCCGCGATCTCCCCAAATCGGGAACCTCCCTAACACGGTTAACCCAAAATCGGTAACCCCGAATCGCACTATATTCGCTTTTATTATCCACTACATGAGATTTTCAGACCTTGGCCAGGGGCGCCGGGAAAGTGAAACGGGGCCGCGCTCCCCATCGCCGGGGTGATGTCCCCTTTTTCTCCCGACCATGGTCCTGGCTCAGCGGGAGCAACGCCCCGCAAGTCGCCGGTCAAGCGGCTCAGGTTTCGTTGGCATGGGGCCCCATTGCCGCTTTTACTTCAAGGGCTTGCTGCGCCCAGAGCTCATAGCGACGCCCAAATCTGTAGGCTTCGTCTAACCGCGTGAATTCCAAGCGCGCTCGCTCGAAGTCCCCATCGAGGCACCTTTGCCACAGTCGAACAATTTCTGTCATTGGCCGGCTAGAAGCGGGCGCCTTCAAAACTAGCCGGTCCAGCAAATCCATCCGTTCCCCTTGGGTGAAGTCGTACGCGGCCAGGCGCTTAATCTTCTCTATGGGGATCGGCCTTACCAGCCTCCAGAGGCGGCTTTGGTGGGCGACATGCTCATCCACCAGTTCAAATTCCTCATCCAGATACTCCATGCCGATGTGGATGTAGGGGTGCCAGCAATGGTGATAGTCCTGATGCACCACGACCGATCGCCCCGGGACGAGACTCGGGAAAAACTCTGCAACGACGTGGGAGGAGAGTTCAGGCGTCTTTGCGATGTCGATGAAGAGGACCTCCGTGGGCGGCCCGCTCCACCGGTGGGTCAAGAAGTCGCCCGGGTGCACGCAGATCATGTCGGCGTAGGCGGCGGTTTGAGCCGCAAAAATGTCCAGGTAATTTTCGCCGTGCGCAATCGGCCGGAAATCTTTGGCTATGGCTTCCACAATGTAGGCGTCCATCGCTTCGAAATAATCGAACGCGTGCACAAGCGCGGAGTCTTCAAATTGGCGTCGCCCGCCTGCGGCGGCGCCGGCAGCGAAGCAAAGCGTTGACGCGCCGAGGAAGGCGCCGGCATCGACAACGCAGCCTTGTCCCGATAGCCAGTACTTGCCCAACCAGAAATAGCATCGGCGCTCTTCGGGGCCGACCATGCCTTTCGGCTCGTAAATTTCTTTCGGCGCGGGTTCTGCTTCCCAAGGCTTGGTTTTCAGGATCGCGCTGTCGGCCAAGACCGCCCTCGTAACGAATTTAGATGCGCCCGGTCGCACGACCCTGTGCCGAATGCAAGGTTTCGCCGCCGCGCAGCGGCAGCAGGGGACCCCGCATCCTCGCCGCCGCGAGAATTTGCGCCCCAGCGCAGGCGGCGTCATAAACGAGCCCATGAGGCTTGCCTTCACCGCCAGCGCCCGTCCAGAGGCTCAGGCAGCGCTCGCGCGGCTGCGGCAGATCTATGGCGAGGCGGGCGAGGCGGATGCGGAAATCATCGTCGCCCTGGGCGGCGACGGGCATATGCTCGACATCCTCAAGAACCGGCTGAAGGACAAAAAGCCGGTCTACGGGATGAATCGCGGCACCATCGGTTTCCTCATGAACGATTACGAGGAGGCCCAACTCGTTGAGCGCCTGGCCAAAGCGAGCGCGATTAAGGTCAGGCCGCTGGTGGCGCGATGTGAAACGCTGGACGGCAAGATCGTCACCAAGCGCGCGTTTAACGAGGTCTCGCTGATCCGCCAGACCGCGCAATCGGCGCGGCTAAAGATCCTAGTGGACGGCGCCGAGCGGATGCCGGAATTGCTTTGCGACGGCGTCATGGTGGCGACGCCGGCGGGATCGACCGCTTATAACTTGTCCGCCCACGGCCCAATTTTGCCGATCAATGCGCGGCTCCTGGCCTTGACTCCTATCAGCGCGTTTCGGCCCCGCCGTTGGCGCGGCGCACTGCTCCCCCACAGCGCTCAAGTCCGGGTTGAAATCATCGAGCCCGAGCGCCGCGGCGTCAGCGCATCGGCCGACAATCTCGAGACCCGCGACATCAAGGCTGTCGATATCCGCGAAGACGCGGGCGTTGCGCTTACTCTCCTATTCGATCACGGCCACGCGCTGGACGAGCGGATCCTGCGCGAGCAATTCAACGTGTGACGGGCCTAAAGCCCTAATTCCGCTTTACCTTGCCGCTTGGGCCCAATCTTAACCGCGACCGTGCGAAATAGGCGGTCCCATGAACGTCGTCCCGTTCCCCAGCCGGCCTGCCGCGCCCGAGCCCGAGCCGCTCGCCTTCACCATAGGCGCGCGCGTCGACTTGCGGGTAGGCGCACTGGCGGCCGGCATTATCCGCCCCCGCGGGGCGTCGGCGGAGACCTTCGCCTATTCCACCTTAACGCGCGTGCTCCGCGCCGCGCGCATGGCCTGGCGCGAGCGGGGGGCGTTTGCAGGGCTTTCGCTTGCCCTGCCAGGCGACCTGCAATCGACCCTCGACCCCGGACTGCTCAGCGACGCCGCGATTGAAGCCGGCTGCACACGCCCCTTGTTTGGCTTCCAGCTCGACGAGCGTGCGCTTGTGAAGGCCGGCCCCGTACTGGCGGAAAGCCTGCGCGCCCTTGGATGGGGCGTGTCGCTCCGCGCCGACCCCGCCTGCCCATTGCCGCTCGGAGAGCGCGCGCGAACTTTGTACAACGAGATTGTGCTCGATTGTCCCGCCGAACCCGGCCCCTATTTCGCCCTCGAAGGCGACGACCGCACCCCGCTCGGCCGACGCGTGCTCGCTGCTCGGGCAGCCGGCATCATTCTCACCGCCGAAAGTGTAAGCACCGCCGGCCAGGCTCGCCGCCTCGCCATGGCGGGCTTCGACCGCGGCGGCGGCCCTTTCGCGGAAGCGGGCCTGCGCTAACTCAGCCCCTCTACCCCGCGCTAACTCATTGTAATTACTCCATAACCGGCACGCTTATCCTACACCCTCAAACCCGTGCGATACTGCATGCCATCTTCTCTTGGGAGGCTACGGTGCACCAGAGCCGATCGGTTGAGGAGACGCGGTTTGAACGTGATGCGGCGTGAGATGGCGACATTAAACCCCGCAGCTTCGGCGAGATGAAAGGAAGCCGAAGGGTCCGGTTGAAACCTGGTGGTTTCACCGCACGTCGGCCGGGAACGCAGACAAGGCGCTAAAAGTCGCCGGAACCCCAGCGTCGCGGGGATCGGTTCGCGGGAGAAGGCCGCGCCGATCATCCTGTACAAATGATCATGTACACCCCGTCTCATCAACGCATGGCCCCCCGGGATGTCTCGAACGCCTCATGTTTGCGCCGGCCGCAGCAAACAGACCGCGCAGGGCGCGCTTCGGCAAACCCAGCTTTTGTGTTTTAGCGCTCCCCGAAGCGCGCCCTGCTCTCCCGTTCGAGAGCAAACTTGAAGCGAACCCGGAAGCGCTGCGCGCTGTCCGGCGTTAGGCGCGGGGCGCCTCTAAATCGCCACTACCCGCGAATTATCCGCCGCCACGCCGTCAAGCTTGTCCAAGAGATAATCGAGATCGTCCTTTGGAATAGACTGGAACAGGGTCAGGGTCCGCTCGAGCATGCGGCGGCGGAAAGCGATCCGGTCGTCAACGCCGCCATCGCGGTCTATACTGTGATAGACGTCGATCGCGGCGCGGAACGAGGGGAAGAGGCGCGGCGGCAAACCCGATCGGTCGAACGCGGCTTTCAAGCCAAGCGGGCCGCCATCATGCAGCAGCAGCCAGATGCGTTGGTGCGCCATGCCGGCAAGCTCGGCCATAGCGTGCTCGACGAATTCCATATGCCCCAGACACAGGCCGCGCATGAGCAGCGATGGCGTCAGACGTCCGTTCAGATTCAATTGTTGTACGAAGCGCCCCAGGTCCTTCTGCCGCCCGGCCTGCTCGACGATATCGATGGTGGCGCGTTCCCGGGCGCCCAGCGCCATGTCGATGGCGATCTGCGGCGGCAATTCATGATTGTTGACCAAATGATCGAACAGCTCCCCCGACACCATGCTGACCAATTTCTCGGTCACTGACACGGGTAGCTCATTGCGATGCACCATTGCGGCCGTTATCGCCGACACGCCGGAGAAACGATCCAGCGCCGCGCCCAAGCCATCGCTATCGAATTTCGCATTGTCATTTGCCAATGCGCGCTCAACAGCCTCCGAGACAGCGTAGCTCGCCACCGCGCCCGTCACGGTCGTCGATAGCGTCTCACGGCTCGCCACCGCGACCTGTTTGGATGGCGGGCACGCGCGCACGATGGCGACAAGATCGGCGTCGGTCAGCACCGGCGAATTCATGATCACCGGTAGCGCGATGGTGTCGATGTCCTGCGCCAATTTATTGGCGATTTCGCGCGGCAGCTTCGGCGAATTCTTCAACGCCACCGCAAGCGAACGCCGCACCAGCACGGCCGCGTCCTGGGCCATGATGGCGAGTATGCTCTGCGCGTGCGCGCGCTCCTCTGGGGTCAGCTCCGCGTCGTCGATGCAGCGGCAGATCTTATGAGCAGCGTGGGCGCGGTCCTCTTCGGTCGGCCCCTTGATCAACGTGCGGATGTCGCTATCGGTCAGATGGGCGCGCATGGTTACGATCGTCATGGGCGTCTCGCGCTGGCGGGCGCGCGGACGACTCGCATCGCCGCGCAGGATTGCACTACCTTTGAGCGTGGGTCTTAACGAAGCCTTGATCCAATTAGTTGCCGGAGAGAAACGATGCTCGAAGGGATCAAGATCGTTGAGTATGCGACCTATATCGCCGCACCCGGCGCCGGCGGCATCATGGCCGATTGGGGCGCGGATGTGATCAAGGTCGAACCGCCGGGCGGCGACCCCATTCGTATGTTCTTCGCCTCCGTCGGCGTCGAGAGCGCAATCAACCCGGTGTTCGACATGGACAACCGGGGAAAGCGCGCCATCGTGCTCGACACCGCGCAAGAGGGCGGGCGTGAGGCGCTGCTGAAGCTGGTGGATCGCGCCGACATATTCCTCACCAATGTCCGCCCCGGCGGGTTGAAGCGCGCGGGCCTCGACCACGACGCGCTGCTCGAACGCTGCCCGCGGCTCGTTTACGCCAGCGTTTCCGGCTACGGGCTTGAGGGACCCGACGCCGATCGCCCCGGCATGGATTCCGCCGCCTTCTGGGCGCGCTCAGGCCTGGCTGCAATGTTCAGCCCCAAGGGCGGCGACCCGATCGCGCTGCGCACCGCGTTCGGCGATCATGTTGCCTCGATGGCGATCGTCGCTGGAGTTCTAGCAGCGCTGCACGAGCGAAACGCCACCGGCAAGGGGCGCTTGGTGGAGGCCTCGCTCCTGCGCGCGGCGCACTACGCGGGCGCTTCCGATTTCGCCCTGCAGCACGCCATCGGCCGCGTGTCCTCCAACAAGCCGCGTATGGAGGCGCCGCAACCGCTGATCAATTGCTTCAAGACCAGCGATGGCCATTGGATTAGCTTGCTCACACGCCAGGGGGAGAAAGACTGGCCGAAACTGGCGCGTGCACTCAACATCGCCGAGTTTGCAGACGATGCTCGGTTCTCAAGCGCCAAGGCGCGGCGCGAGAACCGCGAGACGCTGATCAACCTTCTCGACGATGCATTCGCCGCGCGCCCGTTGACGGAGATCGCCGCGGCGCTCGATTCCGAGGCCATGATATGGTCGCCGATCCTGACACCGCGCGAGGCGGTGGCCGATCCGCAAGCGCTCGCCGCCGGCTGCGTGGTGCAAACGCCGATGCACGATGGCGGCGTTATGAACGCGCCCGCTTCCCCTATCCGCTTCCCCGGCGCCGACGACGGCCCCAAAGGCACGTCCCCACGCGTCGGCGAACACACACGCGCCGTTTTGGCCGAACTTGGGTACGGCACAGCGGAGATCGATGCGCTGTTTACGAGCGGCGCAGCGGGTTAGACCAAGGCCCATAACATTACCGTCATCATGTACAACCTCCGTCATTCCGGGGCTCGCGAAGCGAGAGCCCGGAACCCAGGGGATCGTAGAGAGCAGGGCTTGCGGCCATTGGGTTCCGGATCGCGCTCCGCGCGTCCGGAATGACGGCGAGCCTTGCTGCTATTGGCCGGAGGTTCGGGCCGTTGGAATGGCTCTAGGCTCGCGGTCAAAAACTGGAAGCGGCGGCTAAGCCCGGCTCGCCCGCGCATAGGCGCTCAGCGCTTGCATTGGATCGCGCGCATCCTCATCGGCGCCGCCGATCAAAGGCAACAACGCCAGCGAGAACAGCGCGTGCGCAAGTTCTGGCGACATCGGCGCATCGGCGCGGGCGTATTCCAGGCGCTGCGGCGTCGACGCGGCGGCGCCCGCCGCGTTCAAGCCAGCGCCGGCGTCGAGATCGAGCCGCTGCAACAGCGCCTGCGCCGAACGCGGCGCGCCGTCGGCGTAAAACAGCCCGCGATTGGCGGCGGCTTCACGCGGAAAGATCGCCGCAGCGCTCGGCGCGTCTTGGTCAGCGGCCTCGATCAAGCGTGCAGCGCCGGCGGGGCCCATCACGTGCGCGGCGTAGAGTTCGCCCGCGCTCGGCGGGCGTCCAAGGCGCGATTGCAGCGTCGCTGCATTCTCGCGCGCCAGCTCCGCAGCCATGCGCGCGGAAATCTCGGGATCGGTCCGAAGCGCCAGGATTTCCCGGCGCGTCGCCGCGTCGGCGCCCTGCTTCAGCGCCGCCGCCTGCGCACCCAACCCGTGCTCAGCGCCGTGGCGCGCCACCATATCGAGCCAGGTGGAGTCGATGAATTGGAACAAGCCCGTCGCGCTTGACGTGCCCGCGCGCGCATTCGGATTGAACGCACTCTCGCGCCGCGCGGTCTCGACCAGCAAGGAAAAATCCACTCCGGTCGCGCGCGAGGCCCGCGCGATCGCGGCGCGGACGCCATCCTGGGGAACCGGCGCGATGGGATCGCTCATAAATCCGCGCTGCGCCGATTTGATGAATCGCGCGTTAATCCGGGCGACGTCGCACCCAACCGAGACGATACGGAAACAAAATGAATCCGGCGATGACGACAATCAGGCTCATCACCGAGAACGCGATCAACAAGCCATTGTTGAAATTCTCATGGTCGCGCCAATCCATGATGTGCAGCGCCCACAACGCGTCGTACACGCGCCACAAATCCGAACGACGCGCGGTGACGCGCCCGGTGTCGGCGGCGACATAAACTGCCAGCCCCTCCGCATCGTCAAACGCGACACGCCACGCCGGCAAGGCGCCCCGATATTCGGGCGTCTCTTTCTCCACCAATACAGCAGTCCGCACAGCTGGCGCCTGCGCCACGTAAGCGCGCGCCATGGCCGTCGCTGCGTCGCTTCCGAGAGGGGAGAGCAGCGCCCTAGCCGCCAGGTCAATCAACACAGGCCGGCCGTCTGCAAACTCGACCACCGCCACCGCGCGCCCATCCGCGCCTCGCTCATAGCTGATCTTAGTCGGCGGCGCGCGCAGCAAAGCGGCGATTTCGGCTGGTGAAGCCAGTGTCGAAGCGTCCAGCGATGGGGCGTTTGTCTCGGCAATGCGGTGCTCGCTGCGCACTTGTTCGATCGGAAACAGCGCAAAGAACAGCCCCGAGGCCACCCAGAACAGCACCTGCACGCCAACGATCAGCGCTAGCCATTTGTGGATCCAGGAGGCGGTCCTCGCCAAATTCATGTTTCGTTGCCTGTCAGCCCGAAGCGATTGGTGTTCAGAGTGCACACCACCCATTCCCGGATGCGAGCGCAGCGAAGCAGTCCGGGACCCATGATCACAATCCGTCCGAGATCTTGGGCCCCGGACTTGGCGCTCGCGCGCCAATCCGGGGGTGGGTGAAGCGCCCCGAACATCAATAGCTCTTCGGCAAGCCAAGCACGCGCTCGGCAATGAAATTCAGGATCATTTCGCGCGATACTGGCGCAATGCGCGCGAGCATGGCTTCGCGGAAATACCGTTCGACGAAATATTCCTTAGCGTAGCCCATGCCGCCGTGCGCCAACACTGACGCCTCACAAGCGCGGAAACCGGCTTCAGCGCCGAGATATTTGGAGGCGTTGGCCTCCGCGCCGCATTCCTTGCCGGCATCGTACAGAGCCGCCGCCTTGTACGCCATGAGGCTGGCGGCTTCGAGTTCCGCCCAGGCCTTCGCCAGCGGATGCTGGATGCCTTGGTTCTGCCCGATCGGACGGCCGAACACGATCCGCTCTTTGGCGTATTGCGCTGCACGCTTCAAAGCCACGCGCCCGAGCCCGATGGCTTCCACCGCAAACAGGATGCGCTCCGGATTGAGGCCGGAGAGCAACATCTTGAAGCCCGCGCCTTCCTCGCCAATCAGTTCAGCGTTGCTCACTTCCAAATCCTCGATGAACAACGTGTTGCACTCCACCGCCTTGCGGCCCATTTTCGGGATCGGCTGCGCCTCGATTTTCGCGCGGTCGAAATCGGCGTAGAAGAGCGAGAGTCCTTCGGTCGGCTTCCGGCATTGATCCTTCGGCGTCGTGCGCGCGATCAGCATGATCTTGTTGGCGCGTTGCGCGTTGGTGGTCCAGATCTTGCGGCCATTGATGCGATAGCCGGAATTGGTGCGCTCGGCGCGGGTCTCTAAGCTCGCGGTGTCGAGCCCGGAATTCGGCTCCGTCACCGCGAAGCAAGCCTTGTCATCGCCAGCTATGATTGGGGGAAGAAAGCGCTCCTGCTGCCCTTCCGTGCCGAACTTCACGATCGGCATCAGCCCGAAAATGTTGAGATGGATGGCGCTCGCGCCGGAAAAGCCCGCCCCCGATTGCGCCACCGCCTGCATCATCAGCGCCGCTTCGGTAAGCCCCAGCCCCGCGCCGCCGAAACGCTCAGGCATCGCCACGCCCAGCCAGCCGCCGGCGGCGATGTCGTTGACGAAGGCGTCGGGAAAATTGCCGCTGTCGTCGACCTTGAGCCAATAATGGTCGTCGTATTTCGCACATATCTTGGCGATTGCTTCGTGGATAGCGGCTTGGGCTTCGGTGAGTTCGAGGGCGAAAGTCATGGGGCTCCAAATCTCTGCGGCGACAGCGCTTCCCAATCGGGAGGGATGGTGTGGCCCAACACATACGCCGTGACGATCTCGGCGGTAAGAGGCGCCAGGAGCCAGCCGTTGCGAGAATGCCCGGCGGCGATCAAAACCCCTGCGCCGCCATCGCCGATCATCGGCCAGCCGTCTGGCGACATCGGACGGATGCCGGTCCACGACTTGCCGGCGAGTTCCACCTGCCCCGACAGAAGCGCCGTCGCCGCGGCCCTCAGGGCCTCCACCCGATCGGGATCGACAGCGCGCGTATAAGTGTCGAACTCCAAACTCGCCCCCAGCACGCAATCCTGCATCCGCCGGGCGAGGTAGAATCCAGGTGCGCGCAGGTTGGCGCGAAAGCTCGCGGGCAAAGCAACCGGCGCCAGATGACCCTTAGCAGGCCGCAGATGCGCCAACGCTGGGGCGGCCAGTTTCAAATCCTCGCTCGCCCAAATCCCTGGCGCGAGCACGACCGCATCGGCTTCGTAAGCGTCGCCCTCGAACGTCGCGACGCGCTGCGGCGTCACCTCGCTGGCGTCGCGCCCATAGGCGAGCGTGACGCCGTAGGCCCGCGCTTGCATATACAATCCGCTCATCACTCGGATCGGATCGGCGATGGCTTCGTCCTCGACGAAGAGCGCGTGCTCCAGCTTCGTGTCAAACCCTGTTCGTTTGCGGAATTGGGATCCGGAAAGGGGAGAGACTTGCCGTCCCATCCCACGGGCGTAGACGCTCAGCGCGGACGCCTGCTCGGCGTTCTCGGCGACAATGACGCCGCCGTCAAAACGAACGCCGTCGGCCCATTCCGCACCCGCTTGGGCCGTGCGCCAGAGATCGAGCGACTGAAACGCCAGACCATCATGGGCGCTCCGCTGATGATCGAGCGGCGCCAGCATGCCAGCGGCGGCGGCTGAGGCGCCGGGGCCCCAGACGCTGGAATCGGCGCCCTCCGCCTCCACCAAAGTCACCCCCGCGCCGGCCTTGGCCAGACGCACCGCACACCAAAGGCCTACAATCCCCGCGCCGACAATGACGACCCGTTTCATGCCACACGCATTTCCGGCGGCCGCGAGGCGCGCGAGAAACTCCGCGCCAGCGCCTCATGCACCTTGCGCCGGAACGTGCCGCCGCGCGGCAGCGGCGCCGGTCCCACCAGCTTGGTTTCCCCGCCATCGGCTGGAATCCACAGCACCAGGCCGCCTTTCTCCAGCATCAAAGCTGCAACCTCCGAGGTTCCACCAGGCCCCTTGGGCGGCAAACCGTTCCAAATACACAAAAGCAGATCTGCTTTCTCGATCAGCATGCGCCCAACGGCTGCATAGGGCGCAGCGCCCCCGCCGCCAACTTCCGCCACCAATTCCTCCGGCGCTGGCGACACCCTCCGCGACGCCCACAGCAATCGCTGGAAATGCTCCTTCGATTCTTGTTCGGGGAAGTCCTCCAGATAACGCTCGACCGTGAACGGCAGCGGCGTCACCAGCCGCCAGCCGCGCGCGAGCGCTGCATCGGCGGCATAGCGGTCAGCGCCCTCGGCGATGGCAGAATGCATGACGCATCGCGCTGGCGCTCCGGTGGCTTCGCGCGCTGCCTGCTCGCTTTGCTCCAGCGCGCGCGTGATCTCGGCCTTGATGCGCGGTCGCTGCGGCTCGGGCAATTGGTTGAGCCGGTGGCCCGTCACCGCGACAATGAGCGAACGCGTCACGCCTGGCGCCAATCCGGCAGATCGAACTTCGGGTCCGGATAGGAAGCGTCGACGAAGGTGCGCCCAACGCCCTCACCGAGTTCCAACAAGAGCTCGAGATTCTCCACGCGGCCATTGTCCATGAGATCGAGCGCCTCCAGCACATGAGCGTCTAGCTCGCGCCCGAGGATGCGTTCAAGGCCAGTCATGGGCGGTTGCGGGTCGCCGCGGCGCTTCGGTTTCGGCTTGGTGTCGAGCCACACGTCCATGCGCTGATAATCCAGGAGCGGGGTTCCGCTGATGCACACGCCGCGCATCTCGCCCAGTTCCGAATTGATGCGCCAAGGTTTCTTCGGCGCCGACAGCGCTT
>CADEEA010000045.1 GCA_902826245.1 uncultured Alphaproteobacteria bacterium | reverse complement strand
GACGAGCGTGTTCGCGTCACCCTCGTGAACGACACGATGATGCAGCACCCGATTCATCTACACGGACACTTCTTCGAACTCGTCAACGGACATGCGGGCAATCAGCCCTTGAAGCACACCGTCAACGTCGCCCCAGGTGGACGCTTGTCTTTCGACCTCACGGCCGACGCTCCCGGCGATTGGGCGTTCCACTGCCACATGCTGATGCACATGCACTCGGGCATGTTCAACGTCGTCACCATTCGGCCCCTGGACGGCGTCGCGTCATGAAGATGATCGCCGCATTCGTCACGCCACTCGTTCTCGCCGCCGCCATGCCTGCTGCTGCGCAAGATCATGCGGCGCATGAAGTTCAGACACCCACACCTGATCCGCACGCCGGACACGAGGCGACGCCCCCTCCGCAACCTGCGCAGATCAATCCAGGAAATGGTCAAGCCAACGCAGCCGATCTCTATTTCGATCCTGCGCTTATGGCGCGGGCCCGCGAGCAATTGATAACCGAGAATGGCGGCATGAGAACGTCGGCCATCATCGTTGAACGGCTGGAGGCAGGTTTCGACGATGACGGCGAAACCTACGGCTGGCACGCGCAAGGCTGGTACGGCGGCGACGTCAATCGTTTCTGGTGGAAGTCCGAAGGCGAAGGCGCGTTTGAAAATGAGATCGAGCACGCCGAACTACAGCTTCTCTACAGCCGCGCGGTGACGCCGTATTTCGATCTCCAGGCCGGCCTGCGCCAGAGCTACATTGAAGGCGAAGATCGCACCGACCTCGTTCTCGGCGTTCAGGGCCTTGCGCCATATTGGTTTGAGGTGGGCGCAGCCGCGTTCGTCTCGACCGAAGGCGATGTGACCGCACGCGCCGAAGCTGAATACGATCTTCGACTTACGCAAAGGCTCATCCTGCAACCGGCCGCCGAGCTCAATTTTGCTGCGCAGGACATCCCAGAACTCGACGTCGGCGCCGGCCTCACCGACGCGACCGTGGGTGTGCGCCTGCGGTACGAATTCAGCAGACGTTTTGCACCCTATGTCGGCGTCGAATGGACGAGCGCGATCGGCGAAACCCGCGATATCCGGGAAGCCCTCGGCGCCGACACACAATCCACACGCGCGGTCATCGGCCTGCGCGCATTATTCTGATCTCAACGGAGAAACTCATGTCCAAATTTCCTCTCGTCCTCGGCGCGGTGCTTGCGCTCTTCGCAACAGCGCCGCTCGCGGCGGCGCAGCACGACCACGGCGGTCACGGCGCACAGAGCGCCATTCAGACCACCCCCGCCGATGGCGCGATGGGCGCGGCACCCGAAACCTTCAGCGCCACGTTCGAACATCCAATGCGGCTGACGGCTCTCGTCATCACCCCAAGCCGAGGCGATCCTGTCGCTGTGACTATTCCTGCAAGCGAAGCAACCACGACGGCAAGCGTTGCGCTGCCGCGGCTCGCGGCGGGCAATTACACCTTCGCCTGGACAGCAAGCGGCGCCGACAATCACACGATGACTGGCCGCGTCCGCTACATGGTGCATTGAGAACTGCCACTGGAGGAAAGTCTCATGAAACGTCTCTTGCTGGCGCTCGTTGCGATGTCGCTGCCGATCACCGCTACTTCACCCGCGCTCGCGCACACCGCCGTGCGCGAAACGAGCATCACAGACAATGCTACGCTTTCTGCAGCGCCGACGAATTTCACAGTCACATTCTCCGCCGCGACAGGGCTGGCGAACGTAGCGCTCACCAACGCAGCCGGACGCGAGATCGCGCTCGACTACGCGCCGCCGCGTGCGATGGCGGCCAGTTTCACCATCCCGCTGCCGACGCTGACGCCGGGCGCCTACATGATCTCATGGCGAACGATGTCCCACGATGGTCACGTCATGCCAGGCGCCGTACACTTCACGGTCGCTGGCTAGTGGAGGCTGATCCTCTCGCGCCCGCGCTGTTTGCGATCAAACTCGGGCTCTACGGATCGGCATTGTTGGCGGCAGGTCTCGCTTTGCACGCGAGCTTGAACATCGTCGCACGCGCTGACTCCTCACGTGCGATGCGCAGCGCGACTCTTGCGAGTGTGATCGCGGCGTTCTTTGCAGCCCTTCGATTAGGGCTCGCAAATGTGCAATTGGGTGGCGGCAATGCGCTTCTCGATCCCGCGACATTATCTTGGACCTGGCCCGCTCTTGGTCCCAGTTTGACAGCGACCGCCATCGGCGCCGCTGCACTCGCAACCGCGTGGCGCCTGCGATCGAGGATCGCCGCCGGCATCGGCGCCGTTGCGCTTGCCATCTCCTTTGGCCTGACTGGACACAGCCAGGCTCTGGACTCTCCGGGCCTCGCGCCATGGGCCGTGGCCTTACATGTATTGATTGCCGCTTTCTGGCTCGCTGGGCCAATAACGCTGTGGCCGACGCGCGATCTTGAAGAAGCAGCGCTCACTGCGCGCGTGGTTCGTTTCTCCAACTTCGCGATCGTTGCCGTTCCCCTCATCTTCTTGCTTGGACTTTGGCTGGCGCTATTGCTCGCTGGGGGATGGACGCCGCTGCTGACGAGCCTCTACGGCCAATTGCTGCTCGCTAAACTTGGCGCGGCCAGCTTCGCTCTGGCGCTCGGCGCCTACAACAAAACCATCGTCGCGGCGCGATTGCGCATGGCTCCGCAAGCCGGGCGGCGCGCGCTCAAACTAACTTTAGGCCTCGACGCAGTTCTTTTTCTGATTGCGCTCTGCGCTATAGCCGCAGCGACCAGCTTGACGGGTCCGCCGTCGCCTTAGAGTTTTTCGACCGGGGGAATTTTCATGTCGCTCGCACGCCTTGCATCCTTCGTCCACAAGTGGCTGGCGCTGCTTGTCGGCATTCAAATCGTATTTTGGGTCGTCAGCGGGCTCTTCTTCACGCTCTTCCCTATTCAGCAAATACGCAGCGAGAACTTGATCCGGCCGACCGAGGCTCAAACCATCGAAACCGCAACGTTGGCGTCTCTGGCGAGCTTGCGTGGAGACGAAAACGCGTTGCCCACGAAGCTCACAATCGAGAGGCGCCCTATAGGCCAAGTCGTCGTCGCCGAATTCGCTGACGCGTCGCCGATCCTCTTTGACGCCACTACGCTTCAACGCCTTTCACCGTTCAACGCGGAACAGGCCAGCGCCGTCGCGCGTGCGCACGTCACCTTGGCCTCTGAACCAACAGATGTGACGCTCGTGACGGAGGAGTCAGCTGAATACCGCGGCGCGCTGCCCGCATGGCGCGTGCAATTCCCAGACGGCGGCTTGTCCGTCTACGTCGCGCAGAACACCGGCGCCGTCACCGCGCGCCGTTCCGATCTATGGCGCGTCTACGATACGCTTTGGGCGCTGCACATCATGGATTGGCAGAACCATGAGGACTTCAATCACCCGCTGATCATCATCGTCACGCTGATCACTCTGCTCTCGGTGGTAGCTGGCGTTGTGCTCATCCCCTATCGCATTCGATTCCGATCGCGGTCGAAACCGGTGGCGTAAAAACCTCCGGCCAGAGTCCGTTTTCTGTCCGAGCGCCTAGTCCGCAAGTGAGCGAAGCGGAAGCGCGGCGATCAGGCACTGTGTCCGAGTTCGGGTATCAAACGCACGTTTCAAAGCGAAAGCGACAGACCGCAAAGGGCCAGCGTAGGTCGTGGCGCAGATTTTCGTGACTAACCTAGTTGCTCGATTCCAGACGCCGAGACCCTCATCGCGCCGACGGCTCATGTTCGCCGAAACCTGTCCTTCGCCGCCTCAGGCGGATGCTCTTCGCTGCTGCCCACCGAGTAGTGTGACCAAGACTACGGCGACAACGGCAAAGCCTGCGCCGCCGAGAAACGTGGCCGCCGGTCCAACGCCTTCCCAGAGAAGGCCCGCGATCGCGCTCGCGACGAGCATCACCACACCAATGGCGAGGTTGAAGATGCCAAACGCTGACCCTCGCAAATCGGCCGGCGCGCTTTGCGCCACAAGCTTTGCCAGCAAGCCCTGGGTTAGGGCCAAGTGTGCGCCCCACAGTGCAATACCGACAAATGCGCCGACTACGCCCGGCGCCAGAGCCAGCGCCAAGTCGGCGAAGATCAGGGCAACCAAGCCCCAAAGCAACAACCCCTTCGGCGACGCCTCATCCGACCATGCGCCTGCGGGATAGGCGCCCAGCGAATAGACGACGTTCATGGCAACCAGAACAAGCGGAGCCAGAACGAGGGGCAACCCCTCATCGTTGGCCTTCAAGACCAAGAACGCCTCGCTAAAGCGCGCCAGCGTGAAAACAACGCCAATCGCGACGACACCCCAGAAAGCGCCGCTGAGCCCGCGCAGGTCAGCCAAACGAATTGGCGGGCGCGAGCGCTTCTCTTCCGGTCCTACAGCGCGATCTTCCACGCCAATCAGCACGCATAGAACCGCTAGCCCAGCCGGTATGACGGCAAACCAGAACACCGTTCTTATGTCGTTGGCAAAAAGGGCCATGAGGGCGATCGCCACCAACGGCCCGATGAAAGCGCCCGCCGTGTCGAGCGCCTGGCGCACTCCATAAGCACGCCCCCGTATCGACTCCGGCGTGACGTCGGCCACCAACGCATCACGGGGCGCACCGCGCAGCCCTTTTCCGATGCGATCTGCGAAGCGCGCAGCAAACACCATCGTGGGTGCACCGGCGAGCGCAAAGAACGGCTTCGACAAAGCACCGAGGGCGTAGCCGACCAAGATCAGTGGCTTTCGCCGGCCGATGCGGTCGGACAGATAGCCGGAGAAAACCTTCGCTATCGACGCAGTTGCCTCAGCGACGCCCTCGATTAACCCTACCACGACAACGCTTGCGCCCAGGCCCACCGTTAGGAACAAGGGCAACAGCGCATGGATCATCTCTGATGAGATATCCATAAATAGACTCACTAAGCCGAGCGCCCAAACCGTTCGCGGAATTTTGGGACGCGGCAGGGATCGCGAGTTCATTGGTTATCTGCGCTGCCATGACCCGCTTTATCAAGGTGCGCGCAGAGCACCAGGATCGCCTGATCAGATTATCGAGGCCCCGCGCAACATTTTCTTACCGAGGGCCGTTCCAATCCAATACTGTCGCCGGCAATGATGCGGCCGCTTCGGCTCGATGTCGCCGAAGTGGGCCCGACGTAACCGAACCAACGACAGGCAAAGGGCAAATCGAGCATTCATCCGCGCTGATGGAAGCGCGCCTCATTCAGAGCAATCGCTTGGTTGGGCAATCCCCGCAATTACCCACCACAGCGCTGCCCATGCTGCTCCGAGTGACCAACCCGCCAGCACGTCGGTTGGCCAATGCACGCCTAGATAAACGCGACTGACTCCAACCATCAGAGTCACAATAACTGCTAGAGCGAGGAATACTCCCTTGACTGCGCGCTGCTTGTGAAAGCGCGCTAGCAGGGCCCCGAGGGTCAGATACGTGATCGCCGACAGCATTGCGTGCCCGCTCGGAAAGCTCCCGCTTTGCACCTCAGCCAGGTGAGCGACCAAATCTGGCCTAGGGCGCGCAAAGCCGAGCTTCAGTGTCTCACTGAGCACGGTTCCGCTAACCACCGCTCCCACGACAAGAACCGCGGCGGTCCGCTTTCCGATAGCCAGCAGATACGCGGCTACTGCGATGACCAATAGGGTGAGAACCGCATAACCGCCCAGGCTCGTAATGTCCGCGACAGCAAGTTCGAACCAGCGCGGCCCTATGGGATCGGTTGGATCACCTGTCGCGCGAAGCGCCAGCAACCAGGCTTCGTCAATCTGGCGCGTTTCGCCCTCAAATGTCTCCTGTGCGATATAGGCGAACGAGAGACCTCCGAGCGCCGCAACGCCCAACCCGGCTAGAACCGCAATTTCTTGAGTTCCGCGTTTCCAGAGGTCGCCCACAACGTTCATGGGCCATCGTGCGCTTGTTCACGCTGGCGGCGCAAGCGAACGCCAGGTTGGGAATTCTCAATGCGGCCACCGGCGCGTGATGCGCTGGATGCCTGCTTCTTCAATGAAGGCGCGTTATGCGGCGTTCAATGATCGAGGTCGTTCTCGACTATCTCGCCGGACACTGCGTCCACGCCCACCTCGTAGAGGTTCGTGCCAGCAGCAATGTCGAAGGAATAGCGTAGCCCGCCGTGCTCACGCTCCGGCTCCCATTCCCGCACCTCGCCGGGGCGCGCTGCCAGCGCCAATTCTTGGGCGCGCGCAAAGGGGACGGCCGCTTGTGCCGCGAGTGCCGGATCGCCGTGAGCATTTCCATCGCGTGAGCACGACGTCAGCGCCGCGAACGCGACAAACACGATGGGTGTGAGCGCTCGGACAAATCTGTTTCGTTGCATTGCCAATCTCCATGCTTGGCTTCTACGCGCCAGCGCATGGCGCCGGCATGGAGATGACGTTACGGTTCGCCAATAACGTGCGTCGGCCAGACCAGCACCGCCCGCAATCCAGGCGAGGCGTCTTCAAGCAAAAGCTCAGCCCGATGCAGACGCGCAATTGCCGCGACAATGGAAAGTCCAAGACCTGCACCCGCGGCGGAGCGGCTGGGATCAAGGCGCACAAACGCGTCAACCGCACGGGCGCGGTCCTCGGCGCTTATGCCGACGCCGCTATCCTGCACCTCAAGCCGCACCGCCGCGTCCGTCCCACGCAATCTGACGCTAACGTTCGCACCGGCCCCGGCATGACGAAGGGCATTCTCGATAAGGTTGGATAGCGCTTGTGCAATGAGGTCCGCGTCGCCTTCTATGTGCGCCGGTCCGTCCGATTCAAAGCGCAGCGTCAAACCACACGCCTCCAGGTCGGGCCGGTAGGCGTCGGCAACACGCTCCGCCACCGCGGAAATATCGACACGCGCGAACCGGCTGCGCGCAGTGCCTGAATCGATTTCCGCAAGCCGCAACATCGCAGCGAAGATGCGCAAAACATCTTCGATCTTGGCTTGCGCCTTGGCGATCGCATCATGCGCGGCCGAGAGATCATGGCTTGCAGCCGCGGCTTCTAGGTTTTGCCGGACATGCCCCAGTGGGGTGCGCAGGTCGTGAGCGATGTCAGTGGAGACGCGCCGCACGTTCGCGACCAGAAGATCAATGCGGGTGAGCATCTGATTGACCGAGCGGCCGATGGCATCGACATCGTCCCCACCGGCACGCTCTGGCACGCGCGTGGCCATGTCACCCGCGCCCACGCGCGCCAGTGCGCTCGATAGCGCGTCCATTCGAGAAAGCGCACCGCGCGTCGCCAAAAAGCCCGCTGCCAGTGCAAGCGTCAGCGCCAGGGCGCCCACCCAAAAGATCGCCGACAACACCGCGGAGCGGATGCGCTCGGCGTGCAGTAAATCGTCGGCGATAGCCAGCACGCCACCGCTCGGGGTCGCCTCTGAGAAGACGAGCAGGTCCTCCTCGCCTTCCTCCATGGTTTCAGCGTCGGGTAAATCAACGAAGCTCCAGCCGAGTGCAGGGCGCTCGACCGGCAGATCGCCAACCAATGTGCCGCCATTTTCATCGAAGAGCCGGTACTCCAACGCCCCCGGCGTTTGCATCCGAGTGCGGATCGCCGCGATCGCCGCCGGCATCCCTTCGACACGAATTTCTTGTTGCAGCGCCGACATCTCGGATTGTACGCGCTCGCGGATTTGCACCTCAGCCGCTGATCTAGTCGCCAGCCAAACTGCAAAGCCCGCCAACAAGAACGCGATCAGCAGCAGCGCCGCATAGATGGCGGCTAGCCTTGCGCTGGTGGAGGCGAAAACACGGTCAAGGCGCACGAATTGTATATCCCGCGCCACGCACCGTATGAATGAGAACGAGATCACCGCCGCGGTCGATCTTGGCGCGGATGCGGCTGATGTGGGTCTCCACAATGTTCGTGCCCGGATCGAAGTGAAATTCCCAAACGCGCTCAAGCAGCATTGTGCGGGTTACGATACGGCCTGCGTTTAGCATCAGCTCTTCCAACAAGCGGAACTCGCGCGGCTGTAGGTCTACTTGCAGATCACCGCGTTTGACCACCCGCCGCAATCGATCGAGGCAAAGGTCTGCGACAACAAGCGTGGTCTCCTCCTCCCTGAGCGGTTGGCGCCGACCAAGCGCGTTCACACGCGCATTTAGTTCGGCGAACGAGAACGGCTTGACTAAATAATCATCCGCCCCCGCTTCAAGACCGGCGACCCGATCCTCAATCGCGCCCATTGCGGTGAGCATAAGCACTGGCGCCGTAACCCCCGCCGCGCGAACCGCCTTCAGGAGCGACAACCCATCCAGCCCCGGCATCATGCGATCCAGGATTATGAGGCCGAAATCTTCGCCGGTGGCGCGAAACAATCCATCTCTGCCGTCCCGCGCGCGTTCGACTGATTGACCAACTTCGCGCAAACCCTTGATGACGTAGGCTGCGGTGTCTTCATCGTCTTCCACCAGAAGGATACGCATCACGGAGACGACGCCTCTTTGCTCACCGGCCCTATGACCCGCGACCGCGCACAGCATAAGCCGCTTGGGCGCAGAAGTCAGCGACCGGCTCCGGCGACCTGACGCTGATAAGCCCCCAGCGGACGGCAATTGGCGTCGGCGTTGGGCAATATCCAATAGCCGAAGCGATCCATGCGATCGGTGCTGCGTCGAAGGAGCGCCTCAACATAGGTCGGCCGCCCGGTAGGCAGGCTGAGGTTGTTCCGCGCAATCACGTTTGCGATCAGAGGCGGCACGGGGTCCCCGGCATTGCGCGCATTCCAGACCAGCATGCACTGCCCCCGCCCGCCGAACGGAGGCTGAGCGACATAATAGTTCGCAGCGATGATCCGAGATTGTGGGAACGCCAGACGCATGTTGCCGCCGACATTGTAGTGATCGGCAATAATGGTGCCGTTCGTGAAGCCTGCGGCGCGTATGTCCCGCGCAACGTCCTCGATGGGCATCTCCTCCCAACACCGGTTGCAGTCCTGATGATAGAACAATGCCCGCCCCGCGAGCCCAGCAAAACCAATCGCCATAACCAACGCGATGCTGATACCGAGCCAGCGCAGACTCCGCGTCTCGATCGCGCGCCGATCGAGCCACGCGAAAAGCGCAATCGGCGTGACCAAGAGCGCACACGTCATGTAGCGCTCTTCGAACTGGGTCGCTCGCAAGGCGAGAACGTCTATGGCCAAAAGGCCAAGGCCCAGAATTGGTAGAAGCAATAAGGCGCGCGCCCACGGCGAAGGCGCTCCGGCAGGCGCCGCGAACGCCTTGCGGAAGATCAGCGGGAACAAGAGAATGAACGGAGCGAGAAAACTAAGCGCACCAAGCGCTACGTTGCCGAGGCCCGAAGCCACATCGACCAGGTAAGGTTGCGCGACTTCGCTGCGCTGCTTCTCAGCGAGGAACTCCACGAAATCAAACCGCGCCGTGAGCATCCAGATGATGTGCGGTGCGAGCACAATCGCCGCGAGCCCGAGGCTTAGGGCAATGCGCCAATTGAGCAGGGCGCGCCTCAGTTCGCGTTGGCACAGCATCGCAACAAGGAGCGGCCCCAAGAACAGCGGGAATGAGTATTTGGACAAGAGCCCAAGAGCGATCGCCAAGCCAAAGATTGCATAATCGCTCCATCGGCCCGTCGTCGTGAGGCGCATAGCCGCCCAAAGCGTCGCCAAGATCAACACCGCCATCAACAGCGTGTGCGTGGACGCGGTGTGCACAGTCCACGCGAACGGCGCGAGCAAAGTCATCGAGAGCGCGGCGAACGCGGCGAGCGTGGTGCTTGAGAGAACCCTGCGCCCGCACAGAAAAGCGAACCCCAACGCCGCGCCGAGCAGCACGTACTTCAGAGCAACGTGCGCCAGCAGGCTAACGCCGAACACGCCATAAGCGCCCATCAGGAGCCATGTATGCAAGGGCGGATTACGTGGCTGATAGCCCCAGGCCCAAGCCTGAGCCGCCACTGCTTCTTGCACTTCGTTTTTGCCAATGTTCGGCGTTTCCCAGAGACGCAGCAAAACGTGCGCGACGAGGTAAAGCGCCAAGATCACCCAAAACCAATGCGGCCAAGCGAGCACGCCGGCTAGTCGATGTGACGCCCGAGGCGCGAGCGTCTCGCGAGCTAGGACGCTCATGCGCGTCTCCTGACAGGGTGGGCGATCGTCTGTGAAGCACAAAGGACCAGCGCTCACTGTGAGCGGAGACGGCTTGGCCCGAGCTTGCCGGAGCATTGGGATTTCCCAATGCATCGGCAGGTTGGGAACTCCCAATCTTCCGGCATCCTTCGGCGCAGCATCTCGGTTCTAAGAAGAACTAGCGGCGCGAACCCTCGACGCTGACTGCGGCTCCAACACAAAGCAGAGGCGATTCACATCGTGAGCAATCGGGCATGGTTGACGGGCGCGGCAGCGAGCGTTGCGGTGTGGGCCACACCCGCTATCGCCGGACCGCCATTCTTGACCGACGATCCCGCCACGACCCCGCATGGCGAGTACGAGATCCTGCTCTTTGGGACGCAAACTACCGTCGCGGATGGCGATGAGGGCGATTACGGTCTGGATTTCAACTATGGCGGTGGCGACGACCTTCAGCTGACTGTCGCGGTTCCCGTCAGCTTCGAGCAAATGAATGGCGCAAGCCGCCAATCGGGCGTTGGCAATATCGAACTCGCGGCAAAGATTCGCTTCTTGCACCAAGACACATTCGGCTGGGACGTCGCAGTGTTTCCGCGCGTCTTTCTACCCAGCGGTTCCGATCTCGGCGACCAGCATGCGTCGCTCCTACTGCCGATCTGGATCGGCCGTGAGGGCGAAAACTGGTCTACCTTCGGCGGCGGCGGTTGCGCCATCAATCGCGGTGGCGATTCGCAGGACTATTGCGTCGCCGGCTGGGCGGTCACGCGGCGCGTACTGCCGAACCTGCAAATCGGTGGCGAACTCTTTCACCAGACCGCCGACACGGAAGACAGGTTTGCGTCCACGACGCTCGGCCTCGGCGCGACCTACGATCTCAACGAGCACGTTCACTTCCTCGGCTATGCAGGCACGGGCCTGCAGAACCGCAATGAGACCGGCCGCACCTCTTGGTACGGCTCGATCCTCTTCACCTTCTAACCATCCTTGCGAGGCGTTCGACGTGAACACGCAAATCGTGATCAGCAAAATCTCAGCCGCAACAATCGGGTTGATGGCGAGTTGGTGCGAGCAATCCAAGACCGACCTGAATTTGAGCGCCATCTGGCGCCGGGCGACGAAAGTGCCCCGAAAGCTCCCGTAATGTCATTTCAGAATTCTCTTACATTAGTCGTGATCGCAGCGGTGTTGGCGGCGTGTGGTCAGTCCAACTCATCTCCGACGAGCCAAGACAGCAGCGCTGTGGTCGATGCGGCGTCGAGCCAAGAGTGTCTCGCCGCGGGCGCGGAGGCGTTTGAAGCGCTCACCGAACACGCAGCCGCCGCTCCGGTTGCCAGCCTGGAAGTGGAAGCAATTGGCGCGGTAGAACGCGCATCAGCTTGCCAGCGCAACTTGCCAGAAGATCAAGCCGCAGAATTGGCGCAGATCAACGCGCGCGTTGGCGAATTCCGCGTCGGCCACGACCGCACCGCCTTGGCGTTGAGCGCGGTGGAGGGATATCGAATACTGGTGTCCGCGCAGGTGCGGAGTGCAAGCGACATGCCTCTAGAAGTCGCGTTGCTTGATTACGCTGGCTTTCGTTATCAAGCCAGCGTCCGAGCGCAGACCCCACTGTGGAGCGAAGCTCGGCTGGCATTGGACTTCGCTGAAGCGCAGTGGCGAGCTATCTCAAGCCGGATTTCCGACAATGCCTTGAAATCCTCCTTCGTTGCGGACCTCGCAGCAATGCGAGCGGCGCTTGAAGCGTCCGACGCTTCAGCCGCGCAAAATGCGGTGGCGGTCGAATTGGATCGTGTCGACGCACTGGAGCAATACTTCTCGCCTCCCCCTGCCCAGTGAATGGCAGCAATTCGCAAGCGAACGCAGGGTCATAGAAAAATTCCCGATTTCCTAGAGAGCGGAGCGCAGGTCAGATGAATAACACTTCGACTCTCAGTAAGGTGCCCGCCGTCACGATCGGGTTCTGGATCATTAAGATCCTCGCCACTACGCTTGGCGAAACCGGCGGCGACACCGTCACCATGAGCTGGCTTGGCGAGACCACCGCTGGCGCCGACGCCAACGCCAACGGCTATTTGATAGGCACCGGCATATTTCTGGCCATTCTCGTGGCGCTGGTGGCGCTCCAGATCGTGGCGAAACGGTTTCATCCGTTTTTGTATTGGGCGACGATCATCGCTTCCACGACGGCCGGCACCACGCTGGCCGATTATTGCACGCGCTCGCTCGGCATTGGCTACATAGGCGGCTCGACCATCCTGCTCGCCCTGGTGCTGCTATCGCTTGGCGTTTGGTATTGGTCAGAGCGCACGATCAACGTCGATACCGTGAACACGCCAAAGGTTGAGCTGTTCTATTGGATCACGATCACCTTCTCGCAGACGCTCGGCACAGCGCTCGGTGATTGGATGGCCGCTGACGCAAGCGACGCAGCCGCGACGACGGGTTCTCTTGGTCTTGGTTATGTCGGCGCCGCACTCGTATTTTCCGCAGCGCTCGCGCTCATCGCCGCGCTCTATTTCTGGACCCGCGTCTCGCGCGTGATCTTGTTTTGGTTGGCCTTCATTCTGACCCGCCCGCTTGGCGCCACCGTTGGCGACTTCCTCGATAAGCCGCTCGACCATGGCGGCCTAGCGCTGAGCCGTCCGATCGCCTCGCTCGTGCTCACGGCGGCCATACTCGCACTCATCCTGCTGCTGCCGCAAAGAGCCGGGGAGCACCCCGGCAAATCAAATGCTGCCGCTTAACTGAATGCAACGTCCGCCAAGCATGGAGACAATCTTGACCGCTACGCAGGCGCCGGCGCCTCGGGACTTTTTGAACAAGGTTCCTGAGATCACGCTCATATTCTGGATCGTCAAGATCATGGCCACGACGGTCGGGGAAACCGGCGCCGATTTTCTGATCTTCAACTTTCACGTCGGCCTCACCAATACCTCGCTCATCACGGGCGCGGCCTTGTTGATAGTCTTGTACGCACAAATACGCGCCAAGGCGTATATACCCTGGCTCTACTGGGTGGCGGTGGTGATGATCAGCATCGTTGGCACGCTGATAACCGACAATCTGACCGACAATTTCAACGTGCCGCTGACCTATTCCACCGCGGCGTTCAGCGTTCTCCTGGCGGCGACATTTGCCGCATGGTTCGCGAGCGAGAGAACTCTCTCCATTCACACCATCTACTCGCTCAAGCGCGAACTGTTTTATTGGGCCGCGATACTCTTCACGTTCGCGCTGGGAACTGCGGCTGGCGATTTGCTCGCTGAAAGCGTCGGTCTCGGGTACGTCGTTTCGGGTTTGATTTTCGCCGCTCTTATAGCAGCCGTAGCGGTCGCCCACTTCGTGTTCCGCGTAAACGGCGTACTGACATTTTGGCTCGCCTACATTCTTACGCGCCCATTTGGGGCGTCGTTCGGAGACTATGTTTCCCAATCAACTGCAAACGGGGGGTTAGGGTTCGGCGTCGTGACAACGAGCGCTGTGTTCCTTGCCATCATCATCGCGCTGGTTGCGGTGCTCACGGTCCAGAAGCATAAAGCCTTCGCAGCATCACCCGCGGCGTAAGCGCGATCGGCGCTAGTGCGCGCGGCGCGCGATTGGCCGCGACAAGCACCGGCGCGCGTCCTTGTTGCGCGGCGACATGAGCAATGGGCGCCAAGCGGCCTCTTAGCTTGGCGTGTCCGCAGTATCGAACGAGGATGGTCAAATGAGATCAGTGTTTGAATCGTAGCAGGCGTGGGCGCTGCTGTCGGCCGCGTTCGCCGCGCTCACCGCCATTTTCGGCAAAGTCGGCGTCGAGCGCATGGACCCAGATTTCGCGACCTTGATCCGCGTCGGCGTCATTCTGATTTTCATACTTGTGCTGGTTTCGGTGCGCGGCGCGTTTGAGCCGTTGACGCGCGTGGCGCCGCAGACGCTGGGTTTCCTCGCACTCTCTGCTCTTGCCACCGGCGCCTCGTGGCTCTGCTATTTCAGAGCCCTGAAACTGGGACCCGCAGCTCAGGTCGCGCCGATAGACAAGCTGAGCGTCGTCTTCGTCGCGGTGTTGGGTGTCTTGGTCCTGGGCGAATCTTTGAGTTTGAAGAATTGGCTCGGCGTCGGCCTGATAGCAGGCGGCGCAGCGCTCGCGAGCATAAAAGCGTAAGGCCGATCACGGCGCCTCCCGCGTTGCCAATTCCCAATGTCGCGGCCATCGCGTCTCAAGACCAATCTCTTAAACATAAGCCGTCGCGCGTGCAGTTCGCGAAGGAGAGACATGCGCCCTCTTCCGGCATCGTCACTACTCGAAGCTCTTGTTGACGATCTGCCGGCGGACGGCGTCCGCGTCGGAGAGATCATCGATCGTCTCGATACGCGGGCGCACGGGGCGCTTCTACTTCTGTTGGCGCTGCCAATGTGTGTGCCGAACGTTCCCGGCATCTCGACCATCTTCGGGATACTGATGATCGCTCCGGCAATGCAGCTTCTGCTTGGGCGGCGTCTGCTGTGGACGCCGAGACAGCTGCGGGACGCGACAATCTCCGGCGCGGGCCTTTCACACGCCCTGAAGCGCGCAATTCCGATGCTGAAGCGACTGGAGATGTTGCTGCGGCCGCGGCTTGAGGGACTGACGCGCTTTCCGCTAACCATCGTGGTCGGCTTTCAAACTCTAGCGATGGCGCTAATTTTAATCCTGCCCATCCCATTTGCGAACTGGCCCCCTGGGATGACCGTGGCGATGACCGCGTTAGCCCTGTTGCAGCGGGACGGCCTTTTGCTGCTGCTTACGATCCCCGCCGCCATCATTTCTTTCGCCTCGGTCTATTTCGGGGCGCGCATCGGCTGGGAAGCGTTCCAGTGGCTGACAAGCGCGATTGAACCGCTGCTTAGTGCGCTATCCAGATCCTAGAGCAGCGATCTCTTGCGCGGCTGGGCGATAACCCCACAGCTTGAGCCGCGGCGTTTATTGCCAAGGCGCCATCCAAATTGTCGGTGGCCAGCCATTGACCTGTTTTGCCGCGTCTGAAGCTGTCCGAAGCCGACGTCGCGCTTTCCAATCGTCAGAAACGGCCCTCGCCTGACCTCCACAAGGGCTCTCCCAACACTACGGACAGAATGCCTCGCCGCGGTGTAGCGTCTGTTATGACCTCCGCGCCCGCACACGAGACCCGCAAGATGCGCGTCTTCATTTCCTACTCGCGCGCCGATGAGGCGTTCGCAGATGAGTTGCGGGTAGCGCTGATCGATCGCGGGTACGACGCCAAGCTTGACCGCAAGGACATCGCGCCTGGGGAAGCGTGGAAGGCGCGATTGGAGGGGCTGATCATCGAGGCGGACGCGGTCGTCTACGTCATCTCCCCGGATTCACTCCGCTCCGAGTATTGCGTGTGGGAGATCGACAGATCGCTGGCGCTGAAGAAGACGCTGACGCCGCTGCTGTGGCGCCCAGCCGAAGAGATCGCAGCGCCGGCGGGGCTCGCCGCGTTCAATTACGTCTTCTTCGATGCCTTCGAGCGGTCGGGCATGACGGACGCGGCTGCGTTCGAAGCGTCGCTGGAAACGCTGGAAGCGGCGCTCTCGATCGCTGACGTGCTCTGGGTCCGCGAAAGCGTGAAATGGCTGGGCCGCGCCATGGCGTGGGATCATGCCGGGCGTCTAGAAGGCATGCTGTTGCCTGTCGCAGATATAGCTGCGGTCCAAGCTTGGACGAGCGCCCGGCCGGCGCAAGGGCCCGGCGTTCCAGACGAGGTCAGCGATTATCTCGCCGCCAGCGTCGCCAAAGAAGAACGCGATCGCCAGGAGAAGACGTCGCGCGAGCAGAAGATCGATCAACAGACCCAGCTTGCGGTCGCCGCCCTGGCGCAACAGGCGCGCGAGACGAAACGCTTCGACTCGGCGTTGCGGCTGGCGCTCGCCGGCGAAAGCCAGGACAACGCCGAGCCCACGCGCCGGGCCCAGATCGCGGCGAGCGCTCATGCCAGCGCCTGCGTCGCGCGCATGGCCGGGCACGCCAAGAGCTTGAGCGGCGCCGCCTTCAGTGCGGACGGCGCCAGACTCGTCACTGCGTCACAGGACAATAGCGCCCGCATCTGGGACGCCGAGACCGGCGCCCAGCTTGTACTCTTGGCGCACAACGATTGGGTGACGGGCGCCGCCTTCAGTCCCGACGGCAAACTGGTAGCGACATCGTGCACGGACAAGGCAGCGCGCATCTGGAGCAGCGCCGGCGGCGCGTTGCTGTTTACGCTCGCGGGCCACAGCGACATGGTGAAAAGCGTTTGCTTTGATCCTACGGGCGCGCTGCTGCTCACGGCCTCCGCCGATCAGACCGCCAGACTCTGGGATGTCGCCACCGGGCGCGAGCTTTTCTGTCTCAAGGGCCACACGGGAGCAGTTGTCAGCGCAGTCTTCAGCCCTGACGGCCGCAAAGTGGTGACGTGTTCGGATGATGAAAGCGCTCGCATCTGGAGCATCAAGGGTCGGTTGTTGCGCCAACTGAAGGGTCACACCGGCCGGGTCTGGACCGCAGCCTTCAGCGCTGACGGGACCAAACTTGTCACAGCATCGACGGACGCTACGGCGCGGATTTGGGATGTCGCTTCTGGCAAGGCTCTTCGCGTGCTGCAGGGACATGACAAGCCGATCAGCTGCGTGGCGTTCAGCGCCAAAGGCGATCGTGTTGTCACCGGTTCGAAAGACCGCACCGCGCGGGTCTGGGATGCGAGCACGGGCAAGGAGCTCGCCCGCTTTGGCGGGCATGACGGGTGGGTCGAAGGGGTGGCGTTCCTTGATGAAGCGCGCATCGTCAGCGCGTCGAGCGATAGGACGGCGCGTGTGTGGGATGCCGCGAGCGGGACCGAGCTCTTGCGTCTGGCTGGGCATGACGATCAGCTCTCCTCGCTTGCGCTCAGCGCTGACGGCGCGCGCGTCGTCACCGCCTCCGACGATCACACCGCGCGGGTCTGGGATCCTCAAACCGGAACTGAGCGCGCCATCGTCGGCCAGCGCAAAGGAGCTGAGTGGCATGGGCCGGCCTTCAGCCGCGACGGCGCGCGTCTTTGCGCGGGCTCTCATGACGGCAAGGCGCGGATATGGTCGGTGGCGGATGTCTCAGAGGTGCGCGCGTTCGATGTCGGCGGCGGCATTATCTGGGATACGCTCTTTGACCCAAGTGGCGAGCATCTGGTCACGGGCTCAGCCGATGGGATCATCCGGTTTTGGGAGATCGCCTCCGGCAAGGAGGTGCGCCGCCTCATTGGCCATGCGGGCGCGGTCTATGCCGCGATGTTCAGTCCGGATGGCGCGCGCCTTGTCTCGGCGTCAGCCGATAAACGCGCCATGGTTTGGGATGTGGCCAGCGGCGCATGCGTCACTGTCATCGAGGGGCACGAAGCAGCAGTTTCTCGCGCGAGCTTTAGTCAGGATGGGGCGCGTATTCTCACATCGTCGGGTGATGGCAGCGCGCGTCTTTGGGATGCGGCGTCCAGCGCACAGGTTGTTCTCTTCCAAGGGCATGATGACTGGGTTTCGACCGCAGCATTCAATCCCGCCGGAGACCGCGTCGTCACGGCGTCCAACGATCTGACGGTCCGCGTCTGGGACGCCCAGAGCGGCGACGAGCTGGCGCGGTTCGCGGGCGACTCGCCTTTCACTAGCGCGATCTTCTCTGCAAACGGCGAGCGCATCCTGGCGACGCTTGCCGGCGGCGCCGTTCGCGTCTGGGACGTAGCCAGTAATACCGAGATTGCGCGCCATGAACGCTATCAGGCGCCGATGTCAGACGTCGCCTTGAGCCCAGATGGGGCGCTGATGGTCACGACATCGGACGATGGCTTGATCCGCTTCTGGGACAACTTCTGGCTTACGGCGCTGGCGGGGGACGAACTTGTCCAAGCGGCAGTGCGGGCTCGGCTGAATGGCATGACGCTTTTGAGCGATGACGAGCTTGCACTGCTGCGGCCCGTGATCGGCGATGTCGATCGCGATGTTGCAGCACGGTGGGCGGGCGGCGGCGGCGATGGGGTCAGCGCCCGGCCCCGCGCCAGAGCCGCGCGCAAAGCGCATCCGTCCGGCGCAGATGTCAGCGGGAGAGAGGCCTTGGGTGAGCCACAAAAACGCGCGGGCGGCTCGCTTGTGTTTCCCCTCGTGCTGGTCGCGCTGATCGCGGCGCTAGCGGCGGGCGCCATTGCGTTCATGCAGCTCTATCGCTGACGTTGTCGACGGCGGCATTGGTTGGTCCGCATCGAAGGTCGGAAGCTCGTCGACAGAGAGCGTCTTCACCGTTGTCGCGCGCAGTTGCCGCCACGCCCTCGCCCCGCAATAATATGGACCGAAAGGACAGGAGATGGGGACCCAGCCATCGCCCGAACGCGACCTCGACCTCATTGTGTCAAAGTGCATGGCGGCGCTGGGCGGCGCTGGTCACCACGTCGTGGCCAAGGTCTGGGAAGAGGATCGCGCCTTCGACCTCGCACTTGTGAGCCGAGCGGGACGAAAAGCCGTGATCCGCTGTGTAAGCGAACCACGGCCGTCAGATAGCTTGGCGCTTGCGACGATGCTTGCCGAAGGCGATTTTACCTTTGCGGCGCTCGTCTACAGCGTCGATGACAACGGGACGACCTTCGACACTATTCGCGCGTTCCATGTCTCACGCGTCGATGAGGTTGCGGCTTTGGTCGATGGCGAGACATGACGAAGTAAGCGCTGGCGGAAAGCGTTTGGTTTGGCGAGATCATTGGGCGTCGCCCGCATGCGCGGGCCGCGCTCTTGTCGCGTGCCGCGACCGAGCCGCGTGCGCGTCTCGGCCCTGAGGGCGGCGATCGCTGACGCGTTCAGCGCCCTAGTTACTGTTGACCGCGCTGACGAACCTTTGTGTGCGTAATGAACCCAACGGAAACGTCAAATTCCATCGCGCGAATGTTTCGCGCCTCGGCTTGAAGTGTCAGTTTGCTGAAAAATGGGATGTTATGCTTCCCATCGACACGCGGAAAGTCAGCAATGCGAAACTCAACCCGCCAACGTTCCTTTAGCGCCGCAGCCAGTGATCTTGATGTCTGAGCTCCGTAGTCCGATCGAGCGATATCGATCATGCCATCGGCAAAACCAGGGTATTTTCGAAGCAGCTGCGCTGAGTTGCTGCCCTGCTTGAACAGGTGGCTCAAGACACTTGATTGTCTTGAACTCTTCTTGACGTGGATGAGACGGCGTCCCTTCACATCAAGCAAGTCGCATGCTTCGAAGCCCGGCCCCGGAACGCTGTCGATGCGAATGAGGCGCTGATCAAACAGAAGGTAGCCGCCACTTCGAGCTACTTCGGCATTGTAGGATTCTTCGCTTTGGTAACTGACTTTCGTGGGGCCGCGAGACTTGGCGCCGGCGACCTTTTTGAAGGGGCGGAGCAATGGGTCCCCGTCTATGTGGACTTGATCAAAGCTCTCATCGGCTGCGGACTTAAATTTGTCGTCTACCCGAAACCAGAGCCCTTCGTTGAGGGCGTATCTCATGCCTTCATAATAAATCGAACCTACCAACGCGTGATACACCGACCAGGATTGCGATAGGCGCGGGTCTCCCTCGTCGTGCGCGGCCACCGAGTGGTTCTTGAGATCGTCGACTCCCAGGTCATTGAGCAAAGCCCCAAGACCGTCACGATACAACTCAAGTGACAGGTCCGCGTGAAATTCTGAAAAACCGGCTCGTTCGAAGCGATACGATCCCATGTGATCGGGAAGCATCTCCGGAATTGCAATTTCGAACTCGTCCGATCCATCGCGAATAGAAGCGACCAGCAAACCGTCCAATGTCTCGTGCGTGGCGGCATCGCCGACAGGGCTCAAGAAATCTAGCACCTTGAACGCCGTTGATTGATACGCGGTCGATGCAAACAAACGTTTTGCCTCCACCGCGTGATCCGGCACATCGCCCAGCGTGATCTCTTTCGTAAATCGCAACGCCCTCGCGCCGGTGACATTGTCGGCGAAAGACTTGTCAGGAGCCTTCCCACTAACTTTCCTAACGAGGTCGAGAGCATCGCCGAAACCGAATGAGTGGAAGTCGATTTGTGCTGCGGCCTGTACGATTCCCCGAACTGCCGAGCCTAGATTGGCGCTCTCTACGGACTTGAGCTTTGAGTCGCTGAGAATGTTCACGGCAACGCGGAGCCCGAAGTCGGCCTCCAATTTGGAGAGGTCGAGATACACATGGGCGTACGAGAAGGTCACAACAAAGATCGAGCCGGCGGACCGAAATGCAATGATTGCGCATGGCGCGATTGAACGAAGGTTCGCATCGACCTGGAAATAAGGTGACAGCTGTCCCGCCCAGTCGGGTGGCTTTGGTTGTCCCGGAAAGACGTACAGGACCGCGCCGTCTCCAAACGAATCTGATGGTGATTGTGCGGCTCTCCCCCGAGCGACTTGATCGCGCGCGCTATCACTGAGCACGTCGATGAAGTTCGACACGGAGGGCCGTGCTAGATGGAGAGTGATTGTCTTCTTGCGCATCTGCGAGAAGACTCACTCATACTCCAAGTTGTAACGGACGGTAAGCCGCTCTGATCCGTTCCGCCGCAATCGATACAGAATCCCGCCGGCGCTCACGGCCGCTATCGCGAGATCCAATCCGTAGCGTCGCCTGGCCCGCCCGATCCATTCCCCACGCGCATTAAAATCGCACGCGGTCGGGTGGGCGCAAGGGCCAAGCCTTCGGGCGCTGACGCGCGCCCTTGCGCCCACCCTCTTCCCGCGTGCGCTCCGGGTGAGCGTCGCGGGGACGGCTCGCGGCGCGCCGCCGGCGCGATCCGGCTGGATATCTTCTCATGTTATCGTTTGCTCTGACCGGCACGCTGAACTGCGTGCTCACGACCGCACCCGATGAACTGACGCTTGTGATCTCGTCGGACCTAACGCTTCCCGACAAGCCACCTCGCACCGCTTGGGTTTTATGCGTTGCGCGCGGTACGCCTTTGCGAACCAACATCCTCGAACGCCTGCGCGAGGGCGATCTCGTCCGCATTGAAGGCGAGATCGAACAGCGCCGGAGACAGCTTGGCGAGTTGGCGTTTCACAGCGTCGGCTTTGTGATCCGCTCGATTGAGTGGCTTGCCTCCACTTCCGAGGAGGCCGTCCCATGACACGGCTTTACCTCACACGGCGCGAATACGATGCGTTGCTCGAAGCCCAAGCCGGAAAGTGCTGCGTCAGTGGATGCAAAGCGACGACCGGGCTGATTGCGGAGCATTCAACACCCAATGCGCTGAAGCCCGGCAAGCCGGATCAGCTGATGTGCGCACCGTGTCACAAGGTGAAGACGCTCCGGGATGTGAAGGCGATCGCGAAAACGAAGCGTCTCAACGGGACGATGATGAGCCAGTACGAGAGGCGTAAGCAGTTTGGCTCGCGGCTGCGAGGGCGCGGGTTCGAGAAGCGAGACTAGGTCGGGTTCATCCCATGAACAGACATCGCTTCACGCGTTGCCGAAAGCGGACGCTGTCGCCTATTTGCGCTCACCGGCCACGCTCGCAAGTGCCGCCTTGAGCACTTGGAAGCAGACCTTTGCGGTGTGTTCGTCTGGACTAAAGCCGGACATCACTTGTTGATATGGGTGAATGTAATTTCTGAAGTCGCGCAGTCCGTGACCGAATTTCTGAACATCCGGCTTCAACACGCCAATGTCGCAGGCGACATCGATCAGCTGCGCGAGAGTCCACTCAGGAAATTGCTTGACCTTCCCTGAAGAGTCTTTGGGACTAGCCGCCGATCGATTGAATGTTGAAGGCGCCTTTAGCGCTGCTCCCAACAGAACGGCCTCGAGAACGCTGCCACAAAGAAATATGACCGACAGGTACGCTTTCCCTGCAAGCGCAAGCCTGGCTTCTGCCAATCGCCCTTCGATAACGCGGGCGACAGGACCTTCGATAGGAAGCTTGTCAATATTCGGGATCTTGAATTCTTCGTGCAGAAAACTGTCGATCGAAGTCGTTTGTCCCGCAGCCGTTGCCACTCGTTGTCCCGCCAACCGGGCGGTGATAGCTCGCGCCTTTTCCAGCAGGGCCGCGTCCTTGCTCGTCCCTTCGAGGTCGCATGAAGCTTCGTAGGACGAGAGAAGCTCATTCATGACCCTCGCGACTAAGAGATCTGGCTCTTGCTCCCAGAATGCTCTCAACTTCTTTGCCTTGGACGTTCCGTAGTTTTGATACTTGGCCGCATGAATATCGACTTGGAATCGACCGAAGAACTCGCCGAACGAGGCGTCGGAGAAATCGAGTACATAGCCACTGCCCATGCCGAGAATCTTCTCTAAGTAGCGCTTCTCAGTATCGGTGAGACTGCCCATGCAATTTCGCGCCCTTCCCGCGGCTGTTGAGCTGTAGCACAACAGCGGATTAACGTCGCGCGAGATGGGTGCCAGTCATGGTCGAGGCATCCCAAGAACGGTCCTTACGCCGCTGTGCTGCAAAGCAGACGCAAACCGACCGAAACTGGTCGGGAGCACACCGATGACGCCTGCGACCGATCCCGCTAAAGTGCTTTGCTCAGATGATGACACCGGCGGAAGCGACCGTTGTTTTGAAGGGGCGGAGCGCCGCTGGCGTGGCTTTAAATTTTTTGCAGACGGCATCGAAGTCCGACTTGAGGACAAACGCGACCGTCACGAACGCCATCTTGGTAGAGGTAATTTCTGTCATGAGTTCGAAAGGTCCGGTCGCGATCGCCCTGACACTCTTTCGCACGAACGCGGTTAAACTGAAGCCAGAAGGTGGTGGTCTGCGGGTCGTAAATACGACCGTGTAGTGCGAACCGTTCGTCTTAAGGAAGGCTCCAAACTTCGGAAGGTTGGTGAAGCGCGACTTCCTAGGCGCCGTCGTCGCCTTTGGTTGCGCCGCCCTCCGCTTGTACGGTGCCTTCTTGGCCTTCTTAACTGCCTTACGCGCCACGTAGTCTCCAATGCTGCTTACGCGTTAAACCCGAATGACCATTGAGCATTTGCCGCTGGTGACAGGCCACAAGGATTGGAAAATGTTGAAGCGCTACCGCTGAAGCCCGAAAATCTGCACGCCATGCTCGCACGCAAGATTGCGAATTAGAGCAGACCTCCCCGTCCGACTGTCTTCCTGCCCGTAAAGCGGTGCAGCGTTACTTCAGGCGAAATATTATCCGGCGGATCGACGTTATCGACGATGATTACCTGGCCCGTCTGACTCATAGTGTCGATCTGGGCGAAAAAGTTTTCCTTCAGTGTGCTCGCCTTAAGGACCTCTTCGTCCTCCGAGAGCTGGCCTGCGGGTGACGTGAGAGGGTCACGATAAGTGAGCAGCGGGCTGTCCATTATTATGAAGCCGGGATGCGGGAGCCCACGCTTTCGGCAGAAAATCATGAGTGCGAGCTTGAAGGCCGCGTGTGTAATCGCGCGCACGCCCTTGCCGTTGTCTTTTCGATGCTTGCCATCAATGCGCAGGTCGTAGGTCTCGTCATCGAAGGTGACATGGCAATCGCCAGGAAACTGCCAAGCCTTAAGCAGCGCGCTGACCTCTTTAGCAAACTCGTGCGACACAGTGGTCGGAATGCGCAACTTGGGAACGTCTTCCCGTTTCTCGCGCCTCATTGTTTCGAATTCGCTGCGCCGCTTTCTGAGCGTCTCGCGGCGTTCCAGTAAATCAAGACCATGCTTGACCGCATCGCGCGCTTCGAGCAGCTCTTCCAGACGTCGCTGGGTGGTGGTCGCCGCCGGAGAAAACCTTTCAAGTTCGGTCTCGGTTTCCTGAAGCGCTTTGAGCGCCTCTTCAATTTGTGAGGCCGTCTTTGTTTGTTCAGATTTCAATGCAGTCACGGTCGCGACGAGGTCGCGCTGCTGAACCCGTATCTTCGTTATTTCAGCTAGCGCAGCTTCGCGCGCGGCTTTGATCTCCTCAACTCCGTGGGCATGCTTCTGGACCTCCGGTCCCGCCCCGCATAGTGGGCAGTCACGGTCGCTGCCCAACGCAAGCAGAAACCCAACCTCCTCCAATGCCTCAAGACGCTGGATATCAGATTGGTATACCGCGGCCAGCTGATCGAACCGATCAAGATTGATTTCGATATCATCTGCTCGCGACCGAAGTTTCATGGCGGCCAACGAAAAGCGGCGCTTGTCGTCCATCAGACCCCTGATCGATGTCCGCACACCGTCGAGTTCACTCTGTACAGACGACAGAGTGGAAGCGAGCTTCTCCTCTTGTTCAGTAAGGCCCTCGTGATCCGGGTAGTCGTCCGCAAGCTCTTTCTCAACGCCTTGAAGAAGCTCATCGACAAATTGGAGTTTCGCGGCCTTTGACGTTCGAAACTCGTTTTGAGTCAGAACCGGCACCAGAGCGCTGTCGTCATGTCCAGTTAGCAGGAGTTTGAGCACACTTCGCTCAGCGGTCGCTGATGTGTAGTTGCCGGTTTCGACAGGCGATCGCTCAGCCTGTATCGAAGTCTCATCCACAATGCAGTAGAGAGAAACGTCCCTGAAACTTAAACCTCTTTTCTGACCTGCCTCGTTCACTGCGATCTGCTTGTCGGCAAGATCCAGTTCATGCAGCAGGAAATTCGACACGTTGTCTTCGTTGCGATCGTTGTGCTTCGCTTGAAGCGTTTTCACAGCCTTGTCTTCAGGCTTCGCAACATGAATGCCGGAGAACATTTCAAGTGCACCGCCACTAATACTGCGCGCTAGCGTCAACTCGGCGGTCCGAGGTGTGTCTAGGGCTAGCAGCACGCGGTCATAAGGTTCACGCTGTTCGATTTGCGGCAGGTCCCGCGAGCTGCCCAGCATAAAATCGATGCTCTTGCACGCGAAAGACTTTCCGGTGTTTGAGGCCCCGAACACCAATGTGACGTGCTCGTTAAACGGGAGATACGCGGCAGCGTCTTTCGGACCGGTAAAACTAAGCTGGCGGAGAGTGATGCGGCCGCTCATCCTTGCCCTCCCTCGCCCTGAAATTCGACCGCCCATCGTCCGATCTTGCGCTGTATAAGCGCACGTAGCTGCTCATTCGAAAGGCTGCATAGTTTTTCGGCAAGCCAATCCGCGCGGTCCCTCAGCGTCTGCGCATAAGTTGATCGCATGGCTTCCACGAACGGAGCAGCTTCGTCCCGCGCGACGAACGACACGCCCTCGCCAGAAGCTACAGCATCGACGAGATGCAGCTTGCGGACGAGTCGAAGACCGTCTTCGACGAGCCGACGTCGTACAAGCAGTTCTCCGGTCCGTTGCGGGATATCCGGATGCAGGCTCGACGGTCCATCGATGTCACCTGTGTGGACGACGAGGTGATCCAACCACACCAAGTGCGCCAAATCATACGCGCGCGGGTGCACTGCGTTCAAAATGACTGTCGCGCGAACGCCGGTCTCAAGCGGACCGTTGAACAGTGTCGGGACGTCCATCGCTACTTGCGCCATTTTAGCGCCCCGTCATTGACGAAGTGGTGGCACATACCTTGTTTGACCGTGATGCCGGCGTGCCGGCCCAGAACCCCTCCAGGTTTTAGGTTCGCCGCCTGAGTCATCGTCGCCTCAACCCGCTGCAACGTATCACCCTGTGTTGCGTTGCAGGTGTCCACGACCCCGTTCAGTACATCCCTCTCAAAACGCGTAGTCTCGTCCACGTTGGTATTATCGCGGAAAAACCGCGTGAATGCGTCCGCATCAAAGAAGCGCTCGCGTTGTCTTCCAAGATCTTGCCAGTGCTCATCATGTTCTTTGACCGCGTGATGATCTGCAAAATCGCAGCCAGCGCGCTCGCCGTATCCGTGAAGCAGCTGCGACACGTAGGGCAGCTCAACAACCTGTACCTCCGCTGGTGTCACGCCTGCCGGCGCGGGTCCGGGATCGGCATCAAACCACTTGTGAAGGACGGCGTTGGAAGACTGGTGGTCCAGAATGTGGTCGACCGTCACTTCGTGAACTTCAGAAAAATCCCATGAGGAAATGAACGAGCGAAGCGCGTCGCTAAGCGACACCTTCTGGTTCTCGATGATCGATGCAGCGATGTCTGCATCCCATCCATTCAAGATGGCGTCGCGAAGCTCCGTCGGCTTGAATATAAGTGTCTTGAGATCGCGATTGAGTCCGCGTGGGGCGACAAAGTTGAATTTCTTAGGTGCCGTAAACTCGCCAACGTGCGCGTAGTAAAGGACTTTTGCGATTTCCCTCAGCGCGGTTTTTGTCGGGAGCGTTCGTCCGTAATGCTTGCACTGGTAATTGTGCCAGTCCCCTTCGGCGCGCTCCTTCGACAAATAGCCGACAACATCACGCCCGCGATCGCCGCTGCCCGAATATAGGACGACTTCGTGATACTCTTTTTTCGCGATGACCCATGCGCGCACGAACTCTTCGAGCTGCTCGTCAGTCAGCGCGAGGATGTCACGTCGATATCGCGGCAGTGTCACCATACTGGCGAGCTATATTCAGCAAGGCGCATTTGTCTTCCTGCTCAGACTCCTGGTTGCAAAAGTAGAACGGATAGAGAATGCCGGCAACTGCGCACGCGACGCGTAAGGCTTGAAGCGACAATCAATCACAATCGTTTCGCACTCGAGACGATGGAGGCGAGGGCTCGTTACCGCGGGCCGTTGTCCTTATGCAGGCCGGCGCGCTCCGCCGTGGCCCGTTGATTGAGTTGAAGGATGGCGGCCGCCTGTTTGAGCGTGACCCGCCTTAAACCAGATCCAGACACGAAGCGCCTGGAAGCAGGAGCTGGCAGACGAGAAGCGCAAGCTCTTCAAGAACAACGAGCTTATGAAGCGGCGTATTCCTCCGCCTGTAGCCATTGACGCCGCGCATCGCGCGCGGCTTGCTCAAAATCGCTTTCCTGATGGCAGCGCATACAGTCCGACATCGCGTTCTCACTGACCCAACGCAAGACGCGCCACGCTGGGGTACGTCGCACAAAACTCGACTGAATGTCCGCTTGGCCCGATTTTGCATCAAGGCCGAATGCCTGCTCATGCCCCTGAGCGCACTTCAGCGCTTTAGGAGCGTCCAAGGCTCAACTCTGAGTGCAACAGCAAGCTTCTCGATATTGTCGAGAGAGATATTTCGCTCCGCTCGCTCCACAGCGCCTACGAATGTCCTGTGGAGCCCCGCTTCCGCAGCCAAGTCCTCCTGGCTCCAGCCACTCTCATTGCGCAGCAGGCGTAGGTTTGTCGCGAGCACCTGACGAAGAGAGTTTCTGCGCGTTGCCACGCACCGAAACTTTCTTGATGATGCCTTTAAATCGACAGCGTTTACGTAGCATTCGAGCTTGATGCTTTTACGTAGCGCGATAGAATCAACCCATGAGGGTCCACGCACTTTCGCTTGAATGCTCGGAACGGCTATCCCGTTCCGGGACCCGAACTGTTGCTCGGGTCTCGGAGGGCGAATCGAGCATCGACCTCGCCGTTGCTCTCCCCGCCGCCAGCCTCGCTGCCGTCCGCTGCGTAGAGCGCGTTAGCGCAGAAGACCACGCCGCCCTCGCAACAATGGTAATTGAAGGCGACTTCGTCTGGGCAGGCCTGGTCTATGGCGAGCGGGAGGGATCGGAGACCGTTGGTCTGGTTGAGACCTTCCATGT
>CADEEA010000044.1 GCA_902826245.1 uncultured Alphaproteobacteria bacterium | reverse complement strand
AGCAGCGATTGTTGCAGCCCTCGGAGATTTTCAGATAGGCGTAATGGCGCGGCGTCAGGCGATAACCGCCCTCCGGTACAAGATCGATCTTGGGATCGTGCGCCTGCGGCAGATGTTCATGCACGGCAGCCATCACCGCTTCGTATTGGTGCGGGCCAGAGACCGCGAGCACATTGGGATGTGTCTCCCGGATCAGCGCCTCTTCCTTGCCGAGGCAGCCAGTGACGATCACTTTTCCGTTCTCGGCGAGCGCTTCGCCGATGGCGTCCAAACTCTCGGCCTTGGCGCTATCAAGAAAGCCGCACGTATTCACAACCACCAGATCCGCGCCCGCATAATCGCCGGAGAGCGCGTAACCCTCCGAACGCAAGCGCGTAATGATGCGCTCGCTGTCGACTAGCGCCTTGGGGCAGCCGAGCGAGACGATGCCGATAGTAGGGGCCTTGCTCACGCCGCCGCCGCGGTCAGTTTCACGCTTAGTTCGCGCATGACGCTCATGGTCGTCGCCAGAGTTGAGTTTCCACCCAGGCTGAGGCTCTTGTAGAGCTGTTCGCGCGAGCGGCCGGCCTTGTCGGCGATTTCGGTCATGCCCTTGGAGCGCGCGACAATGCCCAAAGCGTGGGCGATGAAGCCAGGATCGTTGGCGTCGAAGGCTTCGTCGAAAGCCGCTTGCAGAAAGCCGGCGACGTCTTCGGGCGAGTTGAGGTAGTCGGCCGCGTTGAATCGGGAGGTCTTCACGTTCTTAGCCATCCTGGGTCTCTTTTTGCCCCTGTCTGGAGAATTTGAAGCACGGCGGTATGGAGTATTTAAAGCACGCTCCGTCAAGCTTTAGAATTCCCCGTGCGGCCGCTCGCGCACCCAGGCTTCGAACAGGGCGTCGGTGAAGCTCCATTCCTCTTCCCATTTATCGACATGGCCCAGCCGCGAGAGCCGGGAGAGTGCGGATTGGATGGCGGAGGCCGATGGCGCTGGCGCCTGGGTAAGGCGAGCAATGTAGTCGCTCCCTTCCTTGCCGTAGAGCTGGCGCACGCCATCGGCCATCATACGCGCCGTGAGCCGCTGCGTCGGGCTCAGTTCGACCCATTTGGCGGCGAAGCCGAACTCTTCCGCGATACTTGAGCTAATCGAGGCGATGGCTTCACCTGAGGGAAGGCCAGGTTGCAGTGCCATGGTCATCAGCCAGCGCTGAAAGAACAGCGGACTGCGCTCAAAGCGCTCGAACACGTCGAGCGCGGTTGCGCGCTCCACTTGCGCCTTCGAGGAGATTGCGAACGCGTGCAATTGATGGTCGACGAAGTGTTCGTCCAGCGCCGGCAGATCGAGCGGCTGGGCGAAGCGGAAGAAAGGCGCCTGGCGCGCGCTGAACATGCGCCGCAAGCCTTCCTGCGAGGAGCCGGTGAACACCGCCACGAGCCGCTCCTTGCGTTTGTCCAAGCTGGTGCGCAGCGCCGCGATCAGAGGCTCGGCGCTCTTGGAACGCGTGATCTCCTGGAACTCGTCGAAGAGCAGAAACGCCGGCCTGGAATCGTTGGCCAGGCGTTCGCAATATTGGTCGAGCAGAAGCAGGTGATTTTCCGGCGCCTTGCCGCGCGCCGCGGAGAGATCGATCTCGACTTCCCCGGCGCCGAAGGGGGCATTGAGCTTGAACTTGGGCGCGATGTCGCCGGCGGCGGATTTCAGCCGGCTCAGAAAGGAGCCATCACGCAGCGCCAGGTCGAACTCGTAGAGCAGGATGCCCAGCGGGTAGTCGATGGTCTGCCAAAGGCTGGCGTAGACGACCTGATGGCCGCGCGCTTCCGCCAGCGGCGCGAGGTCTTGCAGCAGAAATTGGGTCTTGCCAGTGCGGCGCGGCCCGAACAGGCTGACGGCTTGGAGTGGCCCCGCTGACAGCGTCGTGTACACGGGGTCGGCGCGATTGGTGCGGGGATAGAGCCACAGCCCTGTGCTCATTATAGGTTTTTATGTATTGTCTCATAATTATGCAATCGCGCATATTTCCATATAACCCAGCTGCGAATGACTTGCATTCGCCCCAGCGCCAGCTATCTTCGCTCTTGCGACTTAGTCGCCGGAAAAGCCTTTGCCGCCAGAGAAGTGACGCATGTACGTCTGCAATTGCAACGGTGTGACTCGGACCGAGGTTGATGAAGCCATCGCCGCTGGCGCGCAGGGCCCAGAGGCGGTGCTCGCCCATCATGGCTGCGAGCCGTGCTGCGGGCGCTGCCTGCCGGAGATCGCCGACCGCCTCTCGGTAGGGGGCATTGCGTGCGGCGGAACGGCCCGAGCCCGGAGCCTCGTCGCCGCCGAATAGGAGTTGGCGATGAAGGGCGATGCGGAAATTATCAAGAAGCTCAATGCAATCCTGACCAACGAGCTCACCTCGATCAATCAATACTTCCTGCACGCGCGGATGTACCAGAACGAGGGCTATGGAAAGCTCGGCAAAAAGACTTACGAAGAATCCATCGAGGAGATGAAGCACGCCGACAAATTGGTGAAGCGCATCCTCCTGCTTGAAGGCCTGCCCAATCTGCAGAACCTCGGCAAGCTCCAGATCGGAGAAGCGGTGGAAGAGCGGCTTAAGGCCGATCTCGCCGCCGAAACTACGGGCCGCGCGGCATTGGTGGAAGGCGTGGCGCTGTGCGAGCAGAAGCAGGACTACGTCTCCCGCGATTTGCTGACCGACATCCTCGACGACACCGAAGAGCACATCGATTTTCTGGAAACGCAGATTGCGGTGATCGGGCAAGTTGGACTGCAGAATTATCTGCAGAGCCAGTATGAGCTCGATGCGAGCTAAGCCGCGCACGCAAGAGCGCCGATCAAAATATTTGCGCGATTGACCATTCGCAACGCGGCCTCCAGAAATGCGCCGATCGTGTCCGAACGTGAGGACGAAATGAGCTTCAATCCATCTGAAAGCCGCGCCGTTCGCATCACCCAACATGGCGGCCTTGGTTTGGCTTGGTTCGCGGGTTGGCTGTTTACGATCGGCTATCTGCACCAAGGTTTTTGGCAGGGGCTGTTGGGGTTGTTTGTTTGGCCTTACTTCATCGGCGCAGCCCTGGCGCCTGGGTAATCGTCGCGACTAGCGAACGTTCGTCGCTTCCGCCTGGACAAGTGCTCGCCGCCAATTGAGTGGTGGCCGGATGAAGGCAATCTATCTTGTTGCAGCTTTAATTCTCGCAGCGTGTTCATCAAGCGCCGGTCGCCATGACGTTCGCGTCGCGGACGTCACGCCATCCCCTGTGATCGCAGCGGAGCGCTCTTTTGCGGCGCGCGCCCTTGAGATCGGTTGGGTGGCGGCGTTTCGCGAGTACGCCGCCGTTGACGGGCAAATTGTTGGGCAGGCCGGCTTGGTCAACGCGCAAGAGAATTTGGCCCCGCTTGAGGACGATGGCGGGCGCGATCTTTTTTGGGCGCCGGCTTTTGCCGGGATCGCGCGCTCTGGCGATCTCGGGTTCACCACCGGGCCTGTGAGTTTCGACGCAGAACGCACCCCGGCGATCCAATATTTCACCGTCTGGCGGCGCCAGCCCGACGGTTCGTGGAAATGGATTTATGATGGCGGACCAGGCGCAGTCGCTGAGCCGGGGCCGTATCTGGGCGAAGGCGCAGCGCCGCTAACGCTGCCTGTTGCATCAGCTGGCGTCGGCGCAGCGGCGGCTGCGATTGCGCAGGTGAGCGCGATCGAGGACAGCGCCAATAACGCAGCGGCGTTGCGCGGTCATCTAGCAGGCGGCGCACATGTCTACCGGCCTGGACAGACGCGCGCCTATGGCGGTGCGGATTCCGTGGCGCGCATGGTCTATCCGAGCGGCGAGGTCACGTATCGTCGCCTGCGCGCGGAGAGTTCGGCGGCGGGCGACATGGTCTTCGCGCTGGGCGAGGCCAACTGGGAGAGCGACGGCGCTTCGCGCCAAGGCTTCTTCGCCCGCATCTGGCAATTCCAGCCGCAGGGTTGGGTCATCGTCTACGATCAATTGATCATGCCGCGTCCTCGGCCAAGCTGAGGTTCGGCGGCGACGTTCAGGCCATGCCGGCGCGCTGCGCGAACCCGGCGGCGGCGCTCGCCAGCGGCTTGATGCGTTTGATCATCTCCAGCGCATGCGCGCTTGCGGCCGTGCCGTCGCGGACACGGCCCGCGATGCCCTGCAATATGCACGCGAGGCGGAAAGCGTTGTAGGCGAAATACCAATCGAGATTGGCGATGCCGTCGCGGCCAGTGAGCTTGCAATAGCGGGCGACTATCTCATCCAGTGTGGGAATGCCGTGGGGGCCAAGATCGACCCCGCCCAGGCTGGAGCGCGCATCGCGCGGCAGCACCCAGCTCATGAGATAATAGGTGAAGTCTGCCAGCGGATCGCCGAGCGTGGAGAGTTCCCAGTCCAGCACGGCGATGACGCGCGGTTCGGTAGCGTGCAGGACCATGTTGTCGAGCCGATAATCGCCGTGGACGATTGCAGTGCGTTCGCCGGGGGGGATGGTTTGCGGCAGCCATTCCATCAGCTTGTTCATCTCGTCGATGGTTTCGGTTTCGCTGAGTTTGTATTGCTTGGTCCAGCGATCGATCTGGCGCGCGAAATAATTGCCGGGCTTGCCGTAATCGGAGAGGCCAATCGCGGCATAATCGGTGTTGTGCAGCTGCGCGAGCGTGGCGACCTTGTGTTCGTAGATGGCGCGGCGATGTTCGGGTGTTGCGTCGGGAATGAGGCCGTCCCAGATGATGCGGCCCTCAACCATTTCCATGACGTAGAACATGGCGCCGACAACGCTATCGTCGGTGCAAAGCCCATAGGTGCGCGCGACCGGAAAGCCGGTTGGATGAAGCGCACTAATCACGCGGTACTCGCGATCGACCGCATGCGCGGAAGGCAGCAATTTGCCGCCTGGCTTCTTGCGCAGCACGTATTTCCGGCTTGGCGTGACCAGCTGATAAGTCGGGTTCGACTGCCCGCCCTTGAACTGGAAGAGCGAGAGCGGGCCTTCGAAACCCGCGACGTTCGCTTCAAGCCAACGCGTCAGGGCGGCTTCATCGAGCTTGTGGCGCTCTTCGACAGGCTTGACGCCGGAGAAGGCGTCCTGGGGGGGCGGGGTCGACATGGGCTCACTATGGACCGCCGGCGCCCCCGCCGGCAACGGCGGTGCCGGCCGCGGTAGGCGCGTCATAACGGGCCTGGGCCAATCAGCTGCCCGTTGCGAAACTGCTTCCTCATCCGGCTTTGATCCTAGTCGCTCGAGCGCGCGGCTTCTTGTCGATCAGCACAGCTTGCTGCCAATTGCTAGGTTTCTTGTCGGTGCGATGTAAGCAGCCAGCCCAGCAGCACGGGCGTTTCTGCCCTTCGAGGAGTTCCTCTACCGCACGTCCGATCCGCCTGGCGCGTGTCCTTTCTTGTTTGGCGTCGTCAACCCAACAAATGAACTCGTTTCTGGCGATGGGCGTCAGGCTTTGCCAGAGGCTGGCAATCTCTTTTGTTTCACCCATAGCATTGCCCAGGTCGGCGGGTAGTTCGTGTACAAGACCGCCCAAGAGTTTCTTTCGCATGCATTCACTCTAACAAACATCTGCCGCCTGTCTAATACCGCCCTTCTCGAAGATCGGAACCTGCTCGCAGCTACAAACCCACTCCCCGGACGCCGCCAGCGAGGCGGCTGGCCCGGGATCATCCGGGGATGGGTGGGTGTGACGGCGTGTCAGCCCGCCCCTACGCCGCCTTAAACGGATTGAGCGTCTTTACCCCAAACGGCGCGAAGTCGCGCGTATTGCGTGTAACCACGGTGAGCCCGTGCACGCGCGCGGCCGCCGCGATCATCGCGTCTTCGATCAAGTGATCGCCACGCCCATGCATCAGCCGCGCCCACAGCCGAAACGTGCGCCCATCCATGTCGAGCACATTGTAGAGCGCGGCGACCTGGTCGAGCCACGCTTCGAGTTCGGCAGCCCGCGCTTCGTTCTGCGTGCGCGTGATCTCGATCCCGGCTTGTATTTCTCCTAGCGTGATGGCCGCCACGCGAAGCTCGCTATCGTCGACGCTCCGGAGCCACGCGAGCACCGCGCCATGCGGTCGCTGGCGGCGTAGCTCCGAAATCACGTTGGTGTCGAGCAGATACAAGCTCAGACCCACGGCCGCAGAAACTGACCCACTCTTAAATTGTCAACTCCGTCATTCCGGGGCCGCCGGAGGCGGAACCCGGAACCCAGGGGATCGTAGAGCCGCGCGTTTGCCCCTGGGCCCCGGATCGCGCTACGCGCGTCCGGGATAACGGAGCATAGAAGTACAAGGCTCATTATGTCAGAGCCTAGGCGGGTGGCGCCGGCGCTTTGCTCCGCGCGCGGGCAGGTCCAATTCCCCGCGCGCCTGCTCGGCCAGCAACAAGTCTTTCAAAGTCGGCCGCGCCGCGCTCTGGAGCTGCCGCCACGCCTCGGCCGGCACGAGCACCGCCGCCTCCTGGCCGCGCCGGGTCACCACCTGTGGACCCTCGCGCAGGCAGGTTTCCAGTAACTCACTAAAACGCGCCTTGGCAGCGTGAACGGGCCAGTCGGACATAACTAGTCATATACCTAGTCATACGACATATTGCAAGCCCAAAAGCCCCCCTCAGCATTCCACCACATTCACCGCCAACCCGCCTTGGCTCGTCTCCTTGTACTTCGTCGACATATCCATTCCGGTCTGGCGCATGGTCTCGATCACCTGATCGAGCGATACTTTGCTCGGCTCGGTGGAGTGCATCGCCAAGCGCGCGGCGTTCACCGCCTTCACAGCGCCCACGGCGTTGCGCTCGATGCAGGGGATCTGCACCAGGCCGCCGACAGGATCGCAGGTGAGGCCGAGATTGTGCTCCATGCCGATCTCGGCGGCGTTCGCGATCTGCTGCGGCGTGGCGCGCCAGACCGCGGCCAGTCCAGCCGCAGCCATCGAGCAGGCGACGCCGACTTCGCCCTGGCAGCCCATCTCTGCACCAGAGATCGAAGCGCGCTGCTTGTAGAGCAGTCCGATGCCGCCAGCCGTGAGCAGAAAACGGCGCGCGTTCGTCACCGCGTCTTCGCTATTGAGGCAATAATGACGGAGGATTGCGGGCAGAATTCCAGCCGCGCCGTTGGTTGGCGCCGTCACCACCTGGCCGCCGGCGGCGTTTTCCTCGTTCACAGCCATGGCGTAGACGTTGAGCCAATCGAACAGGCGTTCAGGTTCGTTCGCTAGCGGCTGGCCTTGCAGTGAGCGCCAGATCGCGGGGGCACGGCGGGTGACTTGCAGCGCGCCGGGCAGCGTGCCCTCGCGCACAAGGCCGCGCTCGATGCACGCCGCCATCACTGCGATGACGCGGTCGAGCCGGGCGTCGGTCTCAGCGCGCGGACGCATGGCATCTTCGTTGGCGTAGACGATTTCCTCGATCGTCTTGCCGGCGCGCGCGCAATGTTCGAGCAATTCCGCGCCGGATCCGAACGGGAAAGGGGAGGCGCGTCCGCTGGCGATCTGGTCCTTCGGCGCCGGCGCGCGCAATTGCTTCTCGGTGGCGAAGAAGCCGCCGCCGGTGGAATAATAAGTTTGCTCCAGGAGCACCTCGCCATCGCAATCATAGGCGGTGAGCTTCATGCCGTTGGGGTGGAGTTCCGGGATGATCTCATAGGCGAAGACGATGTCCTTTGCCGGATCGAAGTCGATCTCGTGGAGGCCGAGCAGGGACAAGCGCTTTTCGCGTGCAACCTTTGCATCCATGGCATCGGCGTGGTCGGGATCGAGGCTTTCGGGGTCGAGCCCGCACAGGCCCAGCACCACGGCTTTGGGGGTGGCGTGGCCCTTGCCGGTCAGCGCAAGCGAGCCCTGCAGCTCGACGGCGACCCTCACGATACGCCCAAGCTCTGCATTTGAACTGAGTTCTTCAAGGAACCTTTTGCCAATCCGGATTGGCCCCAACGTGTGCGAGCTGGATGGGCCGATGCCGATGCGAAAGAGTTCAAGAACCGAGAGCATGGGCGGCAGCTAGTCTTTACTCGCGCAGCATGCAAGCACCGGTTCCCGCTTGCGAAGCGGCGGCCAGCTTTGTAGGCGATAGCGCAGACAAGCCCGAATTTCGCGCGCGGCCGCGCCGAGGAGGTTTCGTGAAAGCGTTGGTGAAACGGGAAGCCGCCCGGGGCTTGTGGCTTGAAGACGTGCCCGAGCCCAAGCCCGGCCCAAACGACGTGAAGATCAAGGTGAAGCGCACCGCGATCTGCGGCACCGACATTCATATTTATAAGTGGGACGAATGGGCGCAAAAGACCATTCCCGTCCCCATGGTGGTCGGCCACGAATTCGTCGGCGAGATTGTCGAGGTCGGCGATAACGTCAACGATTACGCGCCGGGCATGATCGTCTCCGGCGAGGGCCACATCGTCTGCGGACGCTGCCGCAATTGCATGGCCGGGCGGCGCCACCTTTGCCCGCACACGAGCGGCGTCGGCGTCAACCGGGCAGGGGCATTCGCCGAATACATCGTCATCCCAAACGCTAACGTTTGGCACCACGCCGATGGCATCGATCTCGATATCGCCGCAATCTTCGATCCCTACGGCAACGCCACCCACACCGCACTGCAATGGGACATGGTCGGCGAGGACGTGCTGATCACGGGCGCAGGACCGATCGGGGCGATGGCGGCGGCGATCGCGCGCCATGTCGGCGCCCGCCATGTTGTGATCACGGACGTGAACGATTATCGCCTGGCGCTGGCCAAGAAACTCGGCGCGACGCGCACGGTGAATGTATCGAAGGAAACACTCGGAGATGTTCAGCGCGAACTCGGCATGACCGAAGGTTTCGACGTGGGGTTGGAAATGTCGGGCGCGCCGACCGCGCTTGGCGACATGATCAACAATATGAGCCATGGGGCCAAGATTTCCATGCTCGGCATCCCTTCCGGCGAACTCGCCGTCGACTGGAACAAGGTTGTGTTCAACATGCTGACGATCAAGGGCATCTATGGGCGCGAGATATTCGAGACTTGGTACAAGATGACGGTGATGATCCAATCGGGTTTGGACCTTACCCCGATCATCACCCACCGTTTGCCGTATTCTAAGTTCGAAGAGGGTTTTGAGGCGATGCTGTCGGGAAATTCCGGCAAAGTGATTCTGAATTGGGAGTAGCGATTTTTCCTTCTCCCCTTGAGGGGAGAAGGTGGCCCGAAGGGCTGGATGAGGGGGCTCCGGCCTCACCGGATAAGGCGCGTTCCCCTCACCCGCCGCTTCGCGGCACTCTCTCTCCTCCAGGGGAGAGGGTTGGAGAGGACAAGGATATGTACGGCGCATTCCAAGAGCATCTAGAGCGCGAGCTAACCGCCATTCGCGACGCGGGCTTTTTCAAGCACGAGCGCGTCATCGCCACGCCGCAGGGCGCGGAGGTGGCGGTTGCAAACAACGCATCGCTGATCAATCTGTGCGCCAACAATTATCTCGGCCTCGCTCAGGACCCGCGCGTGCGCGCCGCCGCGCATGAAGGGCTCGATCGCTGGGGCTATGGCATGGCCTCGGTGCGCTTCATCTGCGGCACGCAGACGATCCACAAACAATTGGAAGCGCAACTCTCGACCTGGCTCCGGCTCGAAGACACCATCCTCTATCCGTCTTGTTTCGACGCCAATGGCGGCCTGTTCGAGACGCTGCTCGGGGCTGAAGATGCGATCATCTCAGACGAGCTCAATCACGCGTCGATCATCGATGGCATTCGGCTCTGCAAGGCGCAGCGTTACCGGTACAAGAACAACGACATAACCGACTTGGAGGCGCAGTTGAAAGCCGCCGATGCGGCCGGTGCGCGCTTCAAGCTCATTTCCACCGATGGCGTCTTCTCCATGGACGGCGTCATCGCGCAATTGGACAAGGTCTGTGACTTGGCCGAGCGCTACAACGCTTTGGTGCATGTGGACGACAGCCATTCGACCGGCATTGTCGGCGCGGGAGGACGCGGAACTGCCGAGCATTGCGGCTGCATCGAGCGCATAGACGTGCTCACCAGTACACTGGGCAAGGCGTTAGGCGGCGCGAGCGGCGGCTTCACCAGCGGAAAGAAGGAAATCGTCGAGCTGCTGCGGCAACGCTCGCGGCCCTATCTGTTCTCCAACACTGTGCCGCCGATGATCGTCGCCGGGGCCATGAAAGCGGTTGAACTCGCGGCCAAAGGCGACGATCTGCGGGCTCAGCTGCGTGAGAACATGCAATTCTTTCGCGCGGGGCTTCTGGAAGCCGGCTTTGAACTTCTCCCCGGCGAGCACCCGATCATGCCGGTGATGCTCTATGACGCGAAGCCGGCTGTCGCGCTGGCGCAGGCATTGCTGGAGCGTGGGGTCTATGTGATCGCGTTTTCATACCCGGTGGTGCCGAAAGGCAAAGCGCGCATCCGTACGCAGATGTCGGCGGCGCATACGCGGGATGAGTTGGAACGCGCGCTGAAGGCGTTCAGCGAGGCGCGGGCAGCGCTCTGAAATCGCCTCGCGGCCCGTGGGGTAAGCACGGGCCGCTGGCTGCTTAGTCTCCCTCGGAAGCGATGACCCAATCCAGGATCTTTTCCGAGAAGCCGTCGATGCGCCGCCACGGCCCATGGCCAACGCCGTGTTGATATGACGCGACATTGACCATGTATCCGACTCCCTTGGGTGCGCCGACGCTGTCGTGGCTTTGCTCGTCAGTAAAGACGATCAGCCGCACGCCAGCTTTGTCGACCTCGGCGATCGCCTTGCCGAGTTCGGTGCCGCCGTGAGGCTGAGAGGAGACGATCGCGTCGCGCAGTGCGAAGCCGCGTCGGGGCGCGATCTTCTTCACATTGTGCGAGAAGGTGAAAACCTCCACCTCCTCGCCAATCTCGCGCGCCAGTACCGCCAACCCGCATGCCGCATCGAGCCGGCGCATCTCCGACTTGGATGACATCGCCGCGTCCATGGAGCCCGACACATCCACCAACAGGCGGGTCTTGCCCGGCAGCCGCGAATGGCCCTCGATCGCGCGGAACATGGCTTGCTCGAGTTCCGGCTCTAGGTCGGGCGCGTGCTGCGCCGCCGCGATAAAGTGGTAGGGCAGCACGCGGTCGGTGCGCATGTCGTCGAGCGCCTTGGCGATCGTTTTCTTCGCCACGCCTGCGTGCAGCATGCCGCGCAGATTGCGCAACAGCGCCAACGCACCGAGCTTCTTCTCGGCGATCAGGCGTTCGAATACGGCCTTCTTGTCGGCCCCGCCCGAGAGCGCGACTTCCCAAGTGTCGGGCGCGGCGAGTTTGCCGTCGATCAGCTCCTTCCAGACTTTTTCTTGGCGCGCGTCCTTGGGTTTGGCATGCACCAGGAACAAGACGTCGCGCAGACGAACGGCGCCGTCGCGGTCGTACTTGGCGAGCTGGTAGGCGTCGAACTTCGCGAAGGCGCGGGCGAGGCCCTTTTTGACCTGCGCCGAAACCGCGCGTTTCTTTCGCTGCTCCATCGGTCCAAGCACGTCAGACCAATAGATGGCGAGGAATTCGGTCAGTTCGTCGGGGCGTTGCACGATGCGCTCGAGCGTATCCGCCACCAGAGCCTTGTGGCCCTCGTGGCGCGCCATCTCGCGCACGACCAAGAGTGGAGCGTGGCGCAGCTTCATGCCCTCGCGCGCCTCGATCGCCATGGCGGCGACCGCCCCAGGCTTCACCTTTGGCACGAGCGCGCCGATGCGTTCGGCGATGGCGATTCCGTCCTCGTAGAACTGGTCCTCCCAAAGCATGCTGTTCATCAGCGCTCGGCGCAATTGCTGCTCCGGCGCAAGCGCGCGCGCCTTGGCGCCCTCATGCGTGCGCACGGGCTTGGGTTTGTTGAGCTTGACCATCTCTATCACTCCTACACTTTCCATACTCCAACATGCTTGCGCGCTGGCGACAATTTGCCAGCCGGGGAACGCTTCGACCTCCGGACTCGGCCCATGGGGCCGAGCTTCGTGACAGGAAGTAACGGACGTCTTCACCACCGGCTGACTACGGATGGCGGGGAACGGGCGAAACCGCGAGCCCTCCTTGCGGAGGTCGGCGCGGGCTCTCGCCCGAACGCCGTCCCGAAGAACGCGATTTCTTCACCACCGCCAAACTTGACAAGCACGATGCCGCGCCGGGGAACAGGCGAAACCTGTAACGCCGCATCGGGCCTTTCGGGCGATGCGGCACGTGCTCTACTGTTGAGCTACGGGCCCGATTTTGGGTCGCTCGGCCGGACGGAAAACCGCAAACACTTTTCCTGGCCTCGCGAATTGGTGGACCCGGTGGGATTTGCACCCACAACCCCGTCGTTGGAAGCGAAGTAACAGATCTCTTCACCACCGGCGCGACAATTGAATCCAGGGGAACGGGCGGCGCGGCCTTTGGGCTTTGCATGCGAAGGAATCCGCACCTTCACCACCTGGAACTGAAACCAACGACCAACACTCACTTCGTGCCTGACGGAAAGGGCTGAGCTAGCGTCGTGAGGTCTTGGCGTTGAACCTGAATCTCTCCTTGCGTTTCCCGAACAGGAGCTGCGAAGAGGCCGGAAACAAAAACCCCTCCGGAGCGTGGGCTCGGGAGGGGTTCGAATAACGAACATTCGGAACAGACTTCAGTCCATTCCGCCTCCGCGAGCGCGCGCGACATCGCACTCGGACCATGGTCCGCGCGCGTTCGGCTGAATGATCATGCCTAGGCTTCTCATCTTCTCTCTCGCGATCTCTCTCGCATCGTCACCGGCGATCATCGCCAGCGAAGGGCGCGGTGTATGATCGCAGATCGCGGCGGCGTCAAGGGAAAAAAATCGATCGCGCCGAGAACGCGCCTCTATTCCTCCAGCGCCCGCCAGCCGATATCGCGGCGGTAGAAGCCGCCAGGCCAATCGATTGCAGCGATCGCGGAATAGGCGCGGTGCGCCGCATCGGCGAGATCGCCGCCTATTGCAGAGATGTTCAGCACGCGCCCGCCCGCTGCGCGCAAGCTGTTGTCATCGTCGAGCCTTGTACCCGCATGGAACACTTCCACGCCCTCGAAACGCTGCGCCCGTTCGACGCCGCGGATCACTGAGCCGGTCAGCGGCTCGTCGGGATAGCCCTTGGCGGCATACACGACTGTCACGGCCGGGCGCTCGTCCCATTCGATTGGCGCCACGCTGGCGAGTTCGCCCTTGGCGGCCGCCAGCAGCACGGGTGCGAGATCGCTTTTCATCCGACGCATCAGAGTTTGGCACTCGGGATCGCCGAAACGCACGTTGAACTCGATCAGCTTCGGCCCGTCGGCGCTGATCATCAGCCCCGCGAACAGCACGCCGACGAAAGGCCGGCCCTCCGCTTTCATGCCGGCGAGCGTCGGCAGGATGATGCGCTCCATGGTCTGGTCGCGTACAAGTTCTGTGAACACCGGGGCTGGCGAATAGGCGCCCATGCCGCCAGTATTGGGACCCTTGTCGCCATCATAGGCGCGCTTGTGATCCTGTGCGGCGGCAAGGGGAATTGCGGTCTCGCCGTCGCACAGTGCGAAGAAGCTGGCTTCCTCGCCCGGCAGGAAATCCTCGATGACGATGCGCTGGCCGGCGGTCCCGAATTTCTTGAAGAACAAGATCTGATCCACCGCCGCATCGGCTTCGCGGCGCGTTTCGGCTAGCACCACGCCTTTGCCGCCGGCCAGTCCGTCGGCCTTGATCACGAACGGCGGTTCGCGTTCGCCGAGATAGGCTTTGGCGCGAATGGCGTCGTCGAACACTCTGTAGTCGGCGGTAGGAATTCCGTGGCGCCTGCAGAAATCCTTCATGAACGCTTTTGAGCTCTCGAGCTCCGCGGCAGCCTGGCTCGGCCCGAAGCACGGCACGGCGACCTTCGCCAAGCTGTCAGCAAGGCCCGCTGCTGCGGCGGCCTCCGGGCCGATGACGACGAGATCGATCTGTTCCCGCAGCGCGAAGGCCGCTAATTCCGCGGACGCGTCCGCCTTGATCGCGATGGTGCGGCCAAGCTCGGCCAGGCCTGGATTGCCGGGAGCGGAAATCAGCTCGGAAACGAGCGGGCTTTGCTTGAGCTTCCAGCCCAAGGCATGTTCACGCCCGCCCGAGCCGACAATCAGAATCTTCATGGGTGATTGGCTTGGTACGCGTGAGAGCTGGGGTCAAGCGCAACGCCTGATTGCCAAACCCTCGCGACAGTTTCACCCCGCTCCGACAATCCGATCAACCCCGCTCTGCACCACCGGATGGTAGCCCGCCCGCGCCCGCGCATAGATGCGCCGTGCGTGCGCTTGGCCCCATTCGCCTTGGTCCATCAGTGCGCGATAGAGCGGGCGCACAAATTTGCCGCGGCCCTGGCGGGTGAGGAAATCCTCGATTGCGGGCAAGCTGGCTTCGACGCGGTTGCCGATGGCCAGCGAGAGCCAGTCGAACAACACTTCGGCGTTGCCTGTCGAGTTAAGACGAAGCGCGGCCTCGAGTTCGGCGATGCGCGCGGCAGGTAGCTGTCGTGGCAGCGTTTTCAGGAAACGCTGACGCTCGAACGTGCCCCACGCCGCCCAGGGGATCGCGCTGGCCGGCCCGCCGGTGTTGAACGCCGCCAGCTGCGCGGCGACGCGGTCGAACGCCGCGGCGCGCGGCTCTTCTGCGTTCGACGGCAGGCCCGGCTCATAGGCCCAGGCGTCGAGTTGGAGTTGCGCTTCCAGGCTCGCGTCGCCGCGGACGAGACGTTCGCGTACATCGGCCAGGAACCATTCGGTGACGATCGGCTGGAATGCATGGCGATCGAAATAGGAGCGCAGATAGGCGTCGAACCGTCGGCGCCCGACAATACGCTCGATCGTGCGCAGGAACAGTGCGCCTTTGTCGTACACGATGGCGGAGACGCCATCGTCGGCGCTGCGCTGCCCGGTGAGGTGGAGGCGGGTATCGTCAGGCGGGCCGGCGGCGATTGCGGCTTGGATGTCGTCCCACGCCAACGTGACCTGCATGGCGAAGTTCTCTTCGCCATAAAGCGCCTCGACGATGCGGCCTTCGATATAGGAGGTGACGCCCTCGTTGAGCCAACTATCGGCCCAGACTGCATTGGTCACGAGATTGCCGGACCAGGAATGCGCCAGTTCGTGGGCGATCAGCGAGGTGAGGCTGCGGTCGCCGGCGAGGAAGGTCGGCGTCAGGAAGGTAAGGCGCGGATTTTCCATACCGCCATAGGGAAACGAAGGCGGCAGCACCAGAACATCGTAACGCCCCCAGCGATAGCGCCCGTAAAGCGCTTCCGCCGTACGCAGCATGGTCTCCATGTCGGCGCACTCGTAAGCCGCAGCTTCGATCATGCTTGGCTCTGCGTAGACGCCAGTGTGCGGGCCGATGGTGCGGAAGTCGAGGTCGCCGATGGCGATGGCGATGAGATAAGGCGGGATCGGATTGGGCGTGCGGAAGCGATAGGCGCGCCCGCCGTCGGCGGCTTCGCCTTCAGGCGTCAACATTTCTGCACTCATCACCACGCGAAGGCCTTCTGGTGCGACGATCCGTGCATCGTAGGTTTGACGGATGCCGGGGCTGTCCTGGGTGGGGATCCAGGTGCGGGTGAGGATGGCTTGGCCCTGGCTGAACAAGAAGCGCTTGCCGCTCGCGGTCTGCGCCGGCGCCAGCCATTGCAGCGCGCCGGCGCCAGGCCCTGTTTCGTAGGCGATGGTGAGCGTGGTTACGCCGGGGCCGATTGCGATATTAAGCGCTTGGCCAAGATTTTCGTCGCGCGAGCCGAACGCGAATGTCGTAACGCCCAAATTGGTGCGCACCGAACGCACGATCAGGCCATCGCTGTCGAGTACAATTTCTCGCGCATCGGCGTGCGCCTCGATATCCAGCGTTGCGGTTCCGTGCAGCACTTTGCGCTCGAAGTCAGCGGCGAGATCGAGCGAGACGTGCGTGACGCGCGCTTCTTGTGGGCGGGCGTGGGAGTGGGGATCGTGTGGCGGCATGCGCCCCGGCGCTGCAGCGTCGGGAGTTGTGGCGCAGGCGGATAGCGCAGGCGCAGCGCATGCAGCTGCGAGAAGGGTGCGACGGTCAAGCATGTTCATTAGCCACCTCAGGCTCGCGCGCCGGCGCTCTCAAAAAAAATGATAAAATAATCAGCGCCAACCCGAGGATTGCCGCGCCTCCAGCGTAGGGCAGCACGATCGCGAAGAAATTCCGCGCGATCAGCTCACCAAGATGGAGACCAAGTTCGCGGCCCCCCGCCTCGAGCGGGGAAACCGTCGCCGTACGTGCTTGGTCGATACTGGTGTAGACGCCGATCTTGAGCAAGGACCAAGCCAGCAGCGCCAGCAAGCCGCCAACCAGAATGGGAATTCCCCACCATCGCGCCAGTCCGCGCCAGGACCGCACCGAGAAGGCGGCAATCAACAGCAGCAAGATTCCGCTGATGAGCGGCGAGTATTGCATGCCCGCCACCACCTGACGCCGCCGCTCAGACGGAAACTGCGCCTCCGCTTCGAGGCGGGCTGTCGCGGTTTCCGGATAGGTCAGCGTGTCGGGCATAGGCGGCGGCGCATCGGCATAATACTCAACCAGCCGTCGTCTGAGCTCCGCGAGCTCGGCGGGTTTCGGCCGACATTGAAATCCGCTCCAACGGCCATCACAAGGCGGTTTGCCCTCGGTGATGCCGATGATCGCGTCGGGTGCGCGCGCAATCACCCCCGCCTTGAAGGCCGCCATCGAAACGGTGACGCTGTCGCTCTCGCCGCGAAGATAACCGACGAAGGATTGGATCATCGTGTCCAAAACAGTTTGCAATTCTTCGCGCGGTGCGATCCGCTCCATCGCCGTCAGCAATTCCTGCTCGGTCACCGCGTCCATGCCATCGCCGCTGCCCGCTCGTGCGACCTGCACCATTGCTTTCAGCGCCTGGTCATAAATGCCCTCGCGCGCGAACATCGCTTGGTATTTCTCAGCCCTGAAAAGTTCGCGTTCGGCGTTGAATCCGAACACCGCAACCGGAATGCTCAGCGCGGCCAGGATCGCCAGCAAAACTGAGATTGCGCCCGCCGCTATCTTCATGCCGTCCCCCCAACCCGCCGTCGCGAACGGGCGAGGATTAAACAGCAGCCGAGGGGGCGGCAAGGACAAGGTCCAGTTTTCACCGCCAACGCGTTTCTACGGCGGGCGCCGGCGCGCGAGTCAGCCTATATGGGGCCCATGTCCGAGACGGCTCAGCCCGGCCCCGCCAATTCCAACCTGCCGGAACTCACCGTTTCCGAGCTGGCCCAATCGGTCAAGCGCACGGTCGAGCGCGACTTTGACCGCGTGCGCGTTCGCGGCGAATTAGGCCGGGTCCTGATCGCCAAATCTGGCCACCTCTATGTCGATCTGAAGGACGAGAATGCGACGATCTCGACTGTAATGTGGAAGGCCAATGTCGCGGCGCTTAGCTTCAAGCCGGAGGAGGGCCTGGAGGTGGTGGTCGAGGGCAGGCTATCGACCTATCCCGGCCGCTCGCAATATCAACTCATCGCCGAACGCATGAGCCCTGCGGGCGTCGGCGCGTTATTGGCGCAGCTGGAAAAGCTGAAGGCAAAGCTCAGCGCCGAAGGATTGTTCGCGCGCGAGCGCAAGAAACCGATCCCCTATCTGCCGCGGCTGATCGGCGTCGTCACTTCGCCCACCGGCGCAGTGATCCGCGATATCCTGCATAGGCTTGGCGAGCGTTTTCCCCGCCGTGTGCTGCTCTGGCCGGTGCTCGTGCAGGGGCCAGAAGCGGCCGGCCAGATCGCGCGCGCGATCAAGGGCTTCAATGCACTCACGGGCGCGCTTCGCCCTGACGTGCTAATCGTGGCGCGCGGGGGCGGTTCGATCGAGGATCTCTGGGCGTTCAACGAAGAGATCGTCGTGCGCGCCGCCGCCGAGAGCGCCATCCCGCTGATCAGCGCGGTTGGCCACGAGACCGACACTACCTTGATCGATTTCGCTTCCGATCTGCGCGCGCCGACGCCAACTGGCGCCGCAGAAAAGGCCGTGCCCGTGCGCGCGGAATTGATCGAGCGCATCGGCGTGCTGGAAGGGCGGCTGAAAGGCGGGTTGTTGCGCGGCCTTGAGAAGCGGCGCACCGAGGTTCGTGCGGCGAGCGCGCGGCTGCCGCGGCTGGAGACTTTGTTCCAGATACCCCAGCAGCGTTTCGACCGCGCCGCCGAGCGCCTCAATGCTGGTTTGGTCGCCAACACGCGCGCCGCGCAGTCCAAGCTCGACCGCGTCGCCGCGCGCCTGCGTCCGCAAGCACTGAGCCAGGACATCGCCCGCCGCCGCGAAACGCTTGCGCGCGCAGTCGCGCGCATGGCGCCGGCGATGAAGCGCTCGCTGGAGGCGCGCAAGCAGCATCTTGGTTCCGCCGCACGCATGCTCGAAAGCCTCTCGCACAAGAGCGTGCTGGCGCGAGGTTTTGTCATGGTGCATCGCGAGGATGGAACCTTGGTGCGCGCCGCGAAGGATCTGTCACCAGGCGACGAAATCGAACTCAGCTTCGCCGACGATAAGCATAAGGCCGTTATTGAGCCGCCTGGCGGCGGGCCCGCGAAGCCGCGCGCCAAACCAAAGCCGGGCGGCGGGCAGGGGAGTTTGTTCTGAGGCCTTAAAGCGCCAGCCGTGCTGCGAGCCAGGCGAGGTCGCGCTCAAGCTTCTCACGCCAGTCGTCATCGGGGCGGCGTTCGACTTCGGCGGCGAGACTAGTCAATGCCGCAGCCATCTGGCCTTCGCCGAGCGTTAGCGCGTACTCCCCGATCGCCCGGGCGCGTTTGGCGAAAGCCGCGGCGCCGGCAGGCGTGTTTACCGCGATTGGGCGCGGACGCGCAACTGGCGGAAGAACGCCGCCAAGGTTGGCGCGGCGCGGGTGGAATCCTCCATCCGCCTTTCGCCTGGGCGCAGAGAAGGGCGGCGCTTGCGCCGGTCCAGGCCGAGGTAATCCTTGTTGTCGACCCAGCGCACGGTGGCGGCTCAATTCCAAATTTCACCAGTTTAAGGGGGCATAGCGCAAAGAAATGCTTAAGCGATGGAACTGATCCGACTCTCCGGCTAGGTTTCGCCCCATGAACAAGCACGATCCCGGCGGCCCAGAAGCCAAGCTTCATTACGGCGACAACGAAGTGACCATAATCCGTCAGGGCCTGTTCGTGCGTTGTGCGGTTTCTGGCGATCGCATTACGCTCGACGAACTGCGTTATTGGAGCGTCGATCTGCAGGAGGCGTATCGAGGCCCGAAGGAGGCGGGTGCGCGGCTGGATAGCGTGAGGAAACAGAGGTCATGAGAGCGCTCGCGCTGGTTCTTCTGCTGGCGGCGTGCGTTGCCGGGGAGGCGCCGGCGGATCCGCCTGCCTCGCCTGCACCAGCGGAAAGTTCGGCGCCAAGTGAGGCGGCGGCGCCTGTGCCTGCGTCCGATGTTGTACCGACGGAACTCAGTCTGCGCTGCGCTGGCGCCTTCACCCAGGGCGGCGTCGCACTTTGCCGGACGTTTCCGGGCGCGGCGATCCTGGTTGACGGCGTCGCGTCGGGCGAGGCGGATGCGCAGGGTTGGGCGGTGATCGGATTTTCGCGGGAGCACGCCGCGCAAGCGCAGGTGCGGGCGCGTGCAAGCGGCGGGGAGGTAACGCTCGACCTCGCAATCGCGCCACGCGAGTTCGATATCCAACGCGTCAGCGGCCTGCCGCCGCAGACGGTGAATCCCACCGATCCGGCGGTGCTGGCGCGGATCGCGCGTGATTTAGCGTTGAAGCGCGAAGCGTTCGCCAGCGCCGCGCCGCTCGAAGGCTGGCTCGACGGGTTCGTCATGCCGTTACAAGGCACAGTCACCGGCCGCTGGGGCAATCAGCGCATCTTGAACGGCGAGCCGCGCGATCCGCATTTTGGCTACGATATCGCCGCGCCCGAGGGTACGCCGGTGCGCGCGCCGGCTTCTGGCGTGGTCACGCTCGCAAGTCCCGATATGCATTTTGAGGGCGGTTTGGTGTTCATCGATCACGGCCAGGGGCTGATCACGATGTATCTGCACATGAGCAGCCTCGATGTTGCTGTCGGCGATAGCGTCTCGCAGGGCCAGGTGATCGGCGCAGTGGGCGCGCGCGGCCGCGCCACTGGTCCGCACTTGTGCTGGCGCATGCGCTGGCGGGGCACACAGCTCGATCCGAGCCTGGCGCCGGAGGCGCTGGGCGTGGCGCGGGCGGAGCTGCGCCGCTCGCAGTGACGGCACTTTGCGCCAGCACGGTGAGGGGACCGCGTTTTGATCTCCCAGGTGGCGAACTAGCCTTCACCAATCGGCGACCGCGATGGTAGTGTGCCGGCCTGACATGATCATATCGCACAAGCTTCGGTTCATCTTCGCGGCAATCCCTAAGACGGGGACCCATTCGGTGCGGCGCGCGCTGCGGGTGCACTTGGGGCCTGATGATGAGGAGCAAGTGCGCTTGTTTGTCGAGAAGTCGCTTCCTTATGCGGAATTGGCGGCGATGCGGCACGGACATATCAGTCTGGAGCAGCTCCGTCCCCACATCGGCAGCGATATTTTTGAGGGCTACTTTAAGTTTGCATTCGTTCGCAACCCGTTCGATCGGTTTGTCTCTTATTGTTCGTTCATGACAAGAGATACCGGCGCATTTGACCAGGACCCCAGGCGGGTCATGCGAGTTTTGCTTGCACAGGCGCCGATGCATCACGTCTGGTTTGCGCCCCAGCATCAGTTCGTCATGGGGGCGGATGGCGCGATGCTTGCCGACGAGCTTGGCCGTGTCGAGGAAATGCAATCTTGGTACAACCGCTTTTGCGCTCGAATGGGAATTCCGAGCACGGCGTTAGAAAAGGCTAACGCTTCGCGTCGGGGCGACTATCGTGACTATTATGACGATCAGTTGGTAGAGGCGGTTTCAAGGGTGTATGCTCGTGATCTTGATCTATTCGGCTACAAATTCTAAGGGCGCTCCATGCAGATTGAACCCAATCCGCGAAAGACGGCGACGTTTAGAGACCTCGGGCGGGTTGACGTCTCGGCGCTTCAGACGGCCGTGGCGCAGATTCCAGAGTCGGTATGGGACGCGGAAAACGCGGCTAAGCCCAACAGATTCGGAGCGCTCGATGCGACGCGACACATCATTTTCCGTTTTGTGTCGAGCCTGAGCGACTGGCGCAACTCGTACGATGGCGCTATGTGGCCCCATTGGCGGGCGCTGGTGGAGCCAGTCTTGGAGCAAGCCACGCGGGCCTACGGGTACGCCCGCGGCGCCTATCCGCGGGCGATGTTGGCGCGGATGCCGGCGCAAGGCGTGATACATCCCCATCGCGACGCCAATCTCGCCGCCAAGTGGCCGCACAAGATCCACGTCCCACTTTTCACTAATGAAGACGTGATATTTTATGTTGAGAACGAAGCGCGCCACTTGCGTGTGGGGGAGGCGGTTGAAGTGAATAACATGGGTGTCCATGCGGTGCGGAACAACAGCGACGCCGAGCGCATCCATCTCATTTTTGAGTATTATGACCTCGATCAGCCCGAGCCTTCCTGGTTGGCGGGGACGCCAATCGCGTGACGGCGGCATGCTAGCGCGCCACGACGTGACTCACTAGCACTACGGCTTCCGCAACGCTCTCATTGCGCCACGAGTGCGTCGTGCCTGCATCCTCGATCGCAACATCCCCTGCGCGATAAAGGATCGGGTCGAGGCAGGTATTGCGCAGCTCCACCATTTCGCCGGACACAAGCAGCGCCATGCCTTGAACGCTCGCATGGTCGTGCCAGGCGATGACGCCCCCGGGGGCGACGTGGATGCGACGCAAGCGCAGCGCGCGCGTTGGATCGCTGGCCAGCGGCGTGAGGGCAATGTCTTCGGCGGAGACGCCACTTGTAGCGCCGAAGCCGTCACTGCGGGCGTTTGCTTGTCGGCGCGCGGGCGGGCACTCGCGCACTTGTGCGCCGGCGACCGAAAGTAGCGCGCTGTCGGCGGCTGGCGGGGTGTCCTCAATGCTCACCGAAACGCACGCCGAGAGCAGGAACGTCGTGGCGAGTAAGAGCGTGCGCATGTGTTCTCCTTGTCAATCGGCGCGGTCGCGGGCGATGAGGGCTGCGAGATCTGCCTTCTTCAACAGGCGTACGCCGCTGCGCGAGGTGGCGATCCAGCCTTCGTCTACCCACTCGTGCAGTTTGCGGTTCACTTTTTCGCGGCTGGCGCCGATGCGTCGGGCGAGTTCGGTTTGGGTGAGCGTCACTAGCACGCCGTCGCCGGCTTCTTCGAGCAGACGCTGCGCGAGGCGCCCGCCGAGATCGAGCAATTGTGAGTCCTCCAACGCCGCGTCCGCGGCGCGCAGACGTCGGCTCATCTCAGCGATGAGTTTCAGAAGCGCCTTAGGCTCGCTTTCCAGCGCTGCAACGGCCTGGTCACGTGAAATGCGCAGCAACCGCGAGCGGCGGATGGCGGCGACGTCGGCCGAGCGCGCGCCTCCGTCGAGCACCGCCATCTCGCCGATCAAGGCGTGAGGCTTCAGCGCCGCGATGCGCACGTCACGGCCCGCCTCGTTGGACACGCGCACCTCGACCTCTCCATCGAGTAGCACATAAAGCGCATCGCCTTTGTCGCCGCGAGCGAAAAGAAGCGCGCCGGGTTCAACGGTCACCGCAACGCCGGCTTTCACCAGCCGCGCCCGCCCCGCATCGGTAATCGCGGCCAGCAGTTCGGCTTTCGCAAGCGCGGCTTCGACGCTTTTTGTGTCCTTGGCTTCAGCCATGGGGTGATGGTCATGCAGATGGCGGCGCACGTCAATTGAAGACGCCGCTAAGCGGATACGACTCGTCCTGAATGGCGGGTTGCGCTCCCAGGGACGCGCAGCGGCACGGCGGTGATCTGCGCCGGCACGACGGGGTGCAATCTCACCTTGGACGCGCGCTTTCTGTGGATGCGACAGAAGCGCGTGCAGGGCAGCCACTTCGCGCACTTGTATCACGCCAGCCAGGCCAATCAGCTCGTGATCGACCGCCGCATTGATCCGGCGATGTCGGAAGTTCGTGGCGTGACTCCCGAGAAGGCGGTGCTGAGCATGCTGGCGTCCTCGATTTACGTGCGCTTCTTGAAGCACGTTCAGCCCAGTCCGTAGCGGCGGGTTGGCCGACGCTAAGTAGCCGCCTATGACGTGCCATGGCGCCTAGGCTCATGGATTGATCTCTTGCTAGGGGCTCTTGGAATGACGGAAGAAAATTGCGAGCCGAGATAGTGTACGCTATCCTCCCCCCATGAACGCGCCTGTGCTCAAGCTCATGAAGGCCGCCGAGTTCCTGGATTGGTGCCTGGATCAGGAAGGGCGCTGGGAGCTGGTGCGGGGCATGCCCACCCGCGCCATGACAGGGGCGACCCGCCGCCATGACACGATTGTTGTTCGTCTGATTGTCGCCCTGGATAAGCGACTGCGGGGCGGCCCATGCTCGCCCCATACCGCCGACCAGGCGCTGCGCATCGATGAGGACACAATACGCCGACCGGATGTCACTGTCGATTGCGGCCCCACAGCGGCCAACGCAATGGAATCCTCGCAGCCAACAGTTGCGTTCGAAGTGCTCTCGCCCTCAACGCACAAGACCGACCGCTTCCGCAAGCTGGAGGAATACAAGAGCGTCGCCAGCCTCATGCACGTTGCGCTGATCGATCCCGATAAGCCGATCGTGTTGCTGTTCTCTCGGCGCGGCGATGGCGTCTGGGGACACGAAGAGCTGCAGGGGCTCGACGCTGCGCTGCCGCTTGCCGCGATTGATGTAGCGTTGCCGCTTGCCGAGATTTACGCCGGGCTAGCGTTCGAGCCAGACTGACGCGCGCCAAAGTTCATGAGCGGCATAAGTCACACTCCCGGCCCCATCGCCATCTGCCGCCTCACCTCCCGGCGAAACAGGTCGATGCTTTGCGGCGCCTGGCCGCGTTTCTCCAGATGCCAGAAGGTCCAGCCATTGCACGCGGGTGCATTGGCGACGTGGGCGCCGATGCGGTGGATCGAGCCGGTGACGTCGCCGATCGCCAACGATCCATCTGCGCGCACGCGCGCTTTCGAGCGCCCGTCAGGCGAGACCAGCATGTCGCCGGGGCGCACGTAGCCTGCTTCGACGATCTGCCCGAACGGCACGCGCGGCTCGTCTTTCTTGGAGCGTGTGACCATCAGATCCTCTGCTGCGGCGGGCGTTACCTTCTTGATGCGCGCGCGTGCGCCGTCGGCATAAGCGCTATCGCGCTCGATGCCGATATAATGCCGGCCTAGCCGCTTCGCCGCCGCGCCGGTCGTGCCTGTCCCGAAGAAGGGATCGAGCACGGTTTCGCCGGGGCGCGTGGTGGCGAGGACGACGCGGTGCAGCAGCGCTTCTGGCTTTTGCGTTGAGTGCAGTTTAGCGCCTTCGCGGTTTTTCAGGCGCTCGGCGCCGGTGCAGATCGGCAGCGTCCAGTCCGAGCGCATCTGCAAATCGTCATTGAGCATTTTCAGCGCGTCGTAATGGAACGTGTACTTCGACTGCTTCGACTTCGACGCCCAGATCAGAGTTTCGTGCGCGTTGGTGAAGCGGGTGCCTTTGAAGTTCGGCATCGGATTGGTCTTGCGCCAGACGATGTCGTTCAAGATCCAGAAGCCCAGGTCCTGCATGATCGCGCCGACGCGGAAGATGTTATGATAAGCGCCGATCACCCAGATCGCGCCGTCGTCTTTCAGGCAACGCCGCGCTTCGGTCAGCCACGCGCGGGTGAACTGATCGTAGGCGGCGAAATCCTGGAACTTGTCCCACTCATCGTCGACGCCATCGACGACCGATTGATCCGGCCGCGTGAGTTCCCCGCCCAATTGCATATTGTAGGGCGGGTCGGCGAAGACGAGATCGGCGCAGCCTTTGGGCAGCTTGGCCATTGCCTCGATGCAATCGCCTTCAATGATTTTGTCTCTGAGCTGCCGCGCGGCCATGGACGTCCCCTTGTGGAGGAATCATCCGTGAGCGGACTCGGCGAATCAAGAGTCTGCCGCTGCGTTAACCATGATTGGGCCGCTGATTTTTTGGCGCCTCTACATGTTGTGGGTCAGGCGCCGTCACTCCGCTACGCCGCGCGCGCTTCCAGCGCGGTTCGCACCGGCTTGAAGCTCAAGCGGTGGATCGCGCAGGGGCCCAGCGCCGCGAGCGCGCGCTGATGTTCGGGCGTGCCATAGCCCTTGTGTTTGGCGAAGGCGTAACCGGGATATGTGGCGCACAGTTCGGCCATGATCGCGTCGCGCTCGACCTTGGCGATGATCGAGGCGGCGGAAATGCAGGCGACGTAGGCGTCGCCGTCGACGATCGTCTCCGTCGGCAAACCAAAATCCGGCGCGGCATTGCCGTCGATTAAGAGCGCCGCAGGCTGCTGCGGCAGGGCGGCGAGCGCCCGGCGCATGGCCAGATAAGTCGCCTGCAGAATGTTGAGCCTGTCGATCTCTTCGGGGCTCGCGAGCCCGACGCCGACCTGGGCGCAGGCGCGGATCGTTATTGCAAGTTCCTCGCGCGCCTCCGGGCTGAGCTGTTTGGAGTCGGCGAGCCCTTTGGGTCGGCCCTTCTTTGGCAGGATCACCGCCGCGGCGACCACCGGCCCCGCCCAGGGTCCCCGCCCGGCTTCGTCAATCCCGCAAATGCCCATGGGGGGACGATGGGTGGATTCAGGCGAGCAAGCAAATCAAAATGTAAATGACGCTTGACTATCAAGTAAGCTTGTCTTATGGACAGGGAAACTTGATGGAGAGCCGGACATGTGCAGCAGGCAAGTCAATTGGACGGCGATCATTGTGGGATTGCTCATCGCCCTGATGGTCGCCGCCAAACAAGGGGGCGTGTGATGGGCGCGTCCTCCGAAATCTGTGAAACCGCCGCCGCGCCTCGGGCCGTCGCGCGCCGCTACCACCGCGAGATGATCCTGGCGACCCTGGCTTATGTCGGGATCATCGTCATCAGCGTGTACTCGGCGCGACACTTGGCGCCGCCGCGTTGGGTGGCAATTGTGCTGGCGCTGGCCTCGGCGGCGCCAGTGCTGATGATGCTGCGCGCCTATGCGAGATTTTTCGGCGGGCTCGACGAATTTCAGCGGCGCGTGCAGTCCGACGCCTTGGTGATCGCAGCTGGGGTCGTCGGCTTCGCGGCGCTGACTTATGGATTTCTGGAGAGCTTCGCGGATTTTCCAGTGTTTGAAGGCGCGCTGATCTGGGTGTTGCCCGCGATCATGTTCGTCCACGGCGTCGCCGCTTTTTTCATTCGCCGCCGCTACCAATGAAGAACCGCCTCAAAGTGCTGCGCGCCGAGCGCAATTGGAGCCAAGCGGACTTGGCGGAACGATTGGACGTCTCGCGCCAGAGCGTGAACGCGATCGAGACGGGAAAATACGATCCCTCGCTGCCGCTCGCGTTCAAGATTGCGGGGCTGTTCGGGCTGACAATCGAACAAATTTTCTTCAACGACGAGGCCGCGCAGGCGGCGGAGTGAAAAGGGGAATTGTCATGAGCGTATCCAGATCGGAATCGACCCCAAACGGCCGCGAGAAACAGAAAGCTGCTTTTATTGCCGGCACGGGCGCGGGCCTTGGCGTCATGATTGCTGTGAGCTTGCTGGCAGGCCAGCTTGACGGCGATCTTCAAATGATCGCCAACGGCGTTGGCTATTCGGCTGCTGCAATCGCGCTGGCCTGTTCGATTGGCTGGATCGCCACGCTCGATGAGTTTGCGCAACGCGCGCATTATGTCGCTTGGTATTGGGGTGGTAGTCTGGGTTTGGCGGCGATGGGCGCGCTCTTGCTCTTCGTGCTGTTGAGCCCAGCCTCAGCCGCCGAATCCTTGCTGTTGGATTGGTGGGGCGCCTCGCAGGCCAAGGCTGGCTTTCTGACCGGCGCACTCGCGGCGATGCTGTTGCCAGCGTTGGGTTACACGATTTGGTGGTTGGTGTTCTGGCTGCGCCGGCGCTGAACGCTTGATCCCAGGGGCGGGCGCGTTTACCCGTCCGCCCCATGCCCGCGACCTCGCCCCGCTGTTTCCAGGACGTGATCCTGACGCTCCAGACTTACTGGGCCGGGCAGGGGTGCGCGATTTTGCAGCCATATGACGAGCAGGTCGGTGCGGGCACGCTGCACCCGGCCACCACGCTGCGCGCGCTGGGCCCCAAGCCCTGGCGGGCGGCCTATGTGCAGCCCTCGCGCCGGCCCAAGGACGGGCGCTATGGCGAAAACCCCAACCGCCTGCAGCACTATTATCAGTTCCAGGTGATCCTGAAGCCGAACCCGCCGGACCTGCAGCTTCTCTATCTCAACTCGCTCGCCGCCATCGGCCTCGATCCGCTGCTGCACGACATCCGCTTCGTCGAGGACGATTGGGAAAACCCCACTGTCGGCGCCTGGGGGCTGGGCTGGGAAGTGTGGTGCGACGGCATGGAGGTGAGCCAGTACACTTATTTTCAGCAAGTCGGCGGCTTGGATGTGCGCCCGGTGTCGGGCGAACTCACCTACGGGCTGGAGCGCTTGGCCATGTACGTACTGGGCTATGACCGCGTCTACGACATGCCCTTCAACGCGCCCGATAGCGCTTATCCGCTCAGCTATGGCGATGTGTTTCTGGAAAACGAACGCCAGCAATCGCGTTTCAATTTCGAACTCTCCGATCCAGAAATGAATCTGCGCTGGTTCGCCGATGCGGAAGCGACAGCTGCGCGCTTGCTGAAAGAAGGCGCGGTGCTGCCGGCGTTCGATTACACGCTGAAGGCCTCGCACCTGTTCAATTTGCTCGACGCGCGCGGCGTGGTATCGCCCACCGAGCGGCAAAGCTTTATCGCGCGCGTGCGCGAGCTGGCGAAGGGCTGCGCGAGCCAATGGGCGGAGAGCCAAATATGAATGACGAACCTGTGATCGCCGAAACAACGCCCGTGGGCGTTGAGGTCGAAGTCGGCAAGGCTTATTTCTGGTGCGCCTGCGGGCGATCGCAGAAACAGCCCTTCTGCGACGGCTCGCACAAGGGCACGAGCTTTGTTCCGCTCAAATGGGAAGCGCCGGAAACGAAGACTGTGTTCTTCTGCCGCTGCAAACAAACAGCCGGCGCGCCGCTGTGCGATGGCAGCCATAAAAAACTCTGATGCCCCAACTCCTCATCGAATTTTTCTCCGAAGAAATCCCTGCGCGCATGCAGAAGCGCGCGGAGGAGGACCTCGCGCGGGCGCTTGCAGAGAAGCTGAAGGCCGCGGGGCTTGAGGCGAAAACGATCAAGACCTTCTCCACGCCGCGCCGCATCGGCGCAATGATCGACGATCTGCCGGGCAAAGCCGCCGACGTGAACGAAGAGAAGAAAGGCCCGCGCGTGGGCGCGCCGGAGCAGGCGGTTCAGGGCTTTTTGAAAAGCGCTGGCCTTACATCCATTGAGCAGGCGCAAATCGTGCAAGACAAGAAGGGCGATTTCTACCTCGCCCGCATCGAACGCGTTGGGCGGGAGACGG
>CADEEA010000043.1 GCA_902826245.1 uncultured Alphaproteobacteria bacterium | reverse complement strand
ATCCAAAGCAATCTGCGCGAAACCACCACGCGCGTGCTGGCGTCCCTCACCCCGCGCGAAGAACGCGTGCTACGCATGCGCTTCGGGATCGGGATGAACACCGATCACACTTTGGAAGAAGTAGGCCAGCAATTTTCCGTAACGCGCGAGCGGATCAGGCAGATCGAGGCGAAGGCGCTGCGGAAGCTGAAACATCCGAGCCGGTCACGGAAGCTGCGGAGCTTTTTGGATAATTAGGGGCTTCATTGAGCGAAGACTGCCTACGCATCTCCGCAAAGATCAAAGCCCTGACGGCGTTTGGGAAGCCGCGCAGCCAGGTGTTCGGCGCGCAAGATCACCGATGGCTGCTTGAGCCGCGCCTTCATCGCACGGAGGTCGCGGAGATCGAGAGCCGCATCGGTATCCAGTTTCCATCAGACTATCGCGACTTCCTTACTCATGTGGCCTCTGGCGGGATGGGACCGGCGCACGGGCTGAAACCCGTAAGGCAAGCCGTGAACGCTTACCTCGCTGAACCGTTTCAGTGGACCGAGTATTACAATCCCTACAATGGGCAAAATGACGACGAGCGCGATTGGGATCGCGAGGCGTCCGGCATGCTGGGATTGTGCGATGAAGGGTGCGGTCACCTTCATCGCCTAGTAATTACCGGTCCCGCGCACGGCACAATGTGGTTCGATAGCCGCGGCTCGGATCAAGGCTTCATCCCGCTGGGAGTGAATTTCACCGAGTGGTACGAGAATTGGCTCGACAACGCACTTGCTGGCGGCAACGGCGTTTGGTGGTTATCCTAACCCGTCATTCCGGACGCGCGCTTTGCGCGCGATCCGGGACCCAGGGGCAAACACACTGCTCGACGATCTCCTGGGTTCCGGCTCACGCTCCGCGTGGCCGGAATGACGGTGGGTCCAGAGTGACGCTAACGTGGGAAGGTTGGAGCGCGCGACCGCTGGTCGCGCATGGTGCGGCCTTCGACACGCTCAGGCTGACGAAGAAGGGTTGGCGTCACCCTGAGCTTGATGGGGTGGACGCCAGCGCGGTGCTTGGGTTCACGTCAAGAAAAGCGACAAGCGCTCTTTTTCATTCCGGACGCGCGCGGCGTGCGCTCCAGGATGACGGCTCGGGCGCGTTGTGCTAAATCTCGCTACCATGGCGATTACCATCCAACTCGATCCAGCGACAGAGAAGCGCTTAGCCGACGAAGCCGAGGCGCGCGGCGTGACGCGGGAGGCCGTAGCGCAGGAGGCGGTGGAATCCTGGTTCCATGTCGATGAACTCGACTGGGAAGAGGACGAGCGCCGCCTCAACGAGCCCGGTGAGAGTATCCCGCTTGACGCGGCGTTCGACGAGTTGGAGGCGCGCGTCGCAGCCAAGCGCGCAAGCAAATGAAGCGTACGGTCGAGCTGCGCCCAGCGGCGCGCCGTGACCTCGATCGCTTCGACCGTTTCCGCGTCGTCCGTTATCGGGTGACGCCAGACACCGTGGTGATTACCCGCATCTGGCACGGCAAAGAGCGACGCCCGCCGCGCTGAGCCTCCCACCTAAATTTTCCGTCGCTTGCCGCACCCCGCCCGCGATGTTACGCGGCCCGCATGCGCTTTGCGCCCTTCAAGCTCCTGCGTGCGTTCAAGCGGGCGGACGCGGTGTTTGCTTTGGCGGCGCTGGCGGCGCTTGGCATCATCGCCGCTGCGCGTCCAGGCCCAAGCCTCGGCCCCGCACTTGCGCATGCGGGGCCAACCAAAACCAGCGCGCCCAAGGCGTTCGTCAGCACAGCCGGGCCACCGCTGCAATGCGTCCCCTATGCGCGCGAGCGCAGCGGCGTTGCGCTTTACGGGGATGCGCGCACCTGGTGGACCCAAGCGGAAGGCCGCTATCGCCGCTCGCATGCGCCCGCGGAGGGCACGGTGATCGTTCTGGGCGGCACCGAGGCGGGTCATGTCGGCGTGGTCGCGCGCATCCTGAACGCGCGCCAGATTTTGATCGATCACGCCAACTGGCAGGGCCGCGGCGAGATCATCTTCGGCGCTCTGGTCGAGGACGCATCGCCCGGCAACGATTGGAGCACGGTGCGGGTCTGGAACGTGCAGGCGCGCGCGCTGGGCCGGCGCGCCTATCCGGTGTTCGGGTTCGTGCTGGCGGACGGCGTTTGACTTGGCGGCGCTCCCTCGAGGGCGCGCTAGGTCACAAAACGCTAATATTGAGCGTAGAGCGCACGAACGTGGCCGTCGGTATAGCCAAGAATGCGGCGTTCGCCGCCGGGCCAGGTGTGCAGGTCGATCACGAAGCGCAGGCCGTTTTCGACGCCATCGGTCACTGCTTCCGGCTCAAGCCGCACCCAGGCCAGCGGCGCCCGCGGCGTCGCGCGCTCGCCGGCCTGGCGGATGGCGGCGACAATCGCTTTACGTACCTCGCGCGGGGGATATTGCAGGAACACTGAGTGGTACACGATTGTGGCGGCGTCATCCGCACGGGCGGCGAGCTTGCGCGCAAGCCATTCCTCGGCGCTGGCGCGCTCGACTTTGACGCTGCTTTCCTTCGCTAACCGCACCGCGCCATCGAAGCGCGCGAGCCGGTCGGCCTGATCGGGCCAGATATAGGATTTGAGCCGCAACACCGCTTCTGCGTCGTTGAGGTCGAGCGGATTGAGGTCGCAGCCGGCGCGATGGCGGACATTGGGCGCGGCTTCCACGTGGGGCGCCGGGCCATGCCAGTCCGTATCAATCACCACCGCGCTTGCCCCGCCCCAATTCCACGATTGCGTGCGATAGGCGAAGCGGTCCCAATAAAGATTGAGCCCCGCACTCGCGCCGAGCTCCAACATGTCGATCGGCCCGCGCCAATCCTTCGCAAATGCAAGAAAGCCCGCGAGCAGGGCGATGGAGCGGCGGGTTTCGTTGGTTTGCGGTGCGGACTTGAAAAAGTCGCGCACCCATGCCTGCTCGCGCTCGAGAAACGCGCGCGCCAGCGGCCAAATCTGGTCCATGCTCCAATCCGGCGTAGGCTTAGGATAGACCGCCGCGAGCGCGTCACCGCGCGCAGTCAGCACAGCAGCGTGCAGCGCGCCCGCGAGACGCAAGGACAGCGCATCGGCGCGCGCATCGGTGTGCCAGCCCGCAACCAAACGCGCTGTCGGTCCGTCCGCTTCAATGTCGGTCGCCATGCGCTCGATCAGCCCGCCGGTGAAGGGCGAGCCGTACTCGGTGCAGAACATCGCTTGTTCGCGGAAGTGGGTGAGGATCTTGTGGTTACTCACGGCGGGGCGTGCTCGAGGGACACCCTACCATCGCGAAGCGCCCACAATCCAGACTGTGTGGAAACGTAGAGCGGCAAAGCCTGCGAAAGGTTGATGAAAACGTGTGTCTCGGTCGGTGTCGTTGTGGCAATGTGGCTAAACCAAAGAAACACCTCCTCAGCATTCCGCATCGCGGGATCATCTTTGCGCAACGTCAGGCATGAGCGACTGAAAGCCTGCGTTTCGACGACAACGCTGGCTTCGTCCACCGCGATGCGATGGTAGCCGCCAACCAGCACTTCCCCTGGGTCGGTTGTGCCCGGCATCAGATAGACATCCACAATGCCGCTTCCCTCACGCGGAAGCGTCACGGAATTGTATGCCTGGGAGCAAAACTCGACAGGGACGCGGATCGCCGCTTCCCTCGCACGATAGAGCCGAAGTTGCGCCGCACTTAGTGGCTCACTCGTTTCGCCTCGCTCTTGCAGATTCCCGGCCCGATATACGGCGCGATAGAGGCTTGTGGTCGCTTCCGAACCGGCGGCGACAAAAGTAATGACGACTGAATCCCCCTGTCGCTCAGTCACCCACCCGCGCAACCGTTCACGCGCGCCATCACCCAGTTCGGCAAAGAGCGCATCGGTAGCCAACCAGGCTGCCCGATCGTGCTCATAAAGTTCGCGGCCGACGCTTTCGGCGCGGGCAATGGCGACAGCCTGCTCGGGGGTCTGTGCCTGCACCGAACCAATTGCGCCAACCCAAAGAACTAACGCCGAACAAAGCGTGCGAAGCACGACTTTCACCGCTCCACGCAAAGCGCAATCCCCTCCCCGCCGCCGATGCAAAGCGAGGCCACGCCGCGCTTGGCGCCACGCGCTTCCATCGCCGCGATCAATGTCACCAACACGCGCGCACCGCTGGCCCCTATGGGGTGGCCGAGCGCGCAGGCGCCGCCGTTCACATTCATTCGGTCGAAACCGATGCTCAGCTCCTTCATGGCGATCAACGGCACTACCGCAAACGCCTCGTTGATCTCCCAGAGATCGACGTCGCTCACCTTCCAGCCAGCGCGATCGAGCGCCTTGCGGATCGCCGGCACCGGCGCGGAGGTGAACTTCGAAGGTTCTTGCGCGTGCGATGATTGCGCGACGATGCGGGCCAACGGAATCTTGCCCTGATTGGCGGCGTCGTCCGCGCGCATCAGCACCAAAGCCGCCGCACCGTCGGAAATGGCGGAAGCGTTCGCGGCGGTTACGGTGCCGTCTTGCGTGAACGCAGGCTTGAGCGATGGAATTTTTTCGGGCTTGGCTTTGCGAGGCAATTCGTCGGTGTCGATCGCGCCAGCTTTGGATTCGATCGCCGCGATTTCGCGTTTGAAGCGCCCTTCCCTGGTCGCGCTCTGCGCGCGGCTCAGCGTTTCCAGCGCGTAATCGTCCTGCTGCGTGCGGGTGAATTGATAATCTTTTGCCGATTGATCGGCGTAGACGCCCATGGCTTGGCCCTCGTAGGCGTCTTCGAGGCCATCAAGCGCCATGTGATCGAACAATTTATCGTGCCCGTACTTTTGGCCCGCGCGGTGCTTGGCCATCAGGAACGGCGCGCGCGACATGCTCTCCATTCCGCCCGCGATCACCAAATTCGCTTCGCCCGTCAGCAACGCCTGCCGCGCCATCGCCACTGCCTGAAGACCGGAGCCGCACATCTTGTTCAGCGTCACCGCTTCCGTGGATTTCGCGAGCCCCGCCTTGAGCGCTGCTTGCCGCGCCGGCGCTTGGCCGAGGCCAGCGGAGAGCACATTGCCCATGATAATCTGATCGGCGCCATCGGCTTTGGCTTCGGCCATCGCAGCTTTCACCGCGACGGCGCCCAGCTCCGGTGCGGAGAGATGCGAAAGCTCGCCCAACAACCCGCCCATCGGCGTGCGCGCGATGCCGACGATGACAATGTGTTCGCTCATCCCTTGTTCTCCGGTCGAATGATCATGCAGGTCGAGGTTCCGTGCGCGTACAATTTGCCTTGCGCATCGGTGATTTTAGCTTCGGCGGTGATGATAGTGCGCCCTTGCGACAGCACGCGGCCTTCGGCGCGCAGCGTTCCTGTGTTGGCCGCAATCGGGCGCACGAAATTAGCTTTCGTCTCTAGCGTGCCGTAGCCGACGCCCGCGGGCAGCGTGGTGTGCCCTGCTGCGCCGCAGGCGCTGTCTATCAAAGTCAGCGCCCAGCCGCCATGCACCGCGCCCATTGGATTGAGCACCCCCTCGCTTGGTTCGCCCTCGAATGCGACGAAACCGAGTTCCGCCTCCACCAGACGAAAGCCGAGCGTTATCGAAATCGATGGCGGGGGAAAGTCGCCGGAGATGATGGCGCGCATCGCCTCAATCCCGGGCAGTTTTCGTATCTCGGCCAAATCCATAACGCTCAAGACTCCGTTGCCGCGATCCAGCCGCCGCCGAGAACGCGCGTGGAGTGCTTATCGTAGAACACCGCCGCCTGACCAGGGGCGACGCCCTCTTCCGGAGTATCGAGGACGATGGACGACGCGCCGAGTTTCCCCGCTACCGGCGGTCGCGTCGAGCGCACGCGCACCAGGATATCGCGGCCGTCGGCGTCCCCGTCGCCAATCCAGTTCACGTCCTTGAGCGTCATCCGCGATACGCCGAGCACTTCGCGCGGGCCAACGATGACGCGGCGCTTGCCGGAATCGAGTTTTACCACGAACAGCGGTTGCCCCGCCGCAATGCCAAGGCCGCGGCGTTGGCCGATTGTGTAGTTGATGATGCCTTCGTGTTCGCCGATGACGCGCCCCTCGGTATCGACGATCTCGCCAGGTTCAACCGCACCAGGGCGAAGCTTCTTGACCACGTCGGTATATTTGCCATTCGGCACGAAGCAAATGTCCTGGCTGTCCGGCTTCTCGGCAACGCGCACGCCAAGTTCTGCCGCGAGTTCACGCACGCGGCTCTTAGGCATGTCGCCCAAAGGAAAGCGCAGATAGTCGAGCTGCGCGCGCGTCGTCGCGAACAGGAAATAGGATTGATCGCGCGACGCATCGGCGGCGCGATGCAATTGCGCGCCCGCGTCGCCTTCGACGCGGCGAACATAGTGGCCGGTGGCGAGGCAATCGGCGCCGAGGTCTTCGGCCACGCGCTTTAGGTCCGCGAACTTCACGGTTTGATTGCAGCGCACGCACGGGATGGGCGTCGCGCCCGCGAGATAGGTGTCGGCGAAATCCTCCATCACCGCTTCGCGGAAGCGGCTCTCGTAGTCCAGCACGTAATGGGGAATACCGGCGGCAGCGGCGACGCGGCGCGCGTCATGGATGTCCTGCCCCGCGCAGCAGGCGCCCGGCTTGTTCACCGCCGCGCCATGATCGTAGAGCTGCAGCGTGACGCCAATGACGTCATAGCCATCGCGTTTCAGCATGGCGGCGACCACGGATGAATCGACGCCGCCAGACATCGCCGCGACCACGCGGGTTTCAGCGGGCGGCTTGGGAAAGCCGAGGGAATTCATCTCTCTCCTCCCCCCGGGGTCAAGGCCCGGGGCGCGATGGCGCAGATATAGGGATCAAATCAGCGGCAGGGAAGCGTCCAGGGACACACACTCATCGCACACCTGCCACCACCCCCCGCAAGGGCTAAATTGAGTGTGTGTCCCCCCGGAAGTGAAGCGTCCAGGGACACACACTCATCGCACACCTGCCACCACCCCCCGCAAGGGCTAAATTGAGTGTGTGTCCCCCCGGAAGTGTCCCCTCGGAAGGACGGCGACACCCCACGCGTCGTGTTGTACAGACATGAAAACGCGCAAGGGGACACACATTCACACCCATTGTCGTCGGGAATTGACGGCGCTTGCACGATGAGTGTGTGTCCCTACAAATAACGCAGCAGGCTCAATTGTGAAAGGTCGGCGAAAGTTTTTGCCGCCGCTTCGTATTGCGTCATCAGCGCGCTGAGGCGCATCGACACTTGCGCCAGGTCAGCGTCAGCGTGGTCTCCGATCTCCTTCACCAGCAGGTCGGAACGCTCCTGTAGGCGGTCGCGTTGGGCGGCGAAGCGCGATTGCAATTGCCCGGTGCGGCCCTCTTCCGTGACGATTGTCTCCGCATGGCTCTCGAGCGTAGCGGCGATTTCCTGCAGACGCAGCGATTGCGCGCCGCTGATCGGTTGACCGATCTGCCCGCCTGCGCCGTCCAGCATGAGCTTGAGATCGCGCAGCGTCTGCATCAGACCGCCTGCCACTTCGGAAGCCTTCGGCGCGATCTCCGTGGGCGGGCCGGCGCCGAGGTCGATACTTTGGCGACGTTCGGCTTCGTCGAAAATATCCTGCGGCGTGCTGGAGGCGGCGAGCTCATCGAGCGTCGCCACCTTGATCGGTACGCCGTCGAGGCGCTCGCCGGCAAACAGCGGCTGGCCATTCCAGCCCTCATTGAGAGCGGAGACGATGCTCCCGAACGAGAGTTCCAACTCGATGCCGACACCACGACCGTCATTGGCGCTGACGGCGACGCGAATCGCCTGCGCCAACCGCGAACTGGCGCCCGAGACTTCGCCTAAGGCCGTCCCCTGCACCCCCAGGCGCGCATCGAGTTGGCCAAGGACCGAACCCCGCGCATCGGCGGACGCCTTCAAACCCTGCGCGCTGAGCAGCCGGCTCGACGAGCTGCCGAACCCGGAAAGGTCGTTGGCCTTGGCGCCGGAAGCGACTTGGCGCTGCAAGTCCGACATTTCGCTAGTGATGCGACGTATATCGATTTGCGCTTGCGTCGAAAAGCGAAGCGACATCGGCCCTTGCATCCGTCTACTCCTTACCGGTATCCAAGGCTCATCAGGATATCGAGCATGTCTGTCGCGGCTTGAATGACGCGCGCCGCGGCCGCGTATGCGTTTTGGTACGTAGTCATGCGCAACAATTCGTCGTCTAGATTGACGCCCTCGATCTGCGCGCGCCGATCGTCGGCCGCCGCGGACACCGCATCGGCGCCGCGCGAAGCACGTTGTGCGTCCGACGCCATCCGTCCAGCCTCTCCGCCAAGACGCGAGGCGTAGGTAGCGAGCGTCGTCGCTTGCGCGGTGAGTGCGCCCGCCGCTGGGAAAGCGCGTACGGAATCGCGTGCGGCGACAAGCGCGGCCGCGCCGCGATTGTCGCCCGCCTCGATGATGCGCTGGCCGAGCGCGGCGCTTAAATTGGGCCTGCCCACGGCGAGGCGGATTGGGTCCGCCGCGAGTGCGGTGTTGACGTCGACCTCCTGGGAGCGCCCGGCGCTGGCCGCCGCCGACAATCCGTTCAACGCCGTAAACGAAACCCCGGTGGCGCCGCGCTGGGTGGTATCGCTGACCAGCGACACCTGATAGCCGCCGGCGCCGCTTGCGAAACTCACGCGCCCGCTGGCGGGATCCATGGAGAACGCGCCGTATTCGCCGACCCCGAGCCCGGGTGTGTTGAGGTCGTCGAGGAAATTGTCCCAGGTCGCCGTCGGGCTCGCACTCACCGCGATCGTGCGCAGTGCGACGAAGCGGCCCGCTGCGTCGCGTACCTGATAGGTCAGCGAGCCGCCAGCAGCCATGCCATGCCTGTCAGAGCCTTGTACGCCGCTCTCGAAGAAAAGCGGCGTGGGGCGCGACACCATATCGTTCAGCCCGAAGAAATGCGCGAAGCCGCGCCCGGCCCGCTGCGCGGGATCGGTTGCGTCCTGTTGCACAACGAGGCCCCCGCTCGAAGCGACATCAAGTACAAGTTGCCCATCGGCGAATTGCGCGCTGCCGGCGGGGCTGGCCGCTGCAAGCGCGGAATTGAGCGCGGCGACGAAACTGTCGATGTCGCCGCCGGCCGCGGTGAAGATCGAACTTGACGCGCTGCTGGTTATGATGCCGGCGTCGAAATCAATACTCAGGCGCTCGCGCAATACGCCAGTCGCATCCGTGACGCCGATTGTAGCGCTGCCCGTGAAGGCGAGCGCGTCAGTTCCGAGCAGCCCGGTCTGGCGGCCGCTCAATTGGCTGAGGGCGGGCGAGGATGTATTCTCGTTGTGCACCGCGTTCATGGCGTCGCCGAGCGCGCCCGCAAAGCCGCCAAGCGCTTCGGCGAGGCCGGAGAGATCGTTGTCGCGCACCTGCAACAGACCTTGAATCTCACCGCCTAGCAGAAAGGGCTCAAGATTAGCCTGCGTTCCCAATTCTTCGTTGAAGGCGATAATGCCGTGGCTCGAATATGGGACGCTCGATGGCGTGTAGCTCAATTGCGCCGCGCGAACGCCGACCAGCAGCGCCCCGCCGCTGGTGCGAACCTGAACCCCGCCCTCGCTCTGTGGCAGCACGCGCAGATCCATCAGCGTAGAGAGCTGATCGATTAGTGCGGACTGGGCGTTCTCGGCGCCGGTGGCGTCGGCGCCGGTTCGTTTGCTGAGGCGAACCTCGTCGTTGAGCTCGGCGATGCGGTCGATCAGATCTTGCGCCTCAGTGATCTTGTCGGCGATGCGCTGATCGGCTTCGCCGATGAGGTCCTGGATCGAAGCGCCAATGCGATGCACTTCGTCATAGGTTCCGCGCAGGGCGGAAACGGCATCCGATCGCCGCAGCGAGGAAGCTGGATCGACGCCAAGCTCGGTAAGCGCCGACCAGAATTGGTCGAGACCTGCAAACATCGAAGAGGCGCTGGCCGGATCGCCGAAGCTCATCTGCGCGCGTTCGAGAATGTCGGCGCGCGCTGCAGCTGAGCCGCGCGCGGCTTCGGCAATGTAGCTTGCGGTAGCGAGGAAGCGGTCGGCGGCGCGGCGGATGGTGGAGACGTCCACTCCCGAGCCGGCGCCGAACTGGCTGCGCGGCGCCAGCGTGATTTCGGTGCGGACATAACCAGGCGTGTTAGCGTTGGCGATGTTCTGGGAGGCGGTGGCGAGGCCGGTTTGCGCCGCGCGCAAGCCGGTGAGCCCCGATAATAAGGTAGCGCTGATTGAGGTCATGGACCCGCCCTCGGCAACAGGCGCCGGGCGCCCGGCTGATTTTGCCGAGCGGCGCGGGGCTGCTCTGACGCCACGTCTGGCCGGTTAAAGGCCTGATTGAACAAATTTTTCTCCTCATTGCGCCGGCGCGGATCGACGCCGGCGGTAGGCTTTGGAGATGGCTTCCTCGCAAACTCGGGGCCATGGTTAAGAGCCGGCAAATTCTGCCTGCCTGACCGGCGACAATTGCCTAACCGGATCAAATGCCGGCCGCGGCCATTCTCTTAGTCGCTTGATTATTCGCGTTTTTCTTATGGTTACCGACGTGGCCCGCCCCTTGCTGATTGGAAGCGCCGCCGCGCATAGCGGCGAGGGGGACGTTTATGGATTTCGCCGCCTCTGCCTTCGTCAACGCTGCTCCGCCGCCGCCGCGGCCGCAGGCGACGGCCGCCGAAGCGGACGCGCCCAGCTTCGAACGGCACCTCGATGCGCAACAGCCGCCGGAAGCGACCGGGCGCGCTGAAACCGGGGCGCAGGAAGAAACCAACGAAACCGAAATCGCCAGGGACGAGGCGTCGGAGGACAGCGCTGCGCAGACAGCACCAGCGATCGTCGCCTCGGCGCCAGTTCTTGTACAGATGCTGGGCGCGGCGCCCCCGGATACAGCCGCCCAGCCGCAACCGGGCGAAGCCGCCGAATCCATCAATACCGAGGCCCCGCAAGCGCCCGTTATCGCACCACAAGCGCCAGCACCATCGCAGGCGCAGTCTCGCGCCAAGACAACCGACGCCGCACAGGCCGCGGCGAACGACGCAGCGCCGGAGGCCCCCTCCCCACCGGAAATGCAAACCGCGCCCGCGGATGGCGAACCGGTGCAAGCTCCTCCGCCGACAAACACGGCAGCGCAGGCGCAACCGACACATCAGCCAGCGCCCGAGGCGCTCCCCATGCTGCAAACAGCCGCGCAGCCCGCGAGGTCATTGCAGAACGCGTCCCAAAACGCACCCCGGAGCGAATTGTCCGCCGCCCCCACCGAAGCCGCCGCTGCAGCCGATGGCGAAGCCGCGGCGCAGGCGACGCCCCGCACCAATGTCGACAAGCAGGGGCCATCGAAAACCACGCCCCCTCAAAGTGGCGCGCAAGCCAAGGACGTTGCGCCGGCCAGCGCCTCCGCCCCCGAAGCGCCCTCCCCAATCCCTGCGCAGGTCGAAGCGGCGACGTCGCACACATCATCGCACGTCACCCAATCCGGCGCCGCCGATGCGAGCGCACAGCGCGCAGCGCCGGCAGCGGCGCAAGTCGGACGCGAGATCATCCGCCGCTTCAACGGCGCCAACACGCAATTCGACCTGCGCCTCGATCCCCCAGAGCTGGGTCGTGTCAATGTGCGCCTGGAGGTCAGCCGCGATCACCGCGTTACGGCGACGATCTCAGCGGAAAACCCGCAGGCGCTGGCGGAACTCGCGCGCCACGCCCGCGAACTTGAGCAGAGCCTGCAGTCGGCCGGACTTGAGCTTGCCGACAACGGCCTCTCGTTCGATCTGCGCCAGGGCGAGCGCGATGAGCGCACGACAAGCGGCGAGCGCGCCGGGGCCGACGCGTCAGGAATGCTCGCGCCGGAGGATGAAGTGCCGGTGATCGCGCCGCGTGCGCGCCCGGTCGGGTTCGAACGTTGGCGCGGCGTACGCGTCGATGTGATGGCATAGGAAACAGGCAATGGTCTCTCCAATAGCAACCGATGCGGCGCCAGCGAGCCAGTCCGCTGGCGATCGCGCGCGCCTATCGGAAAATTACGACAGCTTCCTCGTACTGCTGACCGCCCAATTGCAGAACCAGGACCCGCTGGCGCCGATGGATTCGACGCAATTCACGCAGCAATTGGTGCAGTTCAGCCAAGTGGAACAGCAAATCCGCACCAACCAACAATTGGAAGGCCTGGCTGGGCAATATCAGGCGGCCTCCGCCGGCGCTGCGCTTTCTTACCTTGGTCGCAACGCGCTGATCGAGAGCGACACCACCACGCTCGCGAATGGCCGCGCGAACTGGAATTATTCCTTTGCGCAGCAAGCTGAAGACGCGACGTTAACTGTCACGGACGCACGCGGGCGCAAAATTTTCGAAACCGCGGGCCAGACCGCGCAAGGCAATCACTCCTTCGCCTGGGACGGCCGCGACGCCAATGGCAATCTCGCCCCAGAGGGAATCTACCGGCTTGTCGTCACCGCGAAAAACTCCACGGGCGATAAAGTCAACGCAACCATGAGCGTCCGCGAACCCATTCGCGGTGTCGATTTCTCCGGAACCACACCACTTGTGATCACCCCATCGGGCTCGCGCGAACTTGGATTGGTTCGCGCCGTGCTCGACGACTGACAATGCAGCGCCGGCCGAACGCCGGCGCCAGACCATGCGCAGAAGCGCTCCATGGAAACAACACACGCCCGCGCCCCGCGCGGCAATGGAGCTTAGGCAATGTCGATCTACACCGCACTGCGCGCGGGCGTTTCGGGCCTCACCGCCAATTCGAGCGCTCTCGCGGTCATTTCCGACAACATCGCCAACGTCAATACTGTCGGCTACAAGCGCAGCGGCGTTGATTTTTCCGCGCTGGTCAACGCGCAGAATTCGAACACCACCTACAATGCCGGCGGCGTGCTGCCGCTGACGCGCCAGCAGATCTCGCTGCAAGGATCGCTGGAGCAATCGCGCTCGACGACCGACCTTGCGGTTTCCGGCGAAGGCTTCTTCGTGGTCTCCTCCAACGACCAGCAGCTTTCCAACGGAGGCAGCGTTCTGTTCACGCGCGCGGGATCGTTTACGATCGATGCCGCGGGATACATGGTCAACGCACAGGGCTTGTTCCTGCAAGGCTGGCCGGTAAACAGCGACGGCAGCGTGGTCTCCTCCCCCACCTCGCTCTCGGCGATCGAACCGGTGAACATTGCCGGCGTCGGCGGCCTTGCGGAGCCCACCGCGAACGTAACGATCAACGCCAACCTCAAGTCCGGCCAAGACGCCTATGCCGGCGCGCAGGGCGTCTACGATCTGGGCGATCTCGCCACCGGGACGATCACGCCGCATTTCGAGAGCTCGCTTGAGGTGTTCGACAGCCTGGGTGAGCCGCGCACGATCGCGTTCGGCTATCTCAAAACGGCGCCCAACACCTGGGTTGTGGAGACCTATGCGCGCCCGAACACAGCCGTCACTGGCGGCGCCGGCACGGGCGGGCTGCTGGCGAGCGGCACGGTGACCTTTAACACGGACGGCACGGTCGCCAGCGTCACAGGCGCCATCGGATCGAGCTTCTCCGCAAATTGGGCCTCAACCACGGGCGCCGCCGCGCAGCCGCTGGACATCGACCTCACCACCGGCATGACCCAGTTCGCCAATAACTTCGGCGTCACCAGCGTCACGGCAGACGGCGTGCCGCCGGGCGATCTGGTTGGGCTCGTGCTGGAGGGCGACGGCTACCTGACCGCGCAATTCTCCAACGGCCGCGCCCGCGCGCTTTACCAATTGCCGCTTGCGACGTTTCTCAACCCCAACGGCCTCAAGGCCGACCAGGGCGGGGCCTTCCGCACCACGCTGGAGTCCGGTCTCTATAATATCAACGCGTCGAACGCGGGCGGCGCAGGCCGTATCGTGTCGGGCGCGCTCGAAGCGTCAAACGTCGACCTCGCGGCTGAGTTCACCAACCTCATCACTACGCAGCGCGCCTATTCGGCCTCCTCGCGCATTATCACCACCGCCGACCAGATGCTGGAAGAATTGCTCATGATCAAACGCTAGAAGCGCGCTCACGGGTAAGAAACAAGTAAGAAGACTTGTGTTCTAATTCGAGACACGATTCGCGTGCCTATTGGCGCGCCGTCTTAGTCGTTTCTTTAGTCATCTGAATTATAAGAGAGGCTAAGAACGAGGAGATTGGCGCATGCAGAAGCAACGCCGCTATGATGGGGTGGTGATGGGTCCGGACGGGAACCCCCTCACTTTGGAAGACCTGCCGGCGCCGGGCACGACGCGCTGGGTGATCCGCCGCAAGGCTGAAGTGGTCGCCGCTGTCCGCGGGGGTCTGTTGACCGCCGAGGAAGCGTGCCAGCGTTATTCGCTCTCCGAAGAGGAGTTCGAAGGCTGGCGCAAGGCGATCGAAAAGCACGGCATGCCGGGCCTGCGCACCACGCGCATCCAGCATTACCGGTTGGTCCCGGCCTGATTTCACGCGTTTCGGCGCGTCCCCTTCCCCGATTAACAAAGGCCTCCGCCGCAAGGTGGGGGCCTTTGACGTTGCACCTGAGCTTGTGAGCAGCGCTCGGCCAGGGCGCTTCTCCCCAACATGCTTAACCATCGCTTTACACCGCACCGGGCAATTTCTGCCGACCGGTGAGATTTGCCTAGTGATTCCCTTTGGGGTCTCGGGGCGCTCGCCTGAGTTTGCAGGGGCGAGCGAAACAGCGTGTTCGACTTTATTCTCAAAGCTGGCCCAACGCGTCTCTATGCGGCGCTCGGCATTACCGCAGTGGTGGCGGCGATCGCGTTCTCCATGTTCCTGCGCATGGGCGGGGAGCCGAAGGCGCTGTTATTCTCAGGGATCGAACTGCGCGAGGCCACCGAGATCACCCAGCGGCTTGACCAGGCCGACATCCCCTACGAAATTCGCGGCGACGGCTCCTCGATCTTCGTGGCCCGCTCGCGGGTGCCTGAGGCGCGCATGATGCTTTCCGCTGACGGCCTGCCCTCGCGCGGCTCGATCGGCTACGAGATTTTCGACCAGCCCGATGCGTTGGGGCAAACCCAGTTTCAGCAGAACATCAACCGCCTGCGCGCGCTCGAAGGCGAATTGGCGCGCACCATCTCCTCCCTCGATGGCATCGCCAGCGCCAGGGTGCATCTGGTGCTGCCAGAGCGCCAATTGTTTTCGCGCGACGCCGAGCAGCCGACCGCCTCGATCGTGCTGAAACTGCGCCGCGACGAATTAAGCGCCGGTGAAGTGCGCGCGATCCGGAACCTGGTGGCAAGCGCGACGCCTGGGCTTTCCTCCAGCCGTGTCACCATCCTCGATGACACCGGAAGACTGTTGGCAGCGGCCTCGACCGAGGAAGGCGCCGCCGCCGAGGGCATCGACGCACGCCAAGTCGCCGTCGAGGAACGCATTCGTCGCACCGTCACCGATATCGTCGAAGGCGTCGTCGGGTCCGGCAATGCGCGCGTGCAGGTCACGGCAGAGATGGACTTCAACCGTGTCGAGGAGCGCAGACAGACGTTCGACCCCGAAGGGCGCGTTGTGCGGTCGACACAAAGTTCCGAAGGCAATTCCAGCAGCGCTGAGCGCTCCCAGGGAACAAGCGCCGGCGCCAACATCCCCGACGCCACCGCTACTGCGCCCGCAGCAGGCGCGCAGAACTCCGACGCCACCAGCCAGGAGACCGTCAATTACGAAATCTCCAACACCCTCCGCACCGAGGTGAGCGAGGGCGGGCGGGTGCGCAGGCTCTCGGTCGCGGTGGCCGTCGATGGCGTTACTGCGCCAGGCGAAGGCGAAAACGCAGCGCCGCAATATCAGCCGCGCAGCGAAGAAGAGATGCAGCGTTTGGCGCAATTGGTGCGCTCCGCCGTGGGCTTCAACCAGGAGCGCGGCGACATCGTCGAAGTCGTCAACACCCAGTTCGCACGCGCCGCGACCCCGGAACCAGCGCCCGCGCCAGGCATGCTCGATTTCATGGGCAATCTCGATGTCATGCGCATCATCGAGATCGCGGCAATGCTGATTGCATCCTTGGCGTTCGTGTTCTTCGTGCTGCGTCCGTTGATCGGCGGGCTGATCCGCGGCGGCCAAGGCGGGGCCGGTGCGCCCGCCCTTGCCGGCCCCGCTGGCGCGGCCGCACTCGCTGGCGGCGGCGCGATGGCGCTGCCCGCGCCAGACGAGGACGACCCGGAGCCCTCCATCGACATTGCCCGCATTCAGGGCCGCGTGCGCGCGTCCTCGGTAAAGAAGATCGCCGAAGTCGTCGGCCAGCATCCCGATGAATCGGTGCAGATCATTCGCGGCTGGCTGAACAATGCGATGTGATCCATGAGCGCGCTCGCAAAACCTGCGGCTGGCAAAGCGCCTGAGGAGCCGAAGGCCACAACGCCCGAAGCTGGACGCGCCGAGGCGGCGCGGTTGTCCGGGATCGAAAAGGCCGCGATCGTGCTTTTGTGCCTCGGTGAGGAGGCGAGAAAGCTCTGGGCCCTGCTCGACGAAGACGAGATCAAGGAATTGTCGCAGACCATGTCGTCGCTCGGCATCGTGCCGGCGCCGACAGTGGAGGCCGTTGTCGTCGACTTCGTGCAGAAGTTGTCCGGCTCGGGCTCGTTGATGGGCTCGTTCGAGCAGACCCAGCGCATGCTCAACGCTTTCCTGCCGAAGGAAAAGGTCGAGACGCTGATGGAGGAAATCCGCGGCCCGGCTGGACGCAACATTTGGGACAAGCTCGCCAACGTCAACGAAACCGTGCTCGCGAGCTATCTGAAGAACGAATACCCGCAGACCGTCGCCGTCGTGCTCGCCAAGGTTCGCCCCGAGCACGCAGCGAAGGTGCTGAGCGTGCTTCCCGAAGATTTCGCGGCTGAGTGCGTGCAGCGCATGTTGGCAATGGAGCCGGTGCAGCGGGAGATTCTGGACAAAATCGAGACCACGCTCCGTACCGAATTCATGTCGAACCTGGCGCGCACTTCCAAACGCGACAGCTACGAGATGATGGCGGAGATTTTCAACAATTTCGACCGTCAGACCGAGGGTAAGTTCCTCACGGCGCTCGAAGAACGCAACCGCGAGGGCGCTGACCGCATTCGCGCCTTGATGTTTGTGTTCGAAGACCTCGGGAAGCTCGATGCAGGCGGCGTGCAAACCCTCCTGCGCGGCGTCGACAAGTCAGACCTTGCGCTTGCGCTGAAGGGCTCCTCAGACACGCTGCGCCAATTGTTCTTCTCCAATATGTCCGAGCGTGGCGCGAAATTGTTGCGCGACGACATGGCAGGCATGGGACCTGTGCGGCTCAAGGATGTTGAAGCCGCACAAACCCGCATGGTCGCAGTCGCCAAAGACCTCGCCGCGCGCGGCGAGATCGTCTTGTCGGAAGGCAAGTCCGAAGACGAGCTGATCTATTGATGGCCCAAATTCGCAAATACGCCTTCACGACCGAGTTTGCGCCTGACGGCGCGATCGTCCGTGCTGAGCGCGCGCTAAAGCCGGAAGAAGTCGAAGCCAAGTGCAAAGCGGCCTATGAGAGCGGCAAAGCGGACGCTATTGCGGAAGCTGAGCGCCGCTCAGCGGCGGCGCTGGAAGCATTGGCAGAGACTGCACGAGCCATCCTCTCGCGCCTCGACGGTGAAAGCCAGGCGACCCGGACCGAGGCAGCGCGCGTTGCACTTGCAGCCGCGCGCAAAATTGCCGGCGCCGCGCTCGACGCCCACGGCGCAGAACACGCCGCCGCCGCGATCGAAGCCGCTTTGGACGCTCTGCGTCATCAGCCGCGCTTGATGATCCGGCTCCCCGCGAGCGCAGCTGAAACGCTTCAGCCCCGGATCGAATCCATGCGCGAGACCCACGCCTATTCCGGCGCCATCTTGTTGCGCGCCGACCCCAATCTGACGGCCGGCCAAATTTCCATCGATTGGTCGGACGGCGTTCTTCATCTCAGCGCGGAGGACGCGGCCGAACGCATTGGCGCGCTGATCGACGCCGCTTTCAGCACAGCGCAATGAGGCAGGCATGAGCAGCAATCTCAAACTCGACGAATTCTCGGCGGATCAAACCGAGGCGGCCGCGGACACGGCGACCGAACGCAGCGCTACCGACCTCGCTGCTGTCTACGATGTGCCGATCAGCGTGCAGGCGGTGCTCGGGCGTGCGCACATGGAGGTCGCCTCGCTACTGCGACTAGCGCGCGGTTCGGTGATCGAACTCGACCGCAAAGTCGGCGAAGCGATCGATATCTACGTCAACAATCGTCTCGTCGCCCGCGGCGAGATCGTGGTGGTCGACGAACGCCTCGGCGTGACCATGACCGAGATCATCAAGGACGGAGACGCGGCGTGATCCTTAACGCGTCTCCCTCTCCCCGCGCGAGCCGGGAATCCCGCGCCGCTCCTTGCAATCGAAGGACTTCCCCATGCGTCTCCTGATCGTCGGTTCGCTCGGCGGGCAGATCTCCGCCGCCACACGTATCGCCATGACGCACGGCGCGAAGGTCGCGCACGTCGACACTATCGAGCAAGCGACGCACGCTCTGCGCGCTGGGCGCGGCGCCGATCTGCTGATGGTCGATGCAAGCCTGGACATCGCTGCCCTGATCGCCGCCAACGAAACCGAGCACATCGTCGTGCCGGTAGTCGCGGCCGGCGTCGGCATCGACCCCAACATGGCGGCGCGCGCGATCCGCGCCGGTGCGCGCGAATATATCTCGCTGCCGCCGGATCCGGAATTGATCGCGGCGGTGCTGGCGGCGGTGTGCGACGACGAACGTCCTTTGATCGCGGAAGACGCGCGCATGAAGGCGGTGATCGCCATGGCCGATCAGATCGCGGCGTCTGACGCTTCGATCCTGATCACCGGCGAGAGCGGCGTCGGCAAAGAAGTGCTCGCGCGCTATGTGCACAAACGCTCGCGCCGCAAGGACAAGCCCTTCATCGCCGTCAATTGCGCGGCGATTCCGGAGAATTTGCTCGAAAGCGAATTGTTCGGCCACGAGAAAGGCGCGTTCACCGGCGCCGTGGCGCGCCGCATCGGCAAATTCGAGGAGGCAGACGGCGGCACGCTGTTGCTGGACGAAATCTCCGAGATGGATCTGCGGCTGCAATCAAAATTGTTGCGGGCGTTGCAGGAGCGCGTGATCGACCGCGTCGGCGGCGGCAAGCCTGTAACAGTCAACATTCGCGTGCTGGCGACCTCGAACCGCGATCTGGGCGATTTGGTGCGCGCTGGTGAATTTCGCGAGGACCTGCTTTACCGGCTCAATGTCGTGAACCTGCGCATCCCTCCCCTGCGCGAGCGCAAAGACGACCTCGCCGCGCTCGCACAATTCTTCATTGACAAATACGCGCGCGCCAACGGTCGCCCGGCGCGACGCCTCGCCAGGGACGGCGCCGAACAAGTGATGGCGCATTCCTGGCCGGGAAACGTCCGAGAGCTCGAGAACGCCATGCACCGCGCCGTACTGCTCGCCGGCGGCGAGAACATCGGCGCCGATGCGATCCGCGCGCCGGACGGCGCGCCGGTGGGCCGCGCGCGCGACACCACTGGCGCCGCCATTGAAGCGGCGCAGGCCGCGGCGCGGCATTTGGTTGGGCGCACAGTCGCCGAAGTAGAGCAGGACCTGATCCTGGAAACGCTGACCCATTGCCTCGGCAACCGCACGCATGCGGCGCACATTCTCGGCATCTCGATCCGAACGCTGCGCAACAAACTGAAGCTCTATGCCGACGAAGGCGTCAAGGTGCTGCCGCCGCCCACCGGGCAAGCAGCGTGAGAGCGCTGGCGGGAAAAGGGATCGTCGTCGACTGGCCGAGGTGGCGCGGCCTACGACAAGCTCAGGCTGACGAAGAACGCTGTCACGCTGAGTCTGTCGAAGCGCGACGCCGGGCGCATGTCCCACGCGGGACCCCGAAGAAGCCACAACAAAAGAGTGCGACGGCCCCATGACCGACACTACCCAAATTCCGCAACCGGGCCTTACGTTCGGCGACGTCCGCAACATGGTCATGCGCGGCGACATCGCACTCGCAATGGGCGTGCTCGCGATCCTCGCGATCATGCTGGTGCCATTACCGGCGGTGCTGCTGGACTTTCTGCTGGCGATTTCGATCACACTCTCGATTCTGGTTCTGGTCACCGCTCTGATTATCAAGCGCCCGCTTGAGTTCACCTCCTTTCCGGCCGTGTTGTTGTTGGCGACGCTGCTGCGGCTCTCTCTCAATATTGCGACCACGCGGTTGATCCTGTCCAATGGCCAGTCTGGGGAGCACGCGGCCGGCGAAGTGATCGCCGCGTTCGCGCAATTCGTGATGGGCGGTGAGTTCGTCATCGGCGTCATTGTGTTTGCGATCCTGGTGATCGTGAACTTTGTGGTCATCACCCGCGGCTCGACCCGCATCGCCGAAGTCGCGGCGCGTTTCACCTTGGACGCCATGCCCGGCAAGCAAATGGCGGTCGACGCCGACCTCTCCTCCGGCCTCATCAACGAAACCCAAGCGCGTGAGCGCCGGCGCGCGCTTGAGGACGAAAGCGCCTTCTTCGGGGCCATGGACGGCGCTTCCAAGTTCGTTCGCGGCGACGCCATTGCCGGTCTGCTGATTGTGTTCATCAACATCATTGGCGGCATCGTCATCGGCGTATTCCAACACGGCATGAGTTTCGAGGAAGCAGGGACCACTTACACGCTGCTGACCGTCGGTGACGGATTGGTGACCCAGATTCCGGCGCTGATCATTTCTGTGGCGGCCGGCATGCTGGTGACGAAGGCCGGCATCAACGGCGCAGCGGACAAGGCGCTGGCCAAGCAATTTGCCTCCTATCCCGTGGCGCTGGGCGTGGTTTCGGCATGCGCGTTCGGCGTCGGCGTTCTGCCAGGCATGCCGCTGATTCCGTTCTGGGCGCTGGCCGGGGCTTCCGGATTGCTGGCGTGGCGCTTGCGTGAGGCCAGCCGCATCGCCGATCAAGTCGCCGCTGAGGGCCCTCCTCCGGCCCCGCCGGCGGAGGAAACTTCAGCCACGACCCTGGCCATGGACGACGTCCGGGTCGACCTCGGCTTTGGGCTGCTGCCGCTGATCAACGACGTGCAAGGGCGACGTCTAACCGATCAGATCAAAGTGCTACGCAAGTCGCTGGCGCAGGAATTTGGCTTCATCATGCCGGCGGTGCGCGTGCTCGACGATATGCAATTGCCCAGCGACCATTACGCCGTTCGCGTACGCGAGATGGTCGCTGGCGAAGGCAAGCTCAAAATGGGCGCGCTGATGGCGATGGACCCGACCGGCGCCGGAATAGCGCTCCCCGGGGAGCCCGTGAAGGAGCCGGCCTTCGGGCTCGACGCGACCTGGATCGACGAACGCGCGCGCGAAGAGGCCAGCTTCCGCGGCTACACGGTGGTCGATCCGGCCACGGTGCTCGCGACGCACCTGACCGAGATCATCAAAGAGCACATGGCCGAATTGCTCACTTTCTCGGAAGTGAAGAAGCTGATCAAGGATCTGCCGAAGGACACCCAAACCCTGCTCGACGATGTCGCACCCGCTCACATCTCCTGGTCAGGCGTGCAGCGCGTGCTGCAAAACCTGCTCAAGGAACGAGTCTCGATCCGCGATCTCTCCGCCATTATCGAGGCCATCGCCGAAGCAGCGCCCTCGATGCACGACCTGGTGCTCATTACCGAGCACGTGCGCGCCCGTCTCGCGCGCCAGATCTGCCACCAGCACAAGAACGCGGAGGGTGCGATGCCTATCATCTCGATGTCGCAATCCTGGGAACAGGCGTTCAACGAAGCGTTGGTTGGCGAAGGGCAGAACCGCCAACTCGCGCTGGCGCCGTCGAAATTGCACGAATTCGTCGCCGATGTACGCGCCGCTTTCGAGCGCGCGGCGCAGATGGGCGAGACCCCTGTTCTGCTCACCTCCGCCGCGGTGCGTCCGTTTGTGCGTTCCCTGGTCGAGCGCTTCCGTCCGACAACCGCAGTGCTGGGGCAAAGCGAAGTGCATCCGAAAATGCGGCTTAAGGCGATGGGGCAAGTGTGAAGAACGCGTGACGAGGCAACTGCCCGTTAACCAAATCGCGTCTTGGCGCTAACGCCTCGGCAACACCTTCGGGCGCTATATCGCGCTTATGTCAGGCGCCAACGCTCTCCCCGAGCCGCCGCTCCCGCGCACGCGCGCGGCGTCGATCTATGCGGTAGCTTCCGGCAAGGGCGGGGTCGGCAAGACCTGGCTCTCGACTATGCTTTCGATCGCTTTCGGCCGCAGCGGCCAGCGCGTGCTGCTGGTCGATTGCGACCTCGGGCTCGCGAATGTCGACGTGCAATTGGGCGTGCGCCCCACGGCCGACGTGCATTCGGTCGTGCGCGGATTTCTGGAGCTGGACGCGGCGGTGACGCCGGTGATGGGCGGGCCCGGACGCAATGGTGGCTTTGACCTGATCGCCGGGCATTCCGGCTCCGGCGCGCTTGGCGCGGTAAAACTCGAGGACGTCGCGCGCATCGCCACTGGTTTAACGAAGCTAGCGCCTCATTACGACCGCATCATCCTCGATCTCGCCGCCGGCATCGACCCCAACGTGCTGCGCTTCGCGCGCGCCGCCGAACGGCTGGTGCTAGTCACCACCGAAGAACCCACCGCACTCACCGACGCGTATGCGATGGTGAAATTGCTGCGCCTGCAGGGCGCCAGCGTTGTGCCCTGGGTGATCGTCAACATGGCTGAGAACCGCCACAAGGGCCGGCGCGTGTTCGATCAATTCGCCATGGCCTGCAATGAGTACCTTGGCTTCAAGCCGAAATTCGCCGGCGCCATCTGCCGCGACCCGCGCGTGCCGGACTCGATCCGTGCGCAAACGCCGCTCCCGATCCGCCACCCGCAGAGTCAAGCGTATGAGGATGTGATCCGGATAGTGGAAGTGCTGAACGCGGGCTAAACCGCCCGCCGCCCCGCCGTTAGCGTCGCATATTCATCCAACTCCGCCGCTTCGCGTTTTTCGCGCTTGGCCTTCTCGCGTGCTTCTTCAAGTTCCAGCAAGCGCTCGAATTTGCGCATCTCGACATGGGCCTCATTGATCAGGGCGCGCAGGCGTTCGCACTCGGCTTCGATTGCCTGTTTTTCGGCTTCGATCGCTTGACATATCGCCTTGGCGCGGACCGCGTAGGCGCCATAGGCACGCGCGCTCTCATAATCGCGCGCCGCAAGCGCCTGCTCCGCGCGCATGCTCTGCTCGTGGCCCAGCAGGCGCTCATGCGCCAGCATCTGCTTGCCGAGCTGATCAGCGAGCTGCCGACGCAGCAGATCGAGGTCGCGCTTAGCAATTTTGAGCAGAGTGCGGAGCGACTTCATCCCAGCGCCTCAGCCAGCATCGCGAATCCTTCCTCGATATCGCACAATTCGTCGCGACTCTGCGACAGCACCGCTTCCAGCGCCGGGCGCACGCGGATCGCTTCGTCGACTTCAGCGTCCGCGCCTGGCTTGTAGGCGCCGATGCGGATCAATTCCTCCATCTCGCCATAGAGCGAGAGCGACGCGCGCGCGCGTGCGACCAGCGCGTTCTCATGCGGCGCGTGGCACATCGGCATCAGCCGCGAGATCGACTTTAGTACATTGATCGCTGGATAGCGTCCGCGTTCGGCGATGGCGCGCTCCATGACGATGTGGCCATCGAGAATGCCGCGCACGGCGTCAGCGATCGGTTCATTGTGGTCGTCGCCGTCGACCAGCACCGTGAACAGCGCCGTGATCGAGCCCGCCTGCCCGTCATAACCGGGCCCAGCGCGCTCGAGCAGCTTGGGCATTTCGGAAAACACCGAGGGCGTATAGCCCTTGGTGGTTGGCGGTTCGCCGGTGGAAAGGCCGATCTCGCGCTGCGCCATGGCGAAGCGGGTCACGCTGTCGATCAGCAGAAGAACGTCGAGACCTTCGTCGCGAAAATGCTCCGCCACCGCGCACGCCATGTGCGGCGCGAGCCGGCGGCGCGCGGCGGTTTCATCCGACGTGGCGACCACGACGACGGAGCGCCGCCGCCCCTCCTCGCCCAAGGTATCCTCGATGAATTCCTTCACCTCACGGCCACGCTCTCCGACCAGGCCGATCACGATCACATCCGCCGCCGCGCCCCGCGCCAGCATCGACATCAGCACAGATTTGCCGACGCCAGAACCGGCGAATACGCCCATGCGCTGGCCGCGGCAGAGTGCAGCAAACATGTTGAGCACGCGTACGCCGACATCCATGCGCTCGCCGACGCGCGCTCTGGCGTGCGCCGGAGGCGGCGCGCCGCGCACCAGGCGTGGTTTGAGGCCGGCGGGCAGTGGCCCCTTATTGTCCACCGCCTCGCCGAAGCAATCGATTATGCGTCCGAGCCAAGCGCGCGACGGACGCACCATCGGCGACGCGCCATCCAGCGCCACGCGCGCGCCGGGCCGGACGGCTTCGATTGAATCGAACGGCGCCAGCAGCGCGCGGTCGCCGCGGAAGCCGACGATCTCGCCGCGCACCGGTCTTACGCCATGGATGGTCGCTCGCGCGCCGAGCGCCAGCGCATCCTGCGGGCCGCTTGCTTCGATCAAAGCGCCCGAGAGGCCAGTCACGCGGCCTTCGAAGCGGCGCGGGTCGAGCGCTTCGATTTCATCGGCGATGCGGGAGAGAAGCGTTGGCATGATCTGCTCACAGCAAATGCAGCGACATGGTAAACAGCGTGTTTAGATTTTTCGGGGAAGCGCGCGGATGATTCCGAAGCCGGAATCTTCTCAAGCGCTGGTGTTCGCGAATTCTCGCACCACCGACTCTTGCGTGCGCTCGCGAATACGATTCTAAAGTTGGAATCACTGGTCCGGTTTAACTTTCCGTTCATTGAATTCTGTGAATGGTTGAGTCGAACCGTTAAATTAACCTCGGGGCGGCGTGATCAGCGCTGGGGTCGGAGAGGGCGATATGCGAGTTCTGTTGATCGAGGACGATAGCGCTACCGCGCAGGGCATCGAGCTGATGCTGAAGTCCGAAGGCTTCAATATCTACTCTACCGATCTGGGCGAGGAAGGCATCGACCTCGGCAAGCTCTATGATTACGACATTATCGTGCTCGACCTGACGCTGCCGGACATGCACGGCTATGACGTGCTGAAGCAGCTGCGCGTAGCACGCGTCAACACGCCGATCCTGATCCTCTCGGGCACCGCCGACATCGACACCAAGGTCCGCGGCCTCGGCTACGGCGCCGACGATTACATGACCAAGCCCTTCAACAAGGACGAACTGATCGCGCGCATCAACGCGATCGTGCGCCGCTCGAAGGGCCACGCTCATTCCGTCATCAAAACCGGTGACATCACCGTCAATCTGGACGCCAAGACTGTGGAAGTGAACGCCCAGCGCGTGCACCTCACCGGCAAGGAATACCAGATGCTGGAGCTGCTCTCGCTGCGCAAAGGCACGACGCTGACCAAGGAGATGTTCCTCAATCATCTCTATGGCGGAATGGACGAGCCGGAGTTGAAGATTATCGACGTGTTCATCTGCAAGCTGCGTAAGAAACTCGCCGCCGCCACCGGCGGGGAACACTATATCGAAACCGTCTGGGGCCGCGGCTACGTGCTGCGCGACCCGCACGAAGCGGGCGTTGCGCTGACGCCGAGCACGGGTGTAGCGGCTTAGGCGCGAACTTTCGGAAGTTGGAGCGCGCGGCTCCTGCCGCGCATGCGGCGCGAAGCGCCGCGCTCCCCATTTCACGTCCGACCTCCTGGCGTTCGCACCGCCGAAAGTGCGCGGCAGGAGCCGCGCGCTCCAACCTAAAGGCATTGGCGCACGCCGGCGGTCCAAGATTAAAGCGCCTCGTGCGTCACGCGCCCGTCGCTCACCGTCAGCACCGCCCGCGCGCGTGGAATTTCTGCCGTCGCGCAGGTCATCAGGTCAGCGGAGAAGCAACTCATATCCGCGCGCTTGCCGACTTCGATGGTGCCACGCTCCTGCTCCGAGAAAGAAGCGTACGCGGCCCCGCTCGTGAACATCGCGAGCGCTTGTGTGCGCGACACCGCCTCCTCCAAATGCCAGTTCGGCCCAGCAAAACCCGAAAGATCGTGGCGATGGCACGCCGCGTAAAACTCGATCAGCGGATCGCCCTTCTCCACCGGCGCATCTGACCCGCCGGCGATAATCGCACCCGAACGCAGCAAGGAGTTCCACGCATACGCGCCAGCAAGCCGCGTTTCGCCCAGGCGAGCAGGCGCGAAGTGCAGATCGCTGATCGCGTGCGAAGGCTGCATCGAGGCAATAACGCCCATTTCCGCAAAGCGGGAAAGATCGGCGGCGTCGAGCACCTGCGCATGCTCGATACGCCAACGCGCGGCGCGCAGCGCTGCGGGATTGTCGGCGAACGTGTCGCGAAACGCGTCCAGCGCCAAGCGATTGCCGCGATCGCCGATGGCGTGCAGCGCGACTTGGACTCGATCGCGGCGCGCCGCGCGCAACATGGCGTGTAAGCCGTCAACCGGCGTGATCAGCAGCCCGTTACCTGGAGCATCGCCATAGGGTTGGAGCAAGGCCGCGCCGCGCGAACCCAGCGCTCCATCCACGTACAGTTTGACCCCTCGACGACGGATGTACAGCGATTCCGGATCCACGCTCGGCGGTGCGGCTGGATCCAAATAGATGTCGGCGTGCAGCGGGAATTGCCCAGCGATGGCGAGCTGGAAAAATGAGCTGTGCTCCTCCCCGCTCGTGCTCATGTTGTGCACGCCGGTCCAGCCGCGCGACGCGTAGAGCTGCGCGGCCTGGCGCAGCGCTTCGCGCTTTTGCGTTGCATTCGGCTCAGGCAGGCGCAACGATACATGGCTCATTGCGTTATCGATCAGCATGCCGGTCGCCGCGCCGGACGCATCGCGCTCGATACGCCCGCCTTCGCCGTCGGGCGTGCTGTCGCCAATCCCGGAGAGCGCAAGCGCTGCAGAGTTGGCCACCGCTGCGTGGCCGTCGATGCGCTCAAGATATACCGGCCGGTCGCTCACCACCCTGTCGAGGTCGGCGCGAGTGGGAAAGCGCGCTTGCGGCCAATGCGTTTCGATCCAGCCGCGCCCGATGATGGGTCCTTCCGGGTGCGCGCGCGCATAATCGCGCAACCGTGTTTGCAGCATCGCGATGGATTCCACGCCGACCAGATCCAGCACCATGGAGGCGAGGCCAACATAGGTTAGGTGCACATGAGAATCGACAAAACCCGGAAACGCCGCTGCACCGCGTAAATCGATTTCTCGCGCGCCGCCTCCGCTCCGCGCCTCGCTGAGCGCTCCCGCAAACACGAAGCGTCCCTCGCGGATGCGCACTGCTTCGACGCGCGCATTGGCCGCCACCCCAGTATAAATCATCCCACCATGGATCAGGAGATCGCTTTCGCCTCGCGGCGGGGTCGCGCAGGCGGCCAGCGCCGTCAAAGTGGCCGCTCCGAAGCCGCGACGGGTGAGATGTGGGTGCATACGCCGAATATGGACCGCCCTGGTCCTCGCCGGCAAGAACGCGGTACCCGGCTTTGCCTACGGGATGCCTTGCCGGCGTCGCGCTTCGACAGGCTCAGCGTGACGCCATTCTTCGTCAGCCTTGCAACCAGAAACGGCGGCCATCAAAAGCCGAAGGCAACGCCGCTGATCGCTTTAAGCGTGCACTTCCGCGCCATGGCAATATTTGAACTTCTTGCCTGAGCCGCACGGGCACGGGGCATTGCGCGAGACTTTGCCCCAGGTGGCGGGATCCTCGCGGTTGAAGTCGTCGGGCGCAAGCGGGGGCGCGTCGCGCACAGCCATTTCGTTTTCGCCGGTGTCGGGGTTCTGGTGAATCTCGAACGTGCGGGCCGGCGCCATCGGACGCGGCAGATTTTCTTCGCCCTGGCCAATCTGCAAGCGCAGCAGCATGCGGGTGACGGTAGTGCGCAGGTCAAGCAGCATGCGCTCGAACAGGGTGAACGCTTCGGTCTTGAATTCGTTCAGCGGATCGCGCTGCGCGTAACCGCGCAAATGGATGACTGAGCGCAAATGATCGAGCTGCGACAAGTGCTCGCGCCAGCGCATATCGACGACCGAGAGCAGCACCTGTTTCTCTACCGCGCGCAACCGTTCAGGCCCAAGCATCGCGGCCTTCTGGGCGTAGGTCTGGTCGACCTCACGGGTCAGCCGCTCGATGATCTCCTGCTGTGCGATCCCCTCTTCCGCCGCCCAGCGGTCCACCGGCGAGTTGAAGCCAAAGATCTCATCGGCTTCGATCATGAGTTCGGGCGTATTCCATTGTTCGGGATAAGCCTTCTCCGGCATGTGGCGCCACACCAGCTTCTCGACCACGTCATGGCGCATGTCTTTGACGATTGGCGCCACGTCAGCCGTGCGCATGAATTCGATGCGCTGCTCGAAGATCGCCTTGCGCTGATCGTTGATGACGTCGTCGTACTTCAGCAGGTTCTTGCGGATTTCGAAGTTGCGCTGCTCGACGCGGCGCTGCGAGGTTTCGAGCGCCTTGTTCATCCACGGGTGGACGATGGCCTCGCCTTCCTGGATGCCGAGGCCGCGCATGATCGCATCGAGCCGCTCGGCGGCGAAGATGCGCAGCAGATCGTCTTCCAGGCAGATGTAGAATTT